>DASYJY010000113.1:0-5200 GCA_035995985.1 Thermoanaerobaculia bacterium | reverse complement strand
GATGTCCTCCAGCGAATTGGCGTGCTCCTGGAACGCGGCGTTGTTGACGAGGATGTCGAGCGCGCCGAATTCGGCGACGGTCCGTTCGATTGCATCGATGGCGAACTGCGGATCTTTTACATCGCCCGGCAGCAGCAGGCAACGCCGCTTCTCCTCGCGTTCGATGACGCGCTGGGTTTCCTCCGCATCGACCTGTTCAACATCGAGATAGACGATGGCCACGTCCGCTCCTTCGCGCGCGAAGAGCACTGCCACGGCGCGCCCGATGCCGGAATCGCCGCCGGTGATCAGCGCTACTTTCCCGTCGAGTTTCCCACTGCCGCGATACTCCGGATTCCGGAACTGCGGCCGCGGTTCGAGCTTCGCCTCGATACCCGGCTTGGCCTGATGCTGCTTCGGCATCGGATTCTCGTGATGCTTGCGCGCGCCGGTCTGAATCGCTTTGTCGGATTTCTTTTTCGAAGATGACTTCTTCTCCGCGACGTCGATCTCGCGCTGCACCTTCTTCTGCTTCGCAACCGTCGCCGCTGTTTTCTTGCTGGCCATGAGTGCCTCCCGAGGTGAGTCGGAATGCTCGTGACGTGCCCGGCATCACTGCTGCTATGTTCCGGGCATGATCACCACTCGCCGCCTCGGCAATTTCGACGTCTTCCCGATCGCGCTCGGATGCATGGGCATGTCCGGCATGTATGGCGCCGCGGATGAAGACGAAAGCATCGCTACGATTCATCAGGCCATCGACAGCGGCATCAACCTGCTCGACACCGGCGACTTCTACGGCATGGGCCACAACGAGATGCTGATCGGCCGCGCGATCCGCGGGCGGCGCGACAAGGTGCTGCTGTCAGTGAAGTTCGGCGCGATGCGCGGACCCGACGCGGCGTGGCTCGGCTTCGATGCGCGTCCGGCCGCGGTGAAGAATTTCATCGCGTACACGCTCAAACGGCTCGGCGTCGACTACATCGATATCTATCGCCCGGCGCGGCTCGATCCGAATGTACCGATCGAAGAGACGATCGGCGCGATCGCGGAGCTGGTCAAAGCCGGCTACGTCCGCGCGATCGGCTTGTCGGAAGTGGGCGTGGATACCATCCGCCGCGCGCACGCTGTCCATCCGATCACGGATCTCCAAATCGAGTACGCGATCATCAGTCGCATGCCGGAGCGCGCGATTTTTCCACTCCTGCGCGAGCTCGGAATCGGCGTAACCGCGTACGGCGTGCTCTCGCGGGGGCTTCTCAGCGGATCGCTGCCGGCCAGCAAGAGCGATTTGCGCGCGCACCTGCCGCGCTTTCGCGGCGAGAACCTCGAGCAAAACCAGAAACTGATCGACACGCTGAACGCGCTCGCCTCGGCGCGCGGCGTCTCGCCGACGCAACTCGCGATCGCCTGGGTGCTCGCACGCGGCGAGGACATCGTCCCGGTGATCGGCGCGCGGCGGCGTCCGCAGCTCGAAGAATCGCTCGGCGCGTTGTCGATCACGTTGTCCGAGGCTGACCTCAAGCAGATCGAGCAGGCGATGCCGCCCGAGGCGGTCGCGGGCACGCGCTACGACGAGAATCAGATGAAGGCGCTCGACAGCGAGCGGCGGTGATCGGCGTCTCGGTTCGGCTACTCGTCTACAAATGCGTCCGCGCCGAACGTTTCGATGTGAAACTGAATTGATGATTGAACATCGGCCAATGCTTCGGCGTAGGTATCGCCCTCGCCGACGACAACGCCATTCATTCCTACGGGATAGCCCACGTAACCGTCGTCATGTTTCTCGACGATGATTTTGATGTGGTTCACGATTTCGAGTATGGCACGGCGCGACTCCCGCCGCCGACCCCGGCAAGCACCAAACATTCGCTGATAACCCGGCGGCGGGACGCACGCCGAGCCAGCCGGCGAGGACGCCAGCGTTCCGTCGCAAAGCCTACGGCCGCATCACCACCTTGATGCAGTCGTCCTGTTTGTCGCGGAAGGTGCGGTACATCGCAGGCGCATCATCGAGTCGGACGCGGTGGGTGATGAGGAACGACGGATCGATCTCGTCGCGTTCGATGCGGGCCAAAAGGTGGTGGACGTACTTCTGCACGTGCGCCTGTCCCATTTTCAGGGTTAGACCTTTGCCGAACGCGGCGCCGAACGGGATCTTGTCGATGAAGCCGCCGTAGACGCCGGGGATCGAGACCGTGCCGCCTTTGCGGCAGCAATGCAGCGCCTGGCGGAGGGCATGGGCGCGGTCGAATTCGATGCGCATCACCTGCTTCACGCGGTCGTGGAGCGCGTCGGCGGTGTGGCCGTGCGCCTCCATGCCGACGGCGTCGATGCAGCAGTCCGGACCGCGGCCGCCGGTCATCTCTTTCAGCACGTCGTAAACATCGTCGACTTCTTCGAAATCGACCACCTCCGCGTTGCACGCTTCGCGCGCGAGGCGCATTCGTTCGGGGACGCGGTCGATGGCGATCACGCGCGATGCGCCGAGCAGCCACGCACTTTTCATCGCAAAGAGTCCGACCGGACCGCAGCCCCAGACCGCAACGACGTCGCCGGGCTTGATGTCGCAATTGTCGGCGGCGAAATAGCCGGTCGGGAAAATGTCAGTGAGGAAAAGTACTTTCTCGTCGGGCAGACTGTCGGGGATCTTCACCGGATTGATGTCCGCGAATGGGACGCGAACGTACTCCGCCTGACCGCCGGCGTAGCCGCCGTAGAGATGCGAATAGCCGTAAAGTGCAGCGCCGCCGAAGCCGTACATCGCCTCGACCATCCACGAATTCGGATTCGTGTTGTCGCAGAGCGACCATTGATCGTTCTTGCAGAACCAGCAGCGTCCGCAGCAGATCGGAAACGGCACGATCACGCGGTCGCCAACCTTCAGATTCTTGACCTCGGCGCCGACTTCGACGACCTCGCCCATGAACTCGTGTCCGAGGATGTCGCCTTTCATCATGGTGGGGATGTAGCCGTCGTAGAGGTGGAGATCGGAGCCGCAGATCGCGGTCAGCGTCACACGGACGATCGCGTCATGCGGATTGATGATCTTCGGATCGGGAACGTTCTCCACGCGAACGTCGGTCTTGCCGAACCAGCAGACGGCTTTCATCGCATCACCTCCGCGAAGCGTTCGCGCAGACGCGCTCGATGCGGCAGGCCGTTCGGTTGGCCGGTGGTCGACGCGATCTCTCCCGTCTCGAGCAGCATCTTCAGGGCGCGCAGGTCTTCCTTCACCTGATGCGCGGGATCCTCGCCGAAGACCTTCGCAGTCATCGCGCCGAGGACGCCGCCGGGCGGGTCGTAGCGAAGGATGACTTTGACGTCGGTGCCGCGATCGGCGGGATTGGCTTTGAAGTGAACCGACCCGGCGTTGTCGACTTGCGAGCCGTCCACGGAACGCCAGCCGATCAGTTCATTCGGGATCTCATTGATGATCTCGGCGTCCCATTCCGCGTCGCTGCCGGCGGGGCCTTTCGTCGTCCAGTGCGAGCGCTTGTCGTCGAGCACCGTCACCGACTGCAGGTGCGACATGAAGCGCGGCAGGTTCTCGAAGTTGCGGAAGAAGGCGTAGATCTCTTCCGGCGGCAGACCGATCGTGACGCTCTGTTCCACGCGCACGCCGCGGCCGTAGGGCACGCTGACGTTCGACGTGTCGTGATCGGATTCGGGGGCGCTGGTGAGGCCGAGGGCGTTATAGACCGCGCAATAGCCGCTGGCGCCGCGCCAGACAAGTCCGGCGCCGACGCTGGCGAGGGTGATGCCGGCGATGGAGCGGCGCGAAAGTCCGTACGCGGCCACCGCGCTGCCGACGACGACCGAGAGCCAGCGCTCGCAGCTGTTCACGTTTTGCGATGAGGGGGGAGAAAGGATTTCTGCACTTTGCATGACGCGCAACGAAAGAGCACGAGACGTGCCTGAGCGGCGTCTTACAATGCGCCGCTATGCCGACCGCCGCACCGCCTGTCCGCCCCGTCACGCTCGATGAGATTTACGCCGCCCGCGAACGGATCCGCGGCGTCATCACGCGCACGCCGCTCATCAAATTGCGGCACGGAACGACGGCGCCGGAGATCTGGCTGAAGCTCGATAACCTGCAGCCGATCAACGCGTTCAAAATCCGTGGCGCCGCGAATGCCGTGGCGATGTTGACGCCCGACGAACGCGCGGAAGGCGTGTGGACCATCAGCGCCGGAAACGCAGGACAGGGCGTCGCGTACACGGCCGCCGAGTACGGGATTCCGTGTACGGTCGTGACGATCGAAACCGCGCCCGAAACCAAGATCGAGCGCATGCGCAACCTCGGCGCGCGCATCGTCAAAGTGCCGTTCGACGTCGCCTGGCGAGCGATGGACGAGCGGGCAGTCGAAGGCGTCGAGGGGACGTTCATCCATCCGTTCGACGATCACAACTTCATCGCCGGCAACGCGTCGCTCGGATTGGAAATCCTCGAAGACCTGCCGACAGTGCGAACGGTCATCGCCGCGATCGGAGGGGGAGGCCTGGTTTCCGGTATCGGTAGTGCGATCCGCCAGCTCGCGCCGCACGTGAAGGTCCTCGGTGCGGAGCCGGAGACCGCTGCGCCCGGCGCGAAGTCATTCGAAGCAGGCTCGGCGCAGGTCTTCGAAGAGTTTCAGCCGTCGTTCGTCGACGGCGCCGGCGGCAAGAGCGTCTTCCCGCGCATGTGGGAACGGATGCAAGGCATCGTCGACGGCTCGATCGTGGTCACGCTCGACGAAACGAAGCGCGCCATGCGCATGGTGGCCGAGAAAGTGCGCGTGATCGCAGAAGGCGCGGGCGCGCTGGCGGTGGCGGCGGCGCTGACCGGGAGGGTGGAAGGTCCGATTGTGGCGGTGATCTCGGGGGGGAACATCGATTTGAAGAAGTTCGCGGACTTGATTGGTGCGGCTTAAAAAGCTTTCAACCACAAAGACACAGCGCGGCGTAGCCGCAACCAAACGGGTCAGTCCGGGCTGGTTGGCGGTCTTCGATATACGGCCCCCCTAAGGTCGATGCGTTTACCACCCTTAAATCGGCTTGCGAGCCCTTTGAATGGGGCTGCGAACCATTTAAATGGGATTGGCGAACCAGGTGAATGGGGTTGGCGAACCAGGTGAATGGGGTTGGCGAACCAGGTGAATGGGGTTGCGAACCAGGTGAATGGGATTGGCGAACCAGGTGAATGGGGTTGGCGAACCAGGTGAATGGGGTTGCGAACCAG
>DASYJY010000112.1:0-3978 GCA_035995985.1 Thermoanaerobaculia bacterium | reverse complement strand
GCGCCTTTCGTGACGTCATCACCGATATTCACGAGGATCTTCAACACAACGCCCGGCATCGGCGCGGCCATCGAGTGATCGCGATGCCGTGCCCGCGCGCGTGCTTTGTCGGCGATCTCAACGGTCCAGATTTCGCCGTCGTACGCAAAGCTGATCTCTGAGCCGGTGTTGACGAACGGGACGAAGTGCGTGCGCCCGTCGATGCGTAGCTCGGCTTCGTTGCCGCGTACCTGGATCAACTCGATTTGCACGGGCTGAGTCTATCTCTCTGAAAACCTACTTCGAATATCGCGACCCCGGCGAATCAATCGCGGTGCCCGACGCGCAGAGAGGGCAATCGGTCTCATCGTACGTATCGAGATTCAACGACAGCAGCGAAGCGTACGGCGCGGAGAACGGATTCGACATCCCGCTCCGATTCAAAATCGATGCGAAGCCCGCCACAACGCCGCCGAGTCTTTCGACGACTGCAGCCGTTTCGCGAGTCGACTTCCCCGTCGTCACCACATCCTCCACGATCACCACCCTCTCGCCGTCGGCGATGCGGAAGCCGCGTCGGAGCGTCATCGCCCCTTCCTTCCTCTCCGTGAAGATGGACGGCGCATCGAGCGCCTCGGCCACCGTGTAGCCGATGATCACGCCGCCCATTGCGGGGGCCACGATTCTCGCCGGCTGCATCGTCCGCACATTTTCCGCGAGCGCGATTCCGATCGCCTTCGCGTTGCGCGGATGTTCGAGCAGCAGCGCGCACTGCACGTAGCCCGCGCTGTGCAATCCGGACGACAGACGGAAGTGGCCGCTGAGCAACGCGCCCGTTTCGCGGAGGAGTGCGGCAACGTCGAGCGGCATGGCCGGCGAGAATAGAATGCGCCGAGGAGTAGCGCAATATGGGGCAACTAACAGAGCAGATTCGCGCCGAGCTCACTGCGGCCATGAAAGCGCGCGACGCGGTGCGCCTTTCCACGCTGCGCATGCTGCAGTCGGCGTTCAAGTATCAGCAGATCGAAGTCGGCCACGAGTTGAGCGACGAAGAAGCGATGACCGTGATCCGCAAAGCGGTCAAGCAGCGCCTCGACTCGATCGAGCAATACACGAAAGGCAATCGCCCCGAGCTCGCCGCCAAAGAGCAGAGCGAGATGGAGTTGCTCAAGACCTGGCTCCCGGCCGACCTGACCGACGATGAGATCGAAGCCGACATCCGCGAAATCGTCGCCTCCACCGGCGCGCAGTCGAAGAAGGACATGGGCAAGGTGATGAAGGAAGCATCCGCGAAGTACAAAGGGCGGGTGGACGGTCGGAAACTGCAGGAGATCGTGGGCCGGTTGCTGCCGTGACTGTCATCCTGAGCCGCCGTAGGCGTCGTAGCCGAAGGCGGAGCGCCGGAGGACGGTCGAAGGGTCGAAGGACCCCCTCAGTGCTTGCCTCGGGACGCGCACCGCCCTCGTTTATCACGGAGGGGGTCCTTCGACCGTCCTCCGCGACTGCGGCTTCGCCTCCGTCGCTCCGGCAGCTCAGGATGACAATGCTCACTAATTCCGAACGCGCTCGCTACGCACGCCACCTTATCCTCCCCGAGGTTGGGGAGGCGGGTCAGGAGAAACTGAAGGCCGGATCGGTACTCGTCGTCGGCGCCGGCGGATTGGGAAGTCCGGTCGGACTCTACCTCGCCGCTGCCGGCGTCGGCCGCATCGGAGTCGTCGATTTTGACGAGGTCGATGCCAGCAATCTGCACCGCCAGGTTTTGTACGGAACGTCGGATCTCGGACGTCGGAAAGTCGAGGCGGCGCAAGCGCGGCTGCTCGATTTGAATTCCGACATCACCATAGACACCCACGACGCCGCGCTGACCTCGGAGAACGCGCTCGGCATCATCGAGAAGTACGATGTCATCGTCGACGGCACCGACAATTTCGCCACGCGCTACCTCGTCAACGACGCCTGCGTCCTGCTCGGCAAGCCGAACGTCTACGGCTCGATCTTCCGCTTCGAGGGTCAGGCCTCCGTTTTTTCTGCCGCGGACGGGCCGTGCTACCGCTGCCTCTATCCCGAGCCACCGCCGCCGCATCTCGTGCCGTCGTGCGCCGAAGGTGGAGTCCTCGGCGTCCTGCCCGGAGTGATCGGCACAATCCAGGCGACGGAAACGATCAAGCTGCTGACCGGAATCGGCGAAACGCTCGTCGGACGCCTGCTCCTCTTCGACGCGCTGCGGATGTCGTTTCGAACGCTGCGGCTCAAACAGCAACACGACGCACACGCTGCGATCACAGGCCTCATCGACTACGACCAGTTCTGCAATCCCGCCAACCTGCACGAAGTCACGGCGGTCGTTAACGCGATTGCGATCGACGTTCGCGAAGAATACGAATGGGATGCAGGCCACATCGACGGCGCGCTCCACATCCCACTCGGCGAGCTGCCGAATCGTCTCGACGAACTTCCGCGCAGTGTCGACATCGTCTTCTACTGCCAGACCGGCGGCCGTTCCGCGCGCGCCCTCGACATCGCGCGGGACGCGGGCCTCACGCGCGCGAAGCATCTGCGCGGCGGCTACGCCAAACTGTCATCCTGAGGGTCTGACCCTGGAAAGTTAGGGTGTGACCCCAGAAAGTTAGGGTGTGACCCTGGAAAGTTAGGGTATGACCCTGGAAAGCTAGGGTGTGACCCTGGAAAGTTAGGGTATGACCCTGGAAAGTTAGGGTCAGACCCTGGAAAGTCAGGGTCTGACCCTGGAAAGTCAGGTCCTGCGGCGCTCCGCCTTCGGCCACGACGCCTCCGGCGGCTCAGGATGGCAGTGACCAGCTACAATTTCCCCAATGGCAAACGGCTCCATCATCGGCGGCGTTCTCGCTCCTCATCCGCCGCACATTGTTTATGGCGAGAACCATTGGCGCAACGAGCCGAAGTCCGAATGCGGCTGGGAGGTTTTGCGCTGGGGTTATGAGCGCGCTCGGAAGCACTTTCTGGAGAAGAAGCCGGATGTGTTTCTGGTCCATTCGCCGCACTGGCAGACCGTGATCGGCCATCACTTCCTCGGTATACCCGAGTTTCACGGGCTGTCGGTCGATCCGATTTTTCCGAACCTCTTTCGCTTCAGCTACGACATCAAAGTCGACGTCGAGCTGGCGGAGTTGATCGCCGAGGAGGGGGCGCGCGACGGGTTGATCACGAAGATGATGCGCAATCCGAACTTCCGCGTCGACTACGGCACCATCGTCTCGTGTCACATGATGAATCCCGAGTGGGACATCCCGATCGTTGGCATCTCGTCGAACAATTCGCCGTACTACTTCAGCAATGAGATGGGCCAGCAGCAGATGCTGAAGCTCGGTCAGGCCACGAAGCGCGCGATCGAGAAGAGCGGACGGCGCGCGGTGCTGCTGGCGTCGAACACGCTCTCGCATCGGCACTTCACGACGGAGCCGGACATCCCCGAGGACATGTCGCGCGAGCATGTGTACGAACACAGCGGCTATCTGTGGGACATGAAAGTGCTCGACCTGATGCGCAAGGGGCGGACGCGCGAGCTGATCGCGGTGCTGCCGGAGTTCATGGACATGGCCGTGAGCGAAGTAAAGGCGGGATCGCTGGCGTGGATGCTGTCTGCGCTCGATTTCCCGTCGTATCCCGCCGAGGTTTACGGCTACTGGACGGTCATCGGAACGGGCAACGCCGTCGTCGGTTGGGATCCGCAGTTGAAAGCCGAGGCCACCACGCAGGGCGCGGCATGATCGCGATCGTTGCGCTCTTTTTCGCGACTGCGTTTCCGTCGAACAGCAAAACTTCCTGGATGCGGCCGGAGTCGTTCCACCTGACGGTCGGAATGAATCGCGCGGCGGCGGTGAAAGCGCTGGAGTCGAACGGCTGGCACACAAAGAAAGGTGATGCCGCCGGCCAGCTCGTCGTCGACTACGCGGACGACAAATCGCTGACGCTGCAGTTCGCCGGCGAACGATTGACGTCGATCCGCTTCGAACTCTT
>DASYJY010000111.1:0-33945 GCA_035995985.1 Thermoanaerobaculia bacterium | reverse complement strand
AGCGAGAAGCCGAGCGCTTTGCCGACTTCGCGCGCCGCGGAGCGATCGCGGTACGTGATCACGTTCGCGGTCATCGCCGCACCGTGAACGCCGTACGTTTTGTAGACGTGCTGGATGACGCGCTCGCGTTGATCGCCCGAGGGGAGATCGAGATCGATGTCCGGCCACTCGCCGCGCTCCTCGGACAGAAAACGCTCGAACAGCAGCTCCATCGAAACGGGATCGACAGCGGTGATGCCGAGCGCGTAGCAAACCGCGCTGTTGGCCGCTGATCCGCGACCCTGCACGAGAATCTTTTCGCGCTGGCAGAACTGAACGATGTCCCAGACGATGAGGAAGTAGCCGGACAGGTCGATCTTCTCGATCGTGTTGAGCTCTTTCTCGATCTGTGCCTGAGCCTTCGCGGTCAACGGCCGGAAGCGCGTCGTCGCGCCGTTCCACGCGATCTTGCGCAGGAACGACATCGCTGATTCGCCTTCGGGCAGCGGATAGTCGGGAAACTTGTAGCCAAGATCGGCGAGCGTGAAATCGAGCGTATTAGCGAGCGTCCATGCACCATCGATCGCCTCGGGTAAATCGGCGAACAGCGCGGCCATCTCATCGGCGCTCTTCACATACCGCTCGCGATTGACGCCGAGGAGCCGGCCGGCGTTGTCGACGTTGCGCCCCTCGCGCACACACGTGAGGATGTCGTGCATCTCCTTGTCCTCGGCACGCGCATAGCGGACGCCATTCGTGGCGATGAGCGGCAGCCGAAAACGCCGGGCGAGATCGACGAGTGCGATGTTGCGATGCTCTTCGTCGCGACGATGGTGCCGCTGCAACTCGACGTGCGTGCGCCCGCCGAAGATGCCACCGATCTTGTGCAGCAACGTTTCGGCTTCGACGATGCCGCCGTTCGTCAACGCATGCGCAAGCGGACCTTCATCGCCGCCGGTCATGCAGTGAAGTCCGGCGGCATGCTGCGCGATGAGATCCCACGTGAAGCGCGCTTCGCCCTTCCGTCGATTGAGCGCGCCCGCCGTCAACAGCTTGCACAGATTCCGATAGCCGTCGTGATTTTCGACGAGCAATGTGAGCCTCGCCTCGCGCGCATTCGAGCGCGCCGCATCCATGCGCGTGAGCTTCAGCCCTTTGACCGGCGCGTCGTTATCGATCACTACCTCGGCACCGACGATTGCCTTCACGCCCGCCTTTTTCGCCGCCCCATAAAACCGCGGCGCACCGTAGACGCCGTTCGTGTCGATGAGCGCCATCGCCGGAATGTTTTTCTGCGCGGCGTTGAAGATGAGGTCCTCCGGCAAACTGGCGCCATCGAGAAACGAAAACGCACTCGCGGCGCGCATCTCGGCGTACGGACGCGTTGTCTTGACGATGTGCCACGAGCGCTTGCGAGCACGCTCCTTTCGCGCGCCGGCGGATGGGCGGAACAGATCCATCACTTCGGCAGATTCGCATTGCGGATAATCGCGGACAAAGACGCCACGATCTCGCGCGCTTCTTTCGTCAGCGGCGCCAGTCGCGGCGACTTGATTGTTCGCGTCGCGTCGAGCAGCCGCAGCCAGTAGAGCGTTTTGCGGGCTTCGCGGAGCGAGACGCGGCAGCGGGCGATGAAGTCCGCTTTGTCGTGAATCGACTCGACTTCTTCAAGGATCGATCCGATCGAGAGGCCGAAGCGGAGCAGTTCGCTGACGAGTGGCGCGGCCACTTTCGTTGTCGTTGTCGTGCGATGAAGCCGCACCAGACTGCAGGCAAAATCGAATGCACGTCCCTGGATGTCTTTCATAGGTCACCTACATTTCGTATCGGGCATCGACAAACCATTCCGCGCCGCCGCGGAAAACGCGATAAACGCCGCCACGCTCGAGCTCCACGTCCCAGTACTCGCGAATGTCCGGACGATCGCTCCACCAACCTTCTTCGATGCGCCACGGGCCGGAGCAGATGCGCACCGTGCCGCCGATCTCGATTTTCGCGCCGGCTTCGATGCGGCGGGAGTGGGGAGTGGGGGGGCGGGAGTCGGAGATTTCATTGGCAATGCTGCGGATCGACGCGATCTGCATGTCATCTCCCTCGGCTTCGCGCGTCGTGACTTCGATCGGAATCGGTGGCCGGAACGTGCGCACGGCGAGCAGGCCGCGAGCGCGCGCCGGAGTTCGTTTCATGTCCGGCGGCGGAGGGGGGGAGAAAACGTTGATTGCGTAGCGTTCGGGAAGATGGCCATCGACGGTCATCGGCATCCCAACGCGGCCATCGCCGAGGATGGAGACGAGTTTCGCGATCGTCGTGGCGAGTTTTTCCGGCGAGACCGCGCTTGGACCGAAGAGCGAAAGCTGCGCGCGGCGCGGACGGTCGGGATGCGCGACGAACGAGAAGCCGACCACCGGCGCGCCGGGCGGCGTTTTCTCGAGGTCGAGGCGCATCAGCGTCAGCATCGTTTTGACGTCGCGCGTCGGCGCGGGCAGGTCGATGCCGCGCGCGTCGTACCCCTCGGGATCGAGCGTGAGCGTGAACTCCAGCCGCTTGCACGCGAAGCCCTGAATTTCCATGCGTTTCGAGAGGCGGTCGAGTGCGGCGTTGGCGATGAAGAGGAACGGTTCGAGCGCAACCAGCGGCCACTCCAGCTCCATGCCTTCACGAAACTCGGGCGGCAACGGGCGCGGCATGAGCGGACGCGGATCGATGCCGCGCGCCGCCCAGTGCAGCTCGCGTCCGACTTCGCCGAGGCGGCTGGCGATTTCGCTCTCGGGAAGTTTGGCGAGATCGCCGATCGACGCGAGTCCGAAGCGTTGCAGCATGGCGGCTGCTTCGATCTCGGGCGAGAGACGCGTCAGCGGCAGCGGCGCGAGGAAGGTCGCTTCCTCGCCGGCCGCGACGACGGTCGGCGATTTCGGCAACTCCGCCGCGACGCGCGCCGCCAGTTTGCTGGCCGCGATGCCGACGCGGGCGGGGAGGGAGACGGCGTCGCATGCGCGGATGGCGGCGCGGGCGAGACGGAGCTCGGAGGTCGGGGAGTGGGGAGTAGGGGGTGGGGTGTGGGAGAGATTCGCATCGGCATGAGTTGCGTCGGCGTCGCTCCCACTCCCCACCCCCCACTCCCCACTCCCATCGTCAGCGAAATGCCGTTCCATCCCGGTCACGTCGAGAAATACCACGCCTTCTCCCGCATCTTCGACGCGCGGCGAAAACGTCTCGGCCACTTCGAGCAGCGCTTCCTGCGCGGTGCGTTCGCATTCGGCGTCGCGGCCGCGGGCGATGAGCTTCGGCAGGAGCGAGCGCGCCTGTGCCAGCGAGAGTCCGGGCTGGATTCCCTTGTTTCGCGCGCGTCGTGTCGCCGCGACGATGTGCGCGTTGCTGCCGTTGCCTTCGACGATGCCAACCGCTTCGTTGAGCAGGTCGGGCTCGCTGCGAAGCCGCGCCGCGAGGACGAACATCGGGACGTAGAAGCAGGCCAGGCGGGTCATGATGCTTTCCGGGTGTCGGTTGTCGGGAGTCGGGTGTCGGAGAAAACGTCCTCCGAGGTCCGACTCCCGACTCCCGACTCCCGACTCCCGCAAATCGTTTCTTCACACTGAAAGAACACCGTCGTCGTCTGTCCCGGCCGCAGACGGCGATGCTTTTCGAGTTTGAGCCGAGTTTCGATTCCGGCGAGGACGCGCGGCGCATCGCCACGGCCGAGCCAGCGCGGACGCGGCGTGTGCGCGAGGATCATCGCCTCCGAGGTCGTGCCGGTCAGCGCGTACGGAGCGGAGACGAGGATCGTGGCCCCGTGCGATTCCGCCACGCGCGCCAGCCGCACCCACGCCGCGTCGGGGACGCGGCGGCCGGGCGGACGGCGGGCGCCTATATCAATGATGACGAGTTGAAAGCCGGTCGCGCCCGTCATCTCGGCCGCGGTCACGGTTTCTTTCATCGTGTTCGGCCGAACCCACAACAGTCTTCGCAGATCGACTCCCGCGGCCTCGGCGAGTTGCGGATCGAACGAATCGCTGGCGTCGATGAACGCCGCCGCCTCTCCGATGCTCGTCGCGGCAGCGAGCGTGGCGATCACGATCGAGAAGCGCGTACCGCGGCCGGCGATCTCGGTCATCTTGCCGCGCGCCAGTCCGCCGCCGAGGAGCGCATCGAGAGGGGGGATGGTGGTCGGAAGGATTTCGTCGCGGCGCTGGCGGGCGACGGCGCGGACCAGCTCGGAGCCGCTGGTGAGTTTCGACGCGATCGAGGCTTCGAGCGTCGCCCGGAGGTTGCGGATGGCCTCGCCTTCACCGGATTCTACGATCCGTGGAGTAATCGCCGGCTTGAGGATCGGAGGAGCTTCGAGGAGCTGGAACTGCGTGTCGAGACGGCGGGCAAGTACGGCCATGGGGAGTCGCGAGGTCAACTTAGGCGGTAATCAGGCGTAAGTCAATCTGCGGTTTTCGTGCAAATGGGGTGGATGCAGGATGAGTATCGGAAGGGGCGGAGAGTGAAAACGAACCTTCGGTTATAATCCGCGCGTTCTTGGTAATTTTTTTCGATGGACGGTGAATACGACTCGACTTCCGTCGAGATCTTTGGTCAGACGTATAACGTTCGTGGAGAGGGAGACCCGAACTATTTAACGGAGCTTGCGCGGTTCGTCGATTCCAGGATGCGTGAGGTCGCGGCGAAGGTTGCCACGGTCGATCCAATGAAAATCGCCATCCTGGCGGCTCTCAATATCGCCGATGAGTTTTCCCGCTACAGAAAAGAACGCAGCAACGCGGTCGGAATCTGGATCGAGAAAACAGAGGAAATGTCGGAGCGGCTCGGGAAGATCATCACCTGAGTCACAGTTTTCAGACAAGCAGTTTTCGGAGTCCCTGCAGAGTTCGTGATGAACGATCTAACTCTTGAACCGATGCTTTTCTTACTTCCGGGTGCTCGCGTCTTCGTGCCGCGTGCATGCCGTCGTCCTTCGGGATATGAGACGGTAGCTGAACGGCACGGGTAGAGCGCCCACCTGTTCCGGCAGGTTCAAGTAAGAATCCTACACACGGCTCAGGCGGGGTCCTCCGAATTTCCTCGCGAGTAGCGCGCAAGCCTCCCGACTGGGGAGGTGCAGTTTGAGTATCAACGTTAGTTATGTGATTGCAGTGCTCATCGGGCTGGCCGGGGCAATCGTCCTCGCCGCCATCTGGGCCGCCGTATCCCGCAAGCGTGGCGCCGCGCTGCTCGACGAAGCGCGCCGGAATGCCGACCGAATCCTCGAGGACGCCCGCAAGTCCGCCGAGTCAAAGACGAAGGAAGCCGACCTCGAGGTCAAAGAAAAACTTCTGCAGATGCGGTCGGACTTCGATCGCAAGTCGCAGCAGCGCAACGACGAGCTGAAAGTCAGCGAGCGACGGCTGCAGCAGAAGGAAGAGAACCTCGACAAGAAGACGCAGCAGCTCGACACGCGCATGGGCGAGGTCGAGAAACGCGACCGCGCCATCGGCGACCGCGAGAAGTCGCTGGAGCAGCGCGAGGGCGAGCTCGGCGAGTTGATCGAAGCGCAGCGCCACAAGCTCGAACAGGTGGCCGGCCTCACGACCGACGAAGCGAAGCGCGAGCTGATCCGCGGCATCGAGAACGACGCCAAGCTCGAAGCCGCGCAGATCATCAAGCGCATCGAGACCGAGGCCAACGAGATGGGCCACCTCAAGGCTCGCAAGATCCTCGGCATGGCCATCCAGCGCATGGCCTCGGATTACGTCGCCGAAAACACCGTCTCCGTCGTCGATCTCCCGAGCGAGGACATGAAGGGGCGCATCATCGGCCGCGAAGGACGCAACATTCGCGCGCTGGAGCTTGCCACGGGCGTCGATCTCATCGTCGACGACACGCCCGAGGCGGTCATCCTCTCCGGCTTCGATCCCATCCGTCGCGAGATCGCTCGCATCTCGCTCGAACGCCTCATGCAGGACGGCCGTATCCATCCCGCCCGTATCGAGGAGCTGGTTGAGAAGGTGCGGCAGGAGCTCGATCAGAAACTCTTCGAGGAAGGCGAAGCCGCTGCCTTCTCGCTCGGCATCACCGACATTCATCCTGAGGTGCTGCGGCTCCTCGGCAGGCTTCGGTATCGCACGTCGTACGGCCAGAACGTGTTGATGCACTCGCTGGAAGTGGCGCAGCTCGCGGCGTTGATGGCCATCGAGCTCGGCGTCAACGACACGATCGCCAAGCGCGGCGGACTGCTGCACGACATAGGCAAAGCGATCGACCGCGAGATGGAAGGAACGCATCTCGAGCTGGGCCGACAGGTGCTGGAGAAGTACGACGAGAAGCGCGAAATCATCCACGCGATGGAGTGCCATCACGGCGACTACGATCCGACCACGGTCGAAGCGGTTCTCGTCAACGCCGCCGACGCGCTCTCCGCTGCGCGCCCCGGCGCGCGCCGCGAGATCCTTGAAAATTACGTGCATCGCCTCGAGCGCCTCGAAAGCATCGCCAACTCGATGGAAGGCGTGTCGAAGAGCTTCGCCATTCAGGCCGGGCGCGAGCTTCGCATCATCGTCAACGCCGAAAAGATCACCGACGAACAGTCGATCTGGCTCTCGAAAGACGTCGCGCGCAAGATCGAAGCGGAGCTGCAGTATCCCGGTCAGATCAAGGTCACGGTCATCCGTGAAATGAGAGCGGTCGATTACGCGAAATGATCAACATCCTCTATATCGGTGACGTCGTTGGCCAGCCTGGTCGCAAGGCGCTGCATGCGAAGCTCAATCATGTCGTCGATCGCGAGAAGATCGACTTCACGATCGTCAACATCGAGAACGCCGCCGGCGGCTTCGGCGTCACCGAGGCGATCATGCATGAGTTGTCGGAGCTTCCCATCAACGCCTACACCTCGGGCAATCACATCTGGGACAAGAAGGATTTCGTCGACAACTACGATCACTACGAGCACGTGATCCGGCCGGCGAATTATCCGCAGGCCAATCCCGGAAAGGGACGCGTGATCCGGCAGACGGCCGCAGGCGTGAACGTGGCCGTCGTGCAGGTGATGGGCAATGTGTTCATGCCGCCATGCGACAACCCGTTCTACGTGATGGAGCGCGAGCTGAAGGAGATCGGCGACGCGGCGAAAGTGATCGTCGTCGACATCCACTGCGAAGCGACATCGGAGAAACAGGCCATGGGACGCCACCTCGACGGCCGCGTCTCGGTTGTCGTCGGTACGCACACGCATGTGCCGACGGCCGACGAGCGCATTCTGCCGCTCGGCACGGCGTTCCAGACGGACGTCGGCATGAGCGGCGCGTACGACTCGGTCATTGGATTCCGTCCCGATGAAGTGCTCTACCGCTTTCTCATGAATACTCCGAAGAAGCTGGAGGTCGCGAAGCGCGATATCCGGCTCTCCGGCGCGATGATCGAGGTGGACGAGACCACCGGCAGGGCGTCGCGCATCATCCGCATTCACGAGAAGGTCGAGGATTAGTCCTTGCGCCTCGGCGTCATTACGCTCGGGCACGTACACGCCGAGGAGCTGAGCGCGCTCACGCCGCACTTGCAGCATCTGGAGCAGCTCGTGCTCGATGTTCCGTTCGATGATCCGCTGTCGAAGCATCGCGCGGAACTGAACCGCGCCGTCGACGCCGCGACGGACGACTGGCTGCTCATCGTTCGCGAACGGGAAATCGTCGACGACGCAATCGCCCGCGAGATCACCGACGCCATGCGCGCGCAAACCGCCTGGGGGTTTCGGATTCGTTCGATCCCGATGTACGCCGGCAAGCCGCTAAAAATCGGCGTCACTGACGGTGAGCTGCGCCTCTTCCATCGCCGCCACCTTCTCCGCCGCGGCGAACTAGGCGTGCAGGGGACTGTTGTGCGGCTGAACAACGCCCTCCGCTCGATGAGTTTTGACACCGTCGCCGCACATCGCGAGTATCTCCAGAAGAACGGCGTCCCGCATTCGCTGCTACGCCGCCTGCTCCTCTTTACGCATCACGCGATCGTCACCCGGGCGCATGACGCGAACACGCTGCGATATTTGTGGATTGAGGCGGGATATGACCACAGCGGTTAGCAATGGGTTCAGCGAATCTTTGCCAAAAGCACAGACAGAGTGTCTGTGCCACACTGGCTCTCGTCGATACCAGAGTTGTGCAAGCGCGGCAGGATGAATGTGGCACAGACACTCTTGTCTGTGCTGGTGAGGCGGACCGCTTAGAAGCTCACGCCATCTGCGGTTGTATCGACGGGCGCGGGCCCGTCAGCGCGCGCAGTGTTCCGTTTGTGCGGAACTGGCGGGGGGACATGCCGAAGCGTTCGCGGAACTGTTGGCGGAAATAGTTCTCCGAATCGAAGCCGCAACGGCGGGCGATTTGGGACACGCGCATGTTGCCGCTCTTGAGGAGGCGGGCCGCTTTTTCGAGGCGCTTTTCCTTGAGGAAGTGGCTGAGCAGGCGGCCGGTGAGGCGATGGAATCGGCCGGAGACGTATTGGCGCGTGTAGCCGAGCTCCTTCGTCACTGCTTCCACGGTCAACTCTTCATCGGCGCGCATGCGGCGGCGCACCGTCTTGATCAGAGCGCGTAAGAGGCCATCCATGATCGGTCCTCCTCGAATGCCGTCGCGCTGCTGTACACGTCCGTCCAGCGGGCGGTCCGGCGATTATTCGATTTAAGTGTGGCGGCATCATAGACCAGAATTTGCGGTCCGCCTGTGCAAAACTTCGAGGATGAGCTTTGCGCCCGTTCAGAAGGAAGTCGACGACTACATCTCGCAATTCAGGGAAGGCTACTTTCCGCCGCTCTCGATGCTGGCGCGAATGACCGAAGAGTTAGGCGAGCTCGCGCGCGCTCTCAGTCACGATGCCGGCTTCAAGAAGCCGAAAAGCGGTGAAGCGAATGGCGACGTCGCCGAAGAATTGTGCGATCTCATCTTCGTCGCCGTCTGCATGGCCAACTCCCTCGGCATCGATCTCGATGAGGCATTCGCCGCGGCCATGACCAAGTACCGCGTTCGCGACGCCGATCGGTGGACGCGGAAGTAGCGTGCTACGATTTCCGCTCCAAATGCGCCGCGTCGCCATCCTCCTGGTCATCTTTGCCGCGGTTTCTCTGCAGGCGCAGGTGCACCTCATCATCAGGAGCGACGGATCGAAGGTCATCTCCAACTTCGGCGCCGCATCGTCAGCGCACAAGAACGACTGGACCTGGTGGGCGAAGCAGCGGGATCGGCGTTCCGGCTTCGACTCCTACATCGACCGTTACGCCGCGCAGTATCGCGTTGATCCTGTCTTCGTTCGCGCCGTTATCCAGGTCGAATCCGATTTCAATCCTCGCTGCGTTTCCAACAAAGGCGCGCGCGGGCTGATGCAGCTCATGCCTGAGACCGCGCGGCAGTACGGCGTTCGGAACGTCTTCGATCCCGAGGACAACATTCGTGGCGGCATCCACAACCTCGCCGACTTGCTTGCGCGATACAGCGGCGATCTTCATCGCGTTCTCGCCGCGTACAACGCCGGCGACGGCGCGGTGGCGAAGTATCGCGGCATCCCGCCGTACGAAGAGACGATGACGTACGTCAAGCGCGCGCTCACGGTTTACTACGGCACGCCGTACGGCCAGGCGACAAGCTATGCGGGGCGTCGCGGCGGCCGCAAGCTCACCGGCGGATTCGGCGCCGCCACGCAACCTCTCGTGGCCATGCTTCCCGGCATGCGCTACCTCGGCACTCGCTGAGCAGATACAATCGGCCACGGAATGCCCGAACGCGATCCTGCTGTCGCCCCGCCGTTCGACCAGGGCGTCTTCCTCCTCCACTACAACCGCGGACGTGAAGCGTTTCAGGAGGCCAGGTACGCCGAGGCGCGGCGCGAATTGGAGAACGCGCAGCGCATGCGTCCCGATGATGCCGATGTCCTCAATCTCCTCGGACTCGTCTACTTCAAAACGAATGCGTTCCCGGAGGCCGAGGTCATCTATCGGCGTCTCGCGCTCGAGAATCCGAACGTCTTCATCCTGCACTCCAATCTCGGCTTGATCCTCTTCAAGCAGGGGAAACTGGATGAATCGGAGCAGTTTCTGCTGCGCGCGATCGACCTCCGGCCGAACTACGCCAAATCGCATCTCTACCTCGGGCTGCTGTATCGCCAGCGCCGCAAGTACGGGCTGGCCATCGAGCACCTTCGTTTCGCCGGCGCCGACAAAATCGTTCGCGAAGTCGAAGCCGAGATGCGGCCGCCCGGCACGCCGCCGCCACCGCCTCCCGCTCCGCCGCGGCGCGACACGCAAAAGATCACCCAGAAGATCGTGCCGTTGACGGCGCCCGTGAAGGCGATGGTGACGCAGCCGGGCAGCGTTCCGATGCCAGCCGGCGCGCCGCGCGTCGTCGACACCGCTCACACCGCCGCCCGCAAGCTGCAGGACGCCGTCGACGAAACGCAGCTCGCCGAAGAGAAGAGACTCGACCTCGGCAAGAAGATCGAAGGCGCATCGAAGACCTTCACGCTCCACGAGAACGGATTCCTCGAAATCAACTTCGGCCGCAGCGTGCACGTGAAGCGCGGCACGGTTTCGAGCTACTCGGGCAACCTGAAGTTCGTCGCCGAGTCAGGGCTGCTCGGTACGACCGCGCAGACACTCGTAAAAGCGGTAGGGCAGGGGAAGATCTTCGTTTATGAAAAGGGCCGGAAGACCTTTCTCCTCGATCTCAACGAAGAGTTCATCTACGTCGAAGGCAGCAACCTGCTCGCGCTCGAAGACACGCTGACGTATCGCGTCGAGCCGATTTATGACAGCACGTATCAGCGCAAGATCGACACGGTGAAGATTTTCGGCAAGGGCTCGCTCGCGATCTCCACGCACATCGAGCCGCTTACGCTGCGCGTTACCAAGGAGTATCCGCTCTCAATTTCTTCGAATGCGCTCGTGGCCTGGACCGGCAACGTGATCCCGACGGTGATGGACGATAAGTCGCTGGAAAACGTCATGATCGAGAACGCCGGCGATGCCGGATTCAAGATCCGTTTCGAAGGCGACGGCGTGGTTGTCAGCGAGCAGTAACGGCATAAGTAACGATTGTTACTGTTCGGGCAGTACAATTCCGCGCATGGCGAAACGCGAACAAGAGCGGCCCGTTACGCAACCTGATTCCTGGGCCAAGATCACAGTCGTACTGCTCGATCGGCATGTGGCCTATCTCGATCGGATCGCGGTCGATATCCGGCTGCAGTTCGGCTTCGCAATCTCGCGCGCCGAGCTGATCCGCTCGTTGATCGAAGCCGCCGCGCAAAGTGGCGTGGTCCTCTCCGACGCGAGCAACATCAAAGAGATGATCGCCATGCTCAGCGAGTCGTGGGCCGGCGCCAAAACGCGCAAGAAACGCTGAACCGGCAATCGCTAAATCGGCGAAGCCGCCGGCTTCCCGGACCACACCCACGCGATGAAATCGACCAGCGGCGGCGTTCCGCCGAGCTCGCGGATCCGCGTGTTGACCTGGCCGCGGTGGTAGGTCGAATGCGAAGGGAGTTGCAGCAGCGTCTCGCCGAGGGTGCTCGCGTGCGGGGTAAAGCCGGCGCGCCTGGCGAAGTAGGTCGACCACGGCAGGATCATTTCCCGTTCGACGGCATCGGCTGACATCGATGCGACCAGCCCAGGCGCGACGGCGTAAAACGCGCGACCTAGCTCGCGCACGGCATCGAGGCCGGGAAAGTCATCCGCGCCGGTGAAGACGACCTCCTCGCCGCGCCACGCCTGCAGGAACGCCGTCTGCGTTGCGTGGATGTGGTACAGCCGGTCGTGCAGCAGTTTGTCGTCCGAGGCCGCGGCGCAATCGTTGACGGCGCGCCAGACCATCGCATCCGCCCACTCCATGTGCGCGAAGAGCGGGCGGACGGCGCCGAGCACCGTCATGATGCGATCGGCTGCGCGCGCAGCGGCGTCTCGAGTTTCACCAGACCATCGAGGAGGTGCTCGTCGATGTTGCGGTCGATCGTGCGCACCAGTGTCAGCACTCGTTCGATGTGCTGGATCACGACGAGCAGCGCGCCGTAGATCGGCTCCCCTTTCGAACGTTCGCCGGTGTGGAACGGGAAACGGCGGCCCATCAAGTGCGGATCGAGCGAGTTGAGGCTGGCCACGGCCTGATTGACTCCCCACACGATGCGGTCACCGAGGTCGTGCGGAGGGTGATTGACGCGATTGTGGCGGGCAGCATCGGAGAGGCGATCGATGGCCCGGCACAGCGTGCGGAACTCATTTTCGATCGACGGTTTGCGCGGATCATCCGAGGCGAGATGCGCGAAGGCAGTGAAGAGAATTTCGATTCGGCGGCGCAGATCCTGGTCGAGTTTCCACGCCATCCACTCCGCCGATGGGACGTGCCGCATCGGCTCATTGCGAGCCCATGTTTCGAGCGACGGCCGCGGCGCGACGGTCTGCTCTGCGTCAGTTGCGAGCATGCTGGTCATCTGTTAGGGTCACGCACCTATGAATCCTGACCCGACGCAGTTCGAGGAGCCGATTCTGCAGCTCCGGCGTCGAATCGAGGAAACCACCGCGGCTGAAGGAGATCCGGCTCAGGTCGCGGCGCTTGAGGCAGAGCTTACCAAACTCGCCGACGAAATCTTCGGCAACCTCACTCCGTGGCAGAAGACGCTCGTTGCTCGTCATCCGCAACGGCCGTACACGCTCGACTTCATCGGCTACCTTTTCGACGAGTGGACGGAGATCCACGGCGACCGCAAGTTCTCCGACGATCCCGCCATCGTGGCCGGTTTCGCGCGCTTCCGCGGCACGGCCTGCGCGATCATCGGCCATCAGAAGGGCCGCAACACCAAAGAGAAGATCTATCGCAACTTCGGCCAGCCGCGCCCCGAGGGATTCCGCAAGGCGCTGCGCGTGATGAAGCTGGCCGAGAAGTTCAACCTCCCGATCTTCACCTTCATCGACACGCAGGGCGCCTATCCCGGCCTCGGCGCGGAAGAGCGCGGCCAGGCCGAGGCCATCGCCGTCAATCTTCGCGAGATGGCCATGCTCAGCGTGCCGGTGATCGTCATCGTGATCGGCGAAGGCGGCAGCGGGGGAGCGCTCGCGCTCGGCGTCGGCGACCGCGTCTTTATGCTCGAGCATTCTGTCTACTCGGTGATTTCCCCCGAGGGATGCGCGGCAATTCTCTGGAAAAATCCGTCGGCCGCGGCGGAAGCGGCGGCGGCGATGCGCATCACCGCGTCCGACCTGAAGCGCCTCGCGATCATCGACGAGATCGTCCCCGAGCCGAATGGCGGCGCGCACGCTGATCCCGCCAAAGCGGCCGAGCTCCTCGCGCCGTACCTCGAGAAATCGCTGAAGGAGCTGATGAAGCTCAAACCGTCCGCGCTTCCGGAAGAGCGGTACAAAAAGTTCCGGAAGATGGGGATGTTCGAGAAGTACTGAGCGATGAGCATTCTCGCCATCGTCGTCGCCGGGTTCTTCGCCGCCGATCAGCCGGTTCTCAACTACATTCCCAAGCACGATGAGCTGAAGTACACCTTCGGCGGCGTCGCGCCGACGCATCACATCAAGCCGGGCACGCGCATCGTGTCGTGGAGTGAGGACTGTTACGACGGCGCGGTGACTAAGCCGGATCAACTGCCGACGAAGATGATTCCGCCGGGCCACGACAATCCGCAGACCGGTCCGTTTTTCATCGATGGCGCCGAGCCGGGCGACACGATCGCCATCCACATCAATAAGCTCGAGCCGGCGCGCGATCACGGGATCTCATCGTTCTTTCCCGGCTTCGGAGCGCTCAACGGAACGGACCGCACTGCCATCCTCGGCGCCGATCTTCCGGAGAAAGTGTGGTTCTACGACGTCGATCGCGCCAAGGGCATCGCCCGTACGAAATCGCTCGACGGCAAGTTGTCGTGGGAAGTGCCGCTCGCGCCGTTTCTCGGCTGCCTCGGCGTTTCGCCCGGCCAGGAAGTGCGCTCGACGATCGTCCCCGATTTCTTCGGCGGCAATATGGACTGCCCCGAGGTCCGCGCGGGGAACACGGTCTACCTCGGCGTGAACGTTTCGGGCGCGCTGCTTTCCTTCGGCGACGGCCACTACGCGATGGGCGACGGCGAGATCATCGGCACCGCGATCGAAGGTGCCATGAATGTCGACGTCACCGTCGATCTGATCAAAGGGCGTGCTACGCGCTGGCTGCGCATCGAGAACGGCGAGTCGATGATGACCGTGGGCGCCGGCCGTCCGCTCGAAGACGCCGCCCGCATCGCCTTCAAAGAGATGGTCCACTGGATCATCGATACGACCGGCCTGTCGGAGATGGACGCGTACGAATTCGTCTCGCAGAACGCGAAGACGCCGATCGTCGAGATGGTCGATCCGGAGTACACGGTCATGGTGAAGATCGAGAAGAAGCGGCTGCCGAAATAGAGGGTTAACTCGATCAGTAATCGCCGGCGTTCTGGTATCGTCGAGCCTCCCCATCAGAAAGAGGCAACGAACCATGACGCTGCGTTTCGCCGGAGCCGCCGCTGTACTTGTGCTTGCATTGGCCTTGCCGGCGCGTGCGCAACTTCCCGCGCCTGTGCCTGCAGGCCCGGAGCGCGTCGTCGTCGGCATCTGGGTCACGCAGATCTATGACCTCGATCCGACGGGGGGCTCGTTCACGGCAACTTTCTGGCTTTGGACGCGGCATCGCGGCGGAAACATTCGTCCGCTCGACACGATCCACATCCTCGGCGCGAAGAAGGTGGAGAGCGAGCCGACGCTCACTCTCGTCAAAGCAGGGCAGGTGTGGGATCAGAAGTTCTTCCGGGCTGTGATCCGCTACGCGTGGGAGTTGCGCGAGTATCCATTCGATGAACACACCTTCGTGATCCGGTTCGAGGATGGGCTGTACGACAGCGAGACTCTCATCTACCTTCCTGACCGCCAGCAGTCGGGGATCGATCTGGGCGCGATGGGATCGCGGTGGAGCATCGGCTTCTTCCGTTTCGACGCGGAGCTGCGCAGGTCGCCGACGACATACGGCGACCCGACGCTGACGAAGCCGAAAAGCTTCTCGGCGCAGGGCGTGGTGACGGTTTACGCGGAGCGGCGGCAGACCATCATCTTCGTGAAGCTGCTGATTGGCGCGTACGTGGCGCTGCTGCTGGCGTTGCTGTCGTATCGGATCAAGACCGATCAGCCGACGCTGTTTTCCGCGCGCGTCGGCTTACTGGTCGGATCGCTGTTCGCGACGGTGGTGAATCTTCGTTCGACGGAAGCTGTACTCGGGCGCACGGATGACTTCACGCTCGTCGACAAGATCCACATCACCATCTCGCTTTACATCCTCGTCGCGGCCATCTCGGCGCTGATCTCACGTCACCTCTGCGAGCGGGATCGCGCCGCGCTTTCGCGCACCGTCGACAAATATTCTCTGCTGGTGACGGCGGCGATTTTCCTGGGCATAAACATGATCATGATTTCGAATGCCGTGATTTCGAAGTGAGCACGGCCTCGATCAGCTCCGGTGGCGCATCGTGGGCGAGATCCTCTTCGCGTTCGGCGGCGCCGCGGGCGAGGTCGATCGTTTCTTTGTACGTGTCCCTGTAGGCGCGGCACGAAGGGCAAACGAGGAGATGGAGATCGAACTCGCCGCGCGTGTTCGCATCGAGCTCGTCGTCGACGTACGCATCGAGGAACGCGATCAGTTCGATGCACGTCACGCTGCTAACATCGTGCCTCGCATGTGAGGATCGAGCAGCGTGCGCAACGCCTGACGCGCGCGGTGAAGTTTCACTTTGAGATTGTCGCGGGTGATCTGCAGTTTTTCGGCGACGACGTCCGCGGGCAGTTGCTCGATGTCGCGCAGGACGAGGACGACGCGGTACGGCTCGGGGAGCTGATCGATGCACTGCCGCACCAGCGCGCACGATTGCTCACGCTGCAGGATCTCCTCGGCGCTCTCGCTCCAGCCCACGGACGACGGATCCTGACGGCCGTCGGCCTGGAAATGGGGGAGAAGGGCATCGACGTCCTGCTCGCGGATGCGCAGCTTCATCAGCGCGCAATTGACGGCGATGCGATGCAGCCACGTTGAAACACGGCTCTCCGATTGAAATGCGCTGATGCCGCGGAACGCGGCCACGAAAGTTTCCTGCACGGCGTCGCGCGCTTCCTCTTCGTCGCGCAGGATGCGTCGCGTCACCGCGAGCAGCGGCGCGGCGTGATGATCCACGAGTTCTTCGAATGCGGTGTCGTCGCCGGTGCGCAAGCGCTCGATGAGGTAGCCGTCATCGACCAGCATTTCCGGCAGCGTAGCGCGTTCACTCCCCAATGAGACCATTGACCAGAGCATTGAACATGTGGCCCGATGCGACGAGCCGGTCCGCGGCCTCCTCGGACAGCGGTTCGGAGAAGAGATAGCCCTGCGCGTATTCGCAACCGAGCGCCGTCAGCTGCCGTAACTGACTGATCGTTTCCACGCCCTCGGCCACGACTTCGATGCCGAGGTTGTGGGCCAGCGACATGATCGTCTTGACGAGCTCGCAGTGCTCATCGCTCGAATCGAGCGTGGCGATGAACGAGCGGTCGATCTTGAGCACGTCGATCGGCAGCGTGACCAGATAGGCAAGCGATGAATAGCCGGTGCCGAAATCGTCGATGCACAACTCGATGCCGAGTTGCTGGACGCGTTCGAAGAACTCGGTCGCACCGCGTTCGACCATCGCACTCTCAGTGATCTCGAGCCGGATCGAAGCGCCGTCGATGTGCGACGCGGTCAACGCGCGATGGAGCTCGTCGATGAGCGTCGGATCGAACGTCTGCCGCAGCGACACGTTGATGCTGGCCGTGAGCGGCGCGCTGGCGATCGTGTGCCAGCGGCGGAGTTGTGCGCAGACGCGTTTGAGCACCCACACGCCGATTGGGACGATGAGACCGTTCTCCTCGGCGATGGAGATGAAATCGTTCGGAGCGATCGTGCCGCGCAACGGGTGATCCCAACGAAGCAGCGCCTCGAATCCCGCCACTTCGCCGGAGAGCAGCGAAACGATCGGCTGATAGACGATACGGAACTCTTCGCGCTCGACGGCGCGGCGCAGGTCCATCTCCATCAGCATCCGTTCGACGGCCTGCACGTGCATGCGCCGGTCGAAGATTTCGTAGCGTCCTTTGCCGCGCTCTTTGGCGCGGTACATGGCGGTGTCGGCGTCGCGCAGCACCGCGTCGGCGGAGCGATACCCGGTGGCGCTGACGGCGATGCCGATGCTCGCGGAAGTGAACACTTCTTCGTCCGAGACGATGAAAGGCCGCGACAGCTCGGCGGTGATGCGCTCGGCGATGCCGGTGGCTTCGCTGGCGTCGGAGATGTTCTCGATGAGGATGGCGAATTCGTCGCCGCCGATACGCGCCACGAGATCGGACGGACGCACGCAACCGCGCAGACGATCGGCGGCGGCGCGGAGCAATTCATCGCCGGCGATGTGGCCGAGAGAATCGTTGACGAGCTTGAAGCGATCGAGATCGAGGAAGAGGACGGCGAAGTCGTAAACGTGTTCGCGCGCATTCATCGCAATGGCGTGATCGAGGCGATTCATGAACAGCGAACGATTTGGAAGTCCGGTGACGCCGTCGTGCATGGCGTCGTGCGTCATCTGTTTTTCGCTGTGCTGCCGTTCGGCGATCTCGCGCTGGAGCTCGGCGTTGATGCGCTGCAACTCTTCGCCGCGTTCGGCGTGAGCGGCGAGGTCTTCGTGCGCGCGCTCGAGTGCGCGCGTGGCCTGCCGCCGCTGGAGTTCCGCCGAGGTGCGGCCCGCAACGATGAGGAGCGTGGAGCGGACCAGCGCCGCATTGGGCATCGGACGGCGGCTCATCACGCCGATCCATCCGAACGCCGCGCCCTCGGCGTCGATCAACGCGATCGCGGCGTAGCTTTCGATCGACTGTTCGGCCAGGCCGAGGTCGAGCGGATAGCGCGCGGCGGCTCCGGTGGGAATCCAGCAGAAGTGTTCGTGAACGACGTCGCCGCACGGCGTGCCGTCGAGGATGTACTCGATGTTGGCGACGTGCGCGTTGTCGACGAAACGCGCCACGGTGCGTGCGCGCAGCGGCTCCTCGCCGGCGATTTCGGCGGCGAACGCGAACTCGGCGTCGAGCGTGCGCGCGAGTTCCTGCACCAGAGTGGAGAAGTAATCGGGGCCGGGGCTGCAGAGCGAAAGCCCTTCGAGCATTTCGCGAATCGGCTCGTGCAGGCCGACCCGCTGTTCTGTTTCGCTCATGCGCGACGTGTGGTCATTCATCGATATTGGTTCCTTCAGGACGCTGCACAACGCTCCTTAGATGACGATCCATGTAACCGGTTACATCAATCGCGGAAACTGGAGGCGGAGTTCACACGCTGTTCACGCAATAGCGACACGAGAAGGGGTCAACCAGCGAGCAGTTGGGTGGGTGTGATCCTGACGTTTACGGCGTCAGACGCTGTTCACCCGCGTACATGTTGCACCGGCCGTCGCGGACGAAGCCGAGCAGCGTGAGGCGGAACTCGTGCGCGAGCTCGATGGCGAGGGAGGAGGGCGCGCCGACGGCGGCGAGGATCGGGATCCGCGCTACGACGCACTTCTGCACGATCTCGAACGACGTCCGTCCGCTGACGACGAGGACGTCCGCGCTGGCGCCTTCGAGAAACAACGATCCGATCACTTTATCGACGGCATTGTGGCGGCCGACGTCCTCGCGCACGCGCAGCAGCGCGCCGTCGCGCGTGAACGCGGCAGCGCCGTGGATTGCGCCGGTCGTTTCGAACGCGGTCTGCTTCGCGCGCAGCGCATCCGGCAGCGACAGCAGCAGTCCGATGTCGACGCGCACGTCGTCATCAAGCGGCTCGGCATTCACGCGCAGCGCGTCGATCGACGCTTTGCCGCAAACGCCGCACGACGACGTCGAGTAAAAGTGCCGTTGCAATCGCTGCAGGTCGACGCGCGCTCCGCCGGCGAGCGCCACGCGAACGACGTTCGGCGAAGACCAGTGGCGGATCGATTCGATGTCGTCGCGCATGGCGACGATCGATTCGGTGAAGAGAAAACCGGCGGCGAGATCGAAGTCGTCGCCCGGCGTCCGCAGCGTCACGGATACCGGCTTGTCGCCGACGCGAATCTCCAGCGGCTCTTCGACGACGACGGAATCGTCATCGGCGCCTCCCGGCATGCGCACGATGCGGACGCGCGCGGTCTTCAATTCCGGCATCGCGGTGACGATAGCAGAGGCACAGCGTGTAGACTCCGCCGCAGCCATGTCGCAGCAGTCCATCGGCGTTTACGGCGGACCGGAGATCGTCGCGCGGCTGCGCGAGAACGCTCCGGACTTTGTTTTCGTCGAAGGCGAGGAGTGCGAACGATGCCGCATCGTCATCGTCGATGCCGCCGATGTCCTCAACGATCCTCCGCGCAAGAGTCTCGTCCGCGTCGTCCTCTACGACGGCGCGATCGATGGTGAGCGGCGCGCGGGAGACATCCGCGTTCCACGCGCGGCGTTCGTCGCCAATCCGGCCGAGACGCTCGCGGTCGCCGCCGATCTGGCGGGCACCGTCATTCACGCCGCGGGTCTCGAGACCGAGGTTGCGTACCTGACGCAGATTCACGAGCTGATGACGATCGCGGACGCGAACACGGTTTCCGAGCGAATCACGCGCACCGTCCTCGATCTCCTTGGGCTCACACACGGCACGTTGTTTCTGCACGATCCGCGCGTGGAGCGATACGTCGTCAGCTACACCTCCGATCCCGCCGTGCGCGAGACGGGCGAGTTTCTGCCCGGCATTCCGCCCGATTTGCTGCAGCGGGCATTGTCGTCGGGGCAATCGTTCGCGGCCGATCGTGCGGCGGGGATGATCGTGATGCCGATGCAGGAGCAGCACGATCTCGTCGGTGTGATTCGCGTGGCCCTCGGGCCGCACGATCGCTTCGATGACGAAGCGGCGATCAACGTCAGCCGCTATCTGCGGTCGGTGGCGTCGGTCCTCAGCAACATCTATCAACTCACGCGCAGCCGCGACCTGGCCATGCGCGACGATCTGACGAAGGCGTACAACCGGCGATTCTTCGAGTCGTATCTCGACGAAGAGATCGAGCGCGCCAAACGCTACGGCGCGACGTGCAGCATCATCTTTCTCGACCTCGACGATCTGAAGACCGTCAATAACGCTCATGGCCATCTGGCCGGATCGCGCACGCTGCAGGAAGTGGCGAAGCGAATCCTGGCGGCGGTTCGCGGCATCGACAAAGTGGTCCGCTTCGGCGGCGACGAGTTCTGCATCATCCTGCCGCAGACCGATCAGGAGCAGGCCATCGCCGTCGCCCACCGCGTTCGCAAGGCGCTGATGTCCGCCCCGTTTCATCTTGCCGACAACATCGACATCTCGATCAGCGCCAGCTTCGGCAACGCCACGTATCCGACGCACGGCATCACGAAGGACGACCTCATTCGCCAGGCCGATGCGGCGATGTACCGCGTGAAGTCGACGACGAAGAACGCCGTCGGGGTGGCGATAGCGGGCGATGACCAGCGGCTGTCGCTGGCGTAATCCTCCGAGTTCAGTTTACTTCGGTCGGTGTGGTCGTGTATTCTTTCCGTCATCGTTTGGTGCATTGTGCGAACCGTGGATGAATCGTCGTTGAGGTTGCTCACCATCTTTGCAGCTGGTTTCTGTTTTATGGCATGGGATTACTGGACGCATCGCGACGCGTATTCTGTTGCCCCGGGAGGGACAAACGCATCCCCGGTCGCCGCACAATCAATACTCGGTGGCAATTCCGGTTATGAAGTGAAACGGCCGCCTTCAGCGAACATCACTCGAGGTGAATCGAGACTGCTCACCTGGACGGTCGCGGGCACCACGATTCCGATTCGACTTCGCCTCCGTAACAAACGCCCCGATATTGCGTCGTTGCAAGGGTCGCAGACGCAAAACGTAACTACCTCCGGAGGGCTGGCAAACACCGTGAGCGTCTACGTTACCGGTGTGAATCCAGGAGAAGCAGACATCGAGGTAACGGTCTTAGATGATTCGGCGCGAGCGCGACAGGTGGAGTCTTCGCTTCGAACCGCGTTGCCTTTGATCTCTGACGAGCTAAAAATGCGCGTCAAAGAAATTTCGATCGTACGAGAGGGCCCTTCACAGCAGCCCATGGTTTATCGCGACGACGTCTTTCGGCTTCTCGACGAGGTACAGGAAGAGGTCGCGAAGAGGTTGCCCGACGAAGAGCTGGCGGCATTTCGTGACGCTGTCGCCGAACTCATTCGCGAAGCAAAGAGCGTCATTGACAATGAACCGCCACAGTCAAATGGAGCAGTGAGTGCGAATTCTCCATTTGTTCTGGCGAATAACGTCACAGTCACTCAGACAAGTGGCCGATCGCAGAGTACCGACGTGATGACGAAAGAGTCGCTCTTTCGCTTGGTCGTGGAGCGGATTATCGATTTCTTGCATCGCGCTAGTGAAACATCTCCGATAGACACGCTGTGTGTGCTGACCACTCCAGCAAACGGTGCGGATATCGTGCTTTATCCTCCAAGTGTCCCGAGTGATCGGCGCGGGCTGCGCACGGCCAGTCGGGTAACGCTTTATCTCGGTCGCTACGCAGTCGAGATCAATCAACGGAAGCGGGGGTACGTGAATCTCCTGCTCGATCCCCAGCGGGTAGTGGAGTGTGCGCTGCCCGGCGGCGTTGGCACTCAGGCGTGCCGGCCAATCTCAGGCAGACTTGACAAATGCCCATGAATCCATCCGAAGAGCGTCCCGAAAAAGCTCCGTCGTCGTTTGCGGCTGACTACGGACGGCGTATTCGATGGTTCGGCATTTGGTTTCTGGTTGGATTAGCGCCGTTCCTGGGGAAGGTGAAGGTGCCCGGCTTCTCGGCATTGATCGAGCTGTATCCGTCCTCGCTACAGGGATGGCTGATTCCACTCTCCGGAATCTTCATGGGCATGATGGCTGTCGTTGTCGAATTCGTTGGGTCGCGGCACACAGAGGAGGCGGTGCTCAGTCGGTGGTTCCTCCGAAATGCCGTCGTGTTTCTTCTCGCGTTGCTATTGCTAGTGAGCGTCTACACTTTTACGGTGGTTCAGATGGAGCGGTCGGTCGGTCGCGGATCGAACGAGGTACCCGAAGTTGTGAACATCGCCGTAGTCACCGGCTCACGAACTGTGCCCCAGCAGATTGCCGGCTCCGATTGCAAGTGTCCGTCGGGGCAGCCTGCGGAGCGCTGCCTGGCAGACAGCAGTCTGAAGCCCGACAATGTCGCGCTTTGTTTTGGGAGCGTCCGGATAGCATTCGCCACGCTTGCGTTGGTTCTGCTCTACCTGGTAGTGACAGGGTCGTTTGTCGCAGCGATCGGCCTGCTGCTTATTCGGCAGCGCTCCGTACCATAAATGAACATCAACGCGGCGCCGCGGTCGTCGACTCAACCGCGAGGCGCTGCTCGATCAACGTTTTGTCCCCCTTCGGCTGATCACGCAGGCGTTGATGCTACCGACGCCCATGTTTAGTTTGCCGCTGTAGCCGTGGTCGAGTTCGTAGCCCTCGGCGAGAGACGAACTCGCGTCGGCGTGCAGATCGCCCTCAGTGAGAGTAATCCGGTCGAGACCGCCTTCGACGACAGAGAACGCGGTCGGCGTGGCGGTAGCGGGCGATGACCAGCGGCTGTCGCTGGCGTAACGCGCTCAACTCCACGCGAAGCGACTATTTCGCCGCGGCGTGAATGACGTCCGCGGCCTTCTCGCCGATCATGTAAACCGAGGTGACGATGAAGAAGCCGGGGATTTTGGGGAAGACGGACGCGTCGACGATGCGCAGGCCTTTGGTGCCGTGGACTTCGAATTCCGAATTTACGACGCCCCCTTTTTCGCGCGGTCCCATCGGGCAGGAGCAGGAGGCGTGGTGTCCCCACGCGTTGTCTTTCACGAAATCGCCGAGCTCTTTGTCGCTGACCTTCTCCTCGCCCGGCAGTTCTTCCTTTTCGATCACTCCCTCGGCGCGCAGAAGGTCGGTCAGCGTTCGCGCGAACCGGATCCCTTCGATCACTGACTGGAGATCTTCGCCGCTCGTGTCGTTCCCTTCCGTGAAATAGCAGAAGTCGATCTCGGGCATATCCAATGGATCGGCGGAGCGCAGACGGACGGTACCGGCACAATTGTGCGTGTGCGCTTTCAGGACGACCCAGGTCAGATAATTCAGATTGTCCGCGAAAAGCTTTGAATATCCCGGGAAGTAGCCGCGGAAAAGCCCGAGAAAGGCAACGATGAAAAGATCGGGAAGGGGACGGGACGCCGCGGATTTCCGGACAATGGCCGCGACGGCGCCATTCGTCGTATAGACGCCATCCCGTTTTGTTTCCCATTCCTTGTATTGAGGATCGCCCGGCGAAAACTTCGCCTCGTTGAGCACGTCCCACTGCTTGAACGCCATTCTGTTGACGACGCCGACCTCATAGCGGTCCTGAAGATTGGAACCAACGCCAGGCAGATCGACGCGAACCTCAATGCCATTTTCTTTGAGGTGTGCGGCCGGGCCGATGCCAGAGAGCATGAGTAGCTGCGGTGTGTTGTAGGCGCCGCCGGCGAGTATGACTTCGCGTGTGACGCGGACTTCTCGTTTTTCGCCTGGCATCTGATTGGGTTTCGCCGAGGCGCGGTAAAGACTTGCACCCTTCAGGTACTCCACGCCGACGGCGCGGTTGTTCTCATCGAGGATGATTCGCGTCGCTAGCGCGTCGAGCTCGATGGTCAGCTTGTCCGGATATTTGTTTTTGACGTCGAGAACGCGTTCGCGGGAGCCGTTGCGAACATGATTATTCGTGGCGAGCGGCGGAAATCGCAGGCCGGTCGAATCGCCTCCGACGAGGCGCCAGTCGTTCGGATCACCTTTGCCAATAACCAGCCAGCGCAGCCGCTGCAGCAAACCGGGAGTGCCGTCATTGAGCAAGGCAGCGACGGTTTCGATAAAGAATCTCTGGATGCTTCGGTCTTTGATTGCCGCCTTGGGGATCGCCACCTGGGTGTGTAGCCAGCCCTTGAATCCGTGGCGCGTCGGGTTAATGCGCGTCAGGTTGTAAACCCATCGCCAGAACGGACGATAATGACAATTTTCCAGGCGCTGGAAATACTTGCGCATTTTCTTGGGCGCCCACGAGGGATCGTTCATCAGGTCCTGGATGTACTCCCAATCTTTGTTATGTGGATACACGGTGATCTGTGCATTGTGGGCGGTGCAGCCGCCGAGGGTTCCGGCCCGGGGATAGAGAACACCGTCGACCGGTTTATCCTCGTAGGTTGGGTAATACTTGTCGTCGAGCTTTGCGAGCGCGGGATCTTTGTAATGTTTGACGAAGAAATCCCACTTCATCGCCTTGTTTTCGGAAGCGATCGCGTGAAACAGAGGGACGTCATAGTCGGCGGGGAGACGGTTCACGTCCTTCTGGATCGCGTCTCCGCCCTCCAGCAGCCGCGGATCGCCGCCCGCTTCGAGCAGCAGGACGCGATGTCCACGTTCCGCGAGACCGGCGGCGACTGTGCCGCCGCCTGCGCCTGATCCGACGACGACGTATTCGTAAGGGCTCTTGTCCGGGATGGCCATGTGCCAATGATGAACTAAGCGAGGGCGTATTGCGCGTCTTCGGTAATCACGTCGGCCGCTTTCTCGCTGATCATGTAAATCGGCGTGGCGATGAAGAACCCCGGGATGCGCGGAAAGATCGAGGCGTCGACGATGCGCAAACCCTTCGTGCCGATCACGCGAAAGCGGCTGTCGACGACGGCGTTGGGATCGTCGACCCTGCCGATCCTGCAACTGCACGAGGCGTGATGTCCCCAGGCGTTGTCGCGAATCCATTTGCCGAGGTCGTCGTCGTGAATCTCCAGGCCGGGGACGGCTTCCCGTTTAATCTCGAGGTTCCCCGCGTTCATGCTACGCACGAATTTCACGGCCTTGACGACCGCGGCGAGATCCTCGCCGGTGGCGTCGTTGCCGTCCTCGAAGTAGTGAAAGTCGATCTCGGGCGTTTCGAGCGGATCGTTACTTTTCAGCCTGACCGTGCCGGCGGTGTTGTTCGTGTGCGCCTTGATGATGGCCCAGGTCAGCGCGCTCTTTCTGGTCACGATCGACTCGGAGTAGCCGGTGTAATAGCCGTGGAAGTTGCCGGGGAGCGCGAAGATGAAGAGGTCGGGATCGGCCTTCGTGTGGTCGGATTTCAGGATCATCGCCGCCATCGCGCCGTTCGACGTGTAGACCCCCTTTCCGCCGAGCCACTCCTTGAACGCCGGATCGGGCGGATCTCCCGCGAGGGGCGGTCGGAACGCGGCACCCTCGAGCATGGTGTAGCCGTTTTTCATCTCCGAGACGACGCCGACCTCGTAACGGTCCTGCAGATTGCTGCCGACGCCGGGACGGTCGACCAGGCACTTGATTCCGATTTTCGGATCTTCGAGATGCGCCTTCGGACCGATTCCCGAGAGCATCAGGAGCTGCGGCGTGTTGAACGCACCACCCGCAAGAATCACTTCGCGCGTGCAGCGATACTCTTTCTTCTCGTACTTCGGCGGTTCTGCGGCGTTCGGGCCGGCGCGATAGAGGTCCTTTCCCTCCCAACACTCCACACCGACGGCGCGCTTGTCGTCGTCGAGGATCACGCGCGTGGCCAGGTTGGACATCTTGAGGATGAGGCGATCGGGATACTTCTTCTGCACGCTGCGGATGAACTCGCGCGATCCGTTGCGCTTCCCATTCGTCGTCGCGAGCGGAATCGTCGTCGTCACGCCTTCGAATGCCGCGCGATTGCGCTCATCGTTCGGGTCGTCGTCGGTATGGAGCCAGCGAAGGAAGCGCCGGATGAATCCGCGATACCAGAAATGGCGCCCGGCGCGGAAGAGCGAGTGCAGGACAGTCGTGGCCACGTTCCAGTCGCCGATCGCAATACGAGGGTCGACTTTGCTCGTGCCGAGCCATCCGCTGTATCCGTGACCGGAGGGATCGTGCTCGCCTGGCGGCGGCGGCCGGCGGTATTGGCAGCGCTCCAGACGCTTCCAGTACTTCCACATGTTGTCCGCGTGCCACGACTCGTCATTGGTGCGGTGGGCGATGTAGTCCCAGTCGCTGTCGTGCGGGACGACTGTGATCATCGCATTGTGCGCGGTGCAGCCGCCGAGCGTTCCGGCGCGCGGATAGAGCACGCCGCCGCGATCTTTGTCGTACTTCTGATCGCGTTTCTCGTTGGTCCCATAGTGATGGACGAAGAAGTTCCACGCCATCTCCTTCTCCTCGGAAGCGAGACCGTGGAAGGTCGGGACCTGATAGTTGTACGTCTCGGGATCGGAGCCGGCCTCGATCAGAAGAACGCGGAAACCCCTGACGGCGAGATTCGCCGCCAGGGGTCCACCGCCGGCTCCGGAGCCGACGACGATGTAGTCATACGTTTCGGCCGCGGTTTCGATGGCGTTCTCCTCAGAATGTCTTGAGGAATGCGATCAGCGCTTTCTTATCCGAGTCCGACAGGCCGGCCTCTCCTTCACTGGCCGGCAGATAGTCGGTCCCGAAGTAGTGGCCTTTGTTGATGACGAAGTCCTTGCACTTGGAAACGCCGAGGAGCTCCGGTACGAGCGGTGCGAATACCTTGCGGGCCTCGTCGTCGCTTGCTCCCGGCGGCAATTCGGCCAGTTTGTGCTTGATGTTCAGCAGGAGATGAACAACGCTGGTTTCCTGCGACAGATCGATGTTCGTCAACAGATTGACAGGCGTGCCCGCCGGAATGGGTCCGATCTTAATGCCGTCGGCGTCCGCGAGCGGTTTCAGTAGCAGCGGTACATAGCCTTTCGCCACGATTACATAACTGCGCTCCGTGGTCTTATCGATCCAGCCAGGCAGCGATTTTCCCGACTGCGTTGCGAACGTACCGTTGCCTTTGCGCTTTTCCGGCCAGAGCATCTGCGTGATGCCGTCATCGAATGACGACATGCGGTCTTTCACCGAGCCGCTTTCCTGGAAGTCACCGACGCTGTTGTTCTGCAGGAAGGGCGCGGTCGACCAGAGGCTGATCAGCGAGGCCGGACGCGTGAATCCGCGGCCGCCGTCCGGCATGTCGTACCACGACGTTGCACCCGTGAACGGATCGTGGATCATTACCTTACCGACCGACGGCAGGTTCTTGTACGACTCGGAGGAGAAATTGTCCCAGATATTGCCGCGGATGGCGTTCGTCGCCAGCGGACTGCAGGCGTTCGTCTCCATCAGCGTGACCGGAACGCGGACCTCATTGGACAGGTAGTTGTTATCGAGGAAATCAGGCGCGTTCACGATCGACTTCATCTCGGTCTTGAACTCCGGCGTCTTCGTGTATGTCCAGTAGTCGTTCCAGCACTTCAAGTAATTCGGGCCAATGCAGCCGGCCTTGAAGTATGTGTTGAAGACTTTTTCCGGCAGCTTGCTGGAATGGCAGCGCGCGCAACGCTCGCCGAAGACTTCTTTACCGTGCGGGACGAGATCGTCCTGCATATACGCCGTGCCGCCCGGCGCGACTTTCAGGTAGTCAGGCTTGGCGGTAGCAAGAAAGAAGAGCGCCGTGTCGGGCGTCTGCGCGACATTCGCTCTCCAGTAGGTCGAATTCTTTTCCGCGTCGGCGATCTTGATCGGGCTGACGTGCGCGCCGCCGACCATCGGAATGAAGTGCAGCAGCCACTCCTCGCTGAACAGACCAATGTTGAGGTAGACGCGATTGAGCGCGCCGAGGGCTCCGACCGAATCGGAGCCGTCCTTGAGCACGTGCGTCGTGAACGCCATTTTCGAGGCCGGATCGTAGACCTTCGTCAGCGCCGTTCCTGCCGTGACGTAATCATTGAACTGGTGGTTGTCCGCGCCGCCGCCGGCGAGTTGCTCGGCGCCCCACTTGCGGCCGATCTCGAGGCGTGCGCCGAGGTTGTAGATCGCGTTCATCGTGCGCGGGTTGTTGATCTCGTCGGACGAAACCAGCGACGTATCGAGCGCGCCGGGACGCGAGGTGTGGAAGAGCTGCCAGATGAAGCTGCCCTGGTCCTGGTCGAACATGAAGATGCGCTCGATCCAGAAGTACTGCGCGCCGGGATTGCTGTTGAGATTCGCCCACGTCGGGTTCTCGGGATCGGCCGGCGGATTGGACGGGTTCGGGCCGACGTGGCAGAAGCCGCACGACATCCCGACCCGGAACGGCTTCACGAGGTTCGCATCGTTGTAATAGGACTTGTCGGTGTAGTAGCGGACCGGGTCCCATCGTTTCTGGGCCGCCTCGTCGAAGTTGGGATTGGGGAAGAGGCGTAGTCCGACGACGCCCGTCGCGTAGCCATAGTAGGAGCCGACCGGGATGTTCTTTCCGCGGGCGCCTGTCTTCACTCCGGGATACTTTGTTTCGTTCTCGAACGGATCGGGGCCGCAGCCGGCGCCTTCGACGCGCTCGTCGAGCCACAGGCCGAAACGGTCCGCGCGCGGGCCGGTAGCCTGGCGGAAGCACGGCTCGTTGACGAGGCCGAGGTAACTCCAGCGATTGCTTCGCTTGTTTGTGAGGCCCGGATGGCTGGAGATCGTCTTCAGCAGATCGAGATTGCCGAGGCTCTTGACGGAGAGCACGTCCCAGAGGCGGTCGTTGCCGGCCGTCCAGACCACCCAGTTGTTCCGGCCGATGGCGACGCGTTTCACGGCGTCGGCGGCCGAGACGCCCGGCAGATACGGATCGAGCGAAGCGCGGATCCCCTCCGGATTCTTCGTCAGGCCGTAGTCCATATCGGCGTAATAGTCTTCATCGGCGCCGGGCATGCTGGCGGCGTCCCGGCCGGCGAGCATGGCCTCGTCCTGCACGTGACCCGCCTTCAGCGCGTTCACGCGGCTGCACGCGACGAAACCACCGATGACGAGGATGACCAGAATCAGAATGGAGAGGACGAGCTTGCGCATGGACGATGCCTCCTGGCTAGTAGTGACGTTGGAGCCGTAAACGTTTCCGCGCTCCAACCGGCACTGGTCGGTGATCGGCGATTCCGGGTAACCCAAAAAGTTGAAGGGGAGTGTTGGTTACTAAGGAGGGTCGCCGGAATGACTTTTCCCTACCCTTAAAATTTTCCGTTAGTTATTTCATGCGGAACGATCGCGGTGGAAATCCGGGAAGCTGCCGCCATCTAAAAAAAGAGGGTAGGGAAATCCCGCCCGAATGGCACTCCTGTAACGAACACCCATCCATCGTCACTACTCATGCAACGGAATCGTGCTTCGCGCAGGATCGTGATAGAATTCATGACTCAATCACCCAAAGTCTTTAAATCGAATCGGAATGACGGCTCTACCGAGATGCCGTTCCAGCCGATTCAGCCACTGGCCGCAGAGGAGGGGTAGCCTTTATGCGTAAAGCCGGATTCGTTCTCGTCGTCGTCGTGCTGGCTCAGGTCGGGCTCGCGATGGGGCAGATCATCCCGAAACTGCCGGACGATCCGCACGCGCGGACGGCCTATGCCGACAAAAACTATCCGTCGGCCAGGGTCTGCGGCGAGTGTCACCCCCAGCAGTTCGCCGAATGGAGCATGTCGTCGCACGCCTACGCGGCCGTGTCGCCGATGTTCAACAAGTTCGAACAGAGGATCAACGACCTCGCGCGTGGCACGATCAACTCCTTCTGCGTCCGCTGTCATGCCACCGTCGGTACGGCGCTGGGCGAACGGCGCGACACCGCGTGGTGGGACCGCGCCGGCTCCGCGCAGGAAGGGATCACCTGCGTCACCTGCCACCGCGTCGGCGAGGCCTACAGCAAGAGCAACGGCGCGCGCCGGATCACGCCGGGGAATATCTCCGAGCCGGTGTTCGGCCCCTTCGACACGACCGGTGTCCTCAAAGCCATCAGCAATGCACAGCTCTACAAGATCCTGGTCAGCTCCGACCAGCCCGACAGGCCCGGCTATCTCCGGATCCACCAGCAGGCCATCAAGTCGACGGTCATCGAGCAGTCGGAGCTCTGCGTCACCTGTCACCAGGTTCAGGTCCATGCCGGCATCAAGCTCGAGACCGTCTGGGAGGAGTACCGCGCGTCCCCGGCATTCAAAGAGGGGACGACCTGCCAGCAATGCCACATGAGCCCCGTCCCAGGGCAGAAAGTCGCGCTCATTCACGGCCCCGCCGCCGTCGTCAACGGACTGACGGTCAACGACGACCGGCCGATCTCCAACCACCTGTTCGTCGGCCCCGGCTATCCGATCAGCCACCCCGGCCTCTTCCCGATCTCCCTGGTCCCGTCTCGCTTCACCCCACAGCAGTGGCTGAAGTTCGACTACCGCGCCAAGTGGGGGAGCGACCCGTTCGAAGGGAACGTGCCGACCGCTTATCCCTTCCCGCCCGAGTGGCAGAACGCTGCCGACCGCAAGGAGGCGTGGGGAGTCGTCGTCGCCAATCTGGCCCAGTGGGAAGTTCGCAGGCAGCTGCGCATCAAGCTGCTCGAAAAGGGCTCGAAGCTCGACGGTCCGTTCTTCACCAGTCCTCGCAAAGCCAACCAGGACCTCTCATTCGATTACAAGCTGACTAATCTCAATAAGGGTCACAACCTCCCTTCCGGTTCTCTCGGAGCGCAGCCGGAGTTGTGGCTCGACGTTGCCCTCATCGACCCCGACGGCAAGAGAGTTTGGGAGTCGGGGTACGTCGACAGTCGTGGCGACTTCGCCGACCTGCAATCGCGGGACGTCCGCGAGCGCAAGATCTCGAATGTCGACCCGTTCAAGGGCGAACCGTTGCCTTTCGACGCGCAGCTCTTCAGCATGGGAGCCAAATTCATCACCACGAACGTGAAGGGGACCGATCGGGAGATGTATCTGCCGATCAATCTCGACTTCGACCAGCTCCCCTTCATCCGTCCCGGCGGCACCCCCTCCTCGGTCAACAACCATCCGCCCAACGTGCGCATGGAGAAGCACAGCATTCCGCCGCTGGCCACCCGAACGGCCCACTACAAGGTTCCGGCGTCGAAGGTGACCAAACCTGGGAAGTACCGCCTGGCCATACGCATTCGCGGCCGGACGGAGCCGATGTACTTCATGGATTTCGTCTTCGCGACGACGGACATGGAGCGGAACGAGAACGAGTGGGTCGCCGATACCCATCAATACGCTGTCGCATTCGAGATCCACTGAGGAGAGGGCGAACATGAATCGAAAATCGTTCACCGCGAACCTTGTCCTCGTCGGACTGCTTCTGCTGGCCGCGGCCGTCCCGTCCGCGTTCGCGCAGGAGCCTCCCGACTCCCAGAAACACGACATGGACAAAGAGGCGACGCTCCTCACCGATCCGCCGGCGAAGGACTCGTTCATTCCCGACCCTGAGTACCCGCCGGCGTACGACGCCCAAGCGAACCTCGACGTCTACGGCACCAAGCACATGAACCCGAACCCGACGATGATTCCGGCCATCGCGTGGGGCATTCGCATGTACGACCACGGTGCCTACACGCCGCGGCCCACCTGGCTCTTCGGCGCGAAGGATCCGGTCCAATCCGGCTTCATGGCCTATGGCGATCTTCGCGTCGCCGCAGATTCCTACGACACCGGCGCGGGCGGCAAGAAACAGTCGACTGTTGCCGCGCGCCTCAATCTCGACATGGATCTCGCGCTCACCGCGACCGAGCGCATCCATGCGTTCACGCGGCCGCTCGATAAGGGCGGTCAGTTCACGCGGTACGACGTCAGCGGTGCAGTCAAAGACAAGTTCACCCGCAAATTCGACTTCGACCTCGACACGCTGTTCTTCGAAGGCGACCTCGGACAGATTACCGGCGGCCTGCAGAACCATGCGGCCCGATTCGATCTGCCGATCGCCTTCGGCAGGATGCCGTTCGTCACGCAGAACGGCGTCTGGATCGAGGATGCCTTCGACGGTGCGGCCTTCAGCTTCACGGCCAAGAACATTCCGTCGCTCGACGTCAGCAATACCGATCTCACATTCTTCGCCGGCTGGGCCCAGCTGACCACCGATGCCGATCCCACCTCATCGAGGAACCGAGTCATCGGCCTGGCAGGATTCGCCGACGCCAGGAAGGGATATATCGAGTACGGCTACGGCTACGTCAAAGCCGAAGACGACAACCTGAGCTATCACAATCTGACCGCCGCCTTCAGCAGGCGGTACTACGGGCGGCTGGCCAACAGCGTCCGTGTGATCGGCAACTTCGGTCAGAAAGGTGATTCCGGCAAAGCGAAAACGGCCGACGGCGTACTGTTCCTCTTAGAGAACTCGCTCACGCCGAAGTATCTGAAGCTGGCCCAGGCCAATCAGTCGAATTTCGTCCCCTACCTCAATCTTTTTGCCGGCTTCAACTCCCCGCAGTCGCTGGCGCGCGGGGCCGATTCGGGCGGCGTGCTGCGGAACACCGGCATCACGTTCGAATCGGACGGCATGACGGCGTATCCGACGCTCGACGCAAAGGCGCACAAGTCTTACGGCGGCGCGTTGGGCCTCGAATACCTCTTCGATCTCGCTCATCAGATCGTGGTGGAAGGGTCAGCAGTCGAGCGCATGAGCGGAAACACGGCGGGCTCGCAGTACGGGATCGGCATCCGCTATCAGCAGCCGATCAGCCCCGACCTGATCATCCGCTTCGACGCGATGAAGGGCTGGCTGCACGGGCAGAAAGACGTTTACGGCGTACGAGCAGAACTCCGTCTCAAATTCTGAGGAGGTTTTCCATGTCTGTGTTTCAGCTCAACGTCAACGGCAAGGTGCACGCGGTCGACATCGACGGCAACATGCCTCTGCTGTGGGCCATCCGCGACGTCCTTGGACTGAAAGGGACGAAGTTCGGCTGCGGTGTCGCGCAGTGCGGCGCCTGTACGGTGCACCTCGACGGCGTCGCAGCGCGCTCCTGCTCCGTCGACGTCGGCGTGGCCGAGCTCTCGAAGATCACCACGATCGAGGGACTGTCGTACGACGGCGGCGAACTGCACCCTTGTCAGAAGGCATGGGTCGAGCTCGGAGTGCCGCAGTGCGGTTTCTGTCAGCCCGGCCAGATCATGACCGCCGCGGCGCTCCTGAAAACGAACCCGCACCCCAATGACCAAGAGATCGACGCCGCGATGCGAGGCAACATCTGCCGCTGCGGCACCTACCCACGAATCCGCAAAGCGATCCACGCCGCGGCAGGGGACCCGACATCATGAGCGCCAAGTTGAAAGTCACACGCAGGTCTTTTCTTCAAGCCGCCGGCGTGGGAAGCGGAGCGCTGGTACTCGGTTCTTACCTTACCCCGGCGCTTCAAGCCCAGGGCCTCATCAACAATTTGATCAACGGCTTCCCGGTGGACGGCATCCCGGTCGTGGCCCTCAAGCTGAACGGCGACGTGGTCATCATCACCTTCCGGTCTGAAATGGGTCAGGGTATCCGCTCCAGCCTCGCCGCCGTATTGGCCGACGAGATGGAAGCCGACTGGAAGCGGATCACACTGCGCCAGGCCGACGCGGACGCCGTCAAGTATGCGGTCACGTTTCCCTACAAGGTCGCGGCGGACTACAAACTGCCGTTTCCCTTCAACACCAAGGAGTTCCAATCCCAATCCCCCGACAAGCCGCAATACTCCATCGTGCCCGAAGGATCGCAGTTCACCGACAGCTCGCGGAGCATGACCGCGTTCTACCCGGTCATGCGGCTTTACGGCGCCGGCCTCCGGCTGACGATGATTCGTGTGGCGGCGAAGAAATGGGGCGTCAAGGAAGAAGAGTGTCGCGCGGAGAAGCATCGGGTCTACGGCCCCGCAGGCCGTTCAATCGATTACCGCTGGCTGCTGGCGGGTGCTAAGAAAGAGAAACCGCCGACGTACTTGGAACTCGTCGCAGTGCTCAAGAAGCCTGCGGATTTCCGTTACATCGGAAACGGCAAAGAAAAGATGCCGTTCGATGACGCGACCGACATGGTGCGCGGAAAGATTGTCTACGGTGCGGACGTCGATGTTCCAGGCACGCTGACGGCCATGATC
>DASYJY010000110.1:0-17017 GCA_035995985.1 Thermoanaerobaculia bacterium | reverse complement strand
TTCGGTCCACCAACATCTTTTCAGGAGGGGAAAGAATCGTGAGAAAACGATCTGTAGTTATTGCAACACTAATTTGTCTTATGTCCCTGTCTGCCTTCGCTCAGGCCACCCGCACGTGGGTCTCCGGCGTCGGTGATGACGCCAATCCGTGCAGCCGCACGGCGCCTTGCAAAACATTCGCGGGCGCGATCTCGAAGACAGCCGCTGGCGGAATCATCGATGCTCTTGATCCAGGTGGGTACGGCGCCGTCACGATCACGAAGGCGATGACGATCGAAGGCAACGGAACTCTCGCCAGCGCGCTGCATTCCGGCGTCAACGGCATCATCGTCAACATCACCAGCGGAACGAATCGCGACGTCATTCTACGCAACCTTCTGATCGACGGCGCAGGCGTCACACTCGGCACGAACGGTGTCCGCTTCCTGGCGGGCGATTCGCTGCTCGTCGAAGACTGTTACGTCACGCACGATTCGGGCAACGGTATTGATTTCGAGCCCAACAGCGCAGCCTCGCTTACGCTGCGGCGTACATCCGTGCAGCTCACCGGCGTGGGCGTCTTCGTCGCCCCGGCCGTGGGCGGCAGCGCGACCGGCACCATTGTCGACTCCATGCTCGACAGGAATGGAGTCGGCCTTAAGGTTCAGGACAACAGCCGCGTGAATGTTTTTCACAGCAGCGTCAACAACAACACCGGCGACGGAGTCTTCGGCAACGGTCTCACCGGCTCCGGTCTCGTGTTGATGCTCGAGAGCTGCAACGTGTCGAATAACAACGTCGGTATTCATTCCAACGGATCGTCCTCGATCCAGGTTGCGAACTCGTCGATCATCGGCAATGCCGGGCTCGGCGTTTCGTCGACAAACAGCGGACAGCTCATCACCTTCGTGTCAAACCGCCTCGTACAGAACGGCGCCCCCGGAACATTCGTCGGCCCGAACGGTACGAACCAGTAATTCAGACAAGACCCAACGAAGTCCTGAGCCGCCCCGCGAACGCGGGGCGGCTTTTTTTGTGCTCGTCCGTTACGCGTGGCACGAAGGTTTCATCGTACGTCGCGCTCAGGAGACCCTGTATGCGCTCGACCATCTTTACCGCTCTTCTAGGACTGCTCGCGTCCGTTCCACTTTCCGCAGAATGTCCGTGCGTGCCGATCACGCACCTTTGGATCGTCAAGACCTGCAACGATTGGAATTGCGCGTCGACAGAACTCGCCGTCGCTTCCGGTGACCCGCAGGTAATCGCTTTGCCGGTGGCGCTCGACGACGCACGCTGGCTGATCGTGAGACGGTTCGCCGCCGGTGCGGCCATCGACTCTCGCGATGATCCCTTCCAGCTTCAACAATTCGCAGGGATGGATGGAGCGATGCCCCACTATGCCGGACTAACGCGCGACCGCCGGCCGATGCTGATGACGGCGCCTGATGGCCAGGTTCTCGTCATCTCGCTGAAGCAGCCGGAAGTACGACGGCGTCCAGTGGCTCACTGACGGGCACCGCAGCTTCGCGGCGCCGCGCATCCAGCCATGCCTGGAACATGAGCACGATCCAGACATACAACTGCCATTCACCGCGGCCGGCGACGTGATCGGTCCACTTAGCCCGCACTGCTGCAACATCGAGAAACCCGTCGTCGCGCAGACGCCGTTCATTGAGCAACGACTCGGCCCAGTCGCGAAGTGACCCTCGGAGCCAGTGATCGATCGGCAGCCCGAAGCCCATCTTCGGTCGGTCGATGAGCGACTGCGGGATGTAGCGCGCGAGCAGATTCTTCAGAATCCACTTTCCCTGTCCGTGCCGCAGCTTCATCCCGAGCGGTAAACGCCACGCGAATTCGAGGAGGCGGTGGTCGAGGAGCGGCTCGCGCGCCTCGAGGCCGACAGCCATGCTGGCGCGATCGACTTTCACGAGGATGTCGTCTGGAAGATAGGAGACCTGGTCGAGGTACATCATCCGCTCGGTGAAGTCTTCGAGGCGCGGCCATGTAGCCGACGTCGTGATGGCGATCGGCAGATCGTGTGATCCAGGCACGATGTCACTCCACTGCGTGACGATCTCGCGATAAAGCCAGTCGGGCGAGCGCGAAATCATCGCGCGGGCCAGCTTGTGGATCCGCTCGCCGGCTCGTTCGCGCCGCAGGAACCGCGGCACGAAATGATGCCGAGGAGAGAGCAGCGCGTTCCATGCACCCATCGGCACCGCGCGCAGCGCCGCGCTGGCGAAGGGCCGCGTGATGCGCGGCAGACGGTCGACTTTCTCCCAGACCTTTCGGCCGAGGAAATAGCGGTGATATCCGCCGAAGAATTCGTCGCCGCCATCGCCGGAGAGGCTGACCGTCACCTTCTGCCTGGCAAGACGTGAAACGAGAAACGTCGGGATTTGCGAAGAGTCGGCAAACGGCTCATCGTAAATATCAGGAAGCTTCGGAATGACATCCTGCGCGTCGGAGGGGGTGACGTAGAGCTCCGTGTGGTCGGTGCCGAGGTGCTTGGCCACTGCGGACGCGTACGTCGCCTCGTCATACTCCGCTTCGCGGAAACCGATGGTGAACGTCTTCACCGGTGCGCTGCTCTGCGCTTGCATGACCGAGGCGACAAGGGATGAATCGACGCCGCCCGACAGGAAGACGCCGAGAGGAACGTCGGAAATCATTCGCAGCTTGACTGACTCGGTCACGATGCGCTGGAGCTCGTCCGTCGCTTCTTCGTCGTTGCCCGTGAAGCGGTCCGCCGTGGCGCGCCCGATCAAATCGTGCAGCGACCAGTACTCGCGCTCGTTGTATGCACCGTCCGCGTCGATCGTGACGATCGTGCCCGGCCGCACTTTCCAGACGTTCTCGTAGATGGTGTAGGGCGCCGGAACGTACGCGTACTTCATGTACAGACCGAGCGCGTCGCGGTTCACCGCGTGCGGGAACTCTTCCGCCACGGTCATCGCCTTCAGTTCGGAACCGAAGAGGAGAGCGCGCGCGGTCGGCGCGAAGTAGAGCGGCTTGACGCCCATGCGGTCGCGCACCAGATGCAGCTTCCGCTCGTTGGCATCCCACAGCGCGAAGGCAAACATGCCCACAAAACGCTGCACGGCCGCTTCAAGACCCCACGCCTCGAAGGCCGCGAGCAGTACCTCGGTGTCAGAGTGGCCGCGCCACGAGGGAGCATTGCCCGTTTCGATCAGCTCGCGCCGGATCGACTCGTAGTTGTACGCCTCTCCATTGAACACCATCGTGAAACGGCCGCTCGCTGACTGCATCGGCTGATGGCCTGCCGGACTGGTGTCGATGATGGACAAGCGGCGAAACCCGAGGGCGATCCCGGCAGCGGGATCATGCCAAACGCCGGCGTCATCAGGCCCACGGTGGACCAGACGCGACGACATCCGCTGCGCCGTCTCCCCCGCGTTCCCGCCTCGACGCCTCCAGATGCCTGCAATGCCGCACATGACTGGAATGATAGACGCTGATCACTTCATCCGGGAGCCTGCCGGCGTCCCAACGCCACCCAGAACGGCGCGCGCGGACTGAAGACGATGTTGACCAATCCGGCCTCACGCATCATGGAATCGATCTCGGCGCGCGTGAAGCGCTGCTCCAACCGCGTTCCGAAACGGTCAAGTGCATCCGTCCGCAACATGTAGAACGACCGGTTGCGATAATAGGCCAGCGGGAAGGACTCGACGCGAATCCCCATCCGCTCCACGAAGCCCGCAAGCCGCGAGAGCGGCCAGTACACGGTGGCGGCGATGAATTGGCTGGCCGCATAACGAATGGACTTGGGAGAACGGGAAACGGAGTAGCGAATGACCTCGCTAAGTTGCCAGAGCCGCCGATACCATGCCGGCCGGTTGTCGAATCGATAGTAGACGTAGACGAGAAAGGGAGCGCCGGGGCGCACCTTGCGGACGCAGGCGCGCAACGCCGCAGCCGTATCCGGAATGTGGTGCAGCACGCCGAGCGAGTATCCGAAATCGGCGCTGGCGTCCGCGACTGGTAATTCATCGATAGAAGCAACCGCGATTTCCACATTCTCCACGCCTGCAAGCATTCGCTTCGCGACGTCCACAGCCACTTTGCTCGCATCGAAGCACAGTAGACGCCCAACGCGCGGCGCAACGAGCCGCGCCCAACGCCCGCTGCCACAACCGAGGTCCAGACCGACTGCTCCGGCGGGCAGCTCGTGCCACGGAAAGATGCCGAAGTACTCATCAAAGCGCTGACGCGACTCGACCTCGGGCACTGCGCTCTGATCGAATCGGCTCCACTCGTCGCCGAAGCCATCCACGACTGCATCATCGAAACTACGACTCATACGAGTCTTCTTACGCACGAACTACGCCTCGTTTTTCATGAACGACTTGTTTCGTACCAGGCGATCGTCTTCGCCATTCCCTCTTTCATCGACGTCGTGGCGCGGAATCCTAACTCCGCGGCAGCGCGAGAAACGTCGAGCTTCCGCCGCGGCTGGCCATTCGGCTTCGTCGTGTCCCAGACGATTTCGCCGCGGAATCCAACCGTCTCGGCGATCGTCTGCGCCAGATCGCGGATGGCGATTTCTTCGCCGCTCCCGACGTTGACCGGCTCCGCGCCGTCATACCGCTCCGCGGCTGCGACCACGCCTGCGGCCGCGTCTTCGACGTAAAGAAACTCCCGCGTTGGCGAGCCATCGCCCCACAGCACCACCTGCTGCTCTCCCCGTTCGCGCGCTTCGATGAATTTGCGGATCATGGCGGGAATGACGTGGCTGCTCTCGAGGTCGAAGTTGTCGCGCGGGCCGTAGAGGTTCACGGGCAGGAGGAAGATGCCGTTGAATCCGTACTCCTGCCGGTACGCCTGCAGTTGCACGAGCAACATCTTCTTCGCCAGTCCATACGGCGCATTCGTCTCCTCGGGATACCCATTCCACAACTCCTCTTCGCGGAACGGGATCGGCGTGTGTTTCGGGTAGGCGCAAATAGTGCCGAGGCAGACGAACTTCTCGACGCCGGCTAGGCGCGACTCCTCGATGAGGTGCAGTCCCATGACTGCGTTGTCGTAGAAAAAACGGCCAGGATGCGAACGATTGGCGCCGATGCCGCCGACCACTGCCGCGGCGTGGATGACGAGATTCGGACGATGCGTGCCGAGATATGCGCGAACGGCGTTCGGGTCGCGAAGATCGAGTTCCGCCGCGCGCGGCGTCAAGAGCAAGGCCGGTTTCCGTCGCTGCAATTCGGCAGCGATGAATCCGCCGAGAAAGCCGCCGCCGCCGGTGAGCAGGATTCGGCGATCGTTCCAGAAGGTGTCCATCGTCACTTCGCGCCGAGGCGCGCCTCGGTGGCTGCGAGCTCCAGATCGGCGTCGACCATCAGATCGACGAGCGCCGCAAACGCCGTGCGCGGCGACCAGCCGAGCTTCTCCTTCGCCTTCCGCGCATCGCCGAGGAGCAACTCGACCTCGGTCGGACGAAAGTAGCGCGGATCGATTTCGACGCGAACGTTTCCCGTCTGTTTGTCAACGCCGCGTTCCTTTTCGCCGCTCCCCTCCCACGCCAATTCGACGCCGATGCGCGCGAAGGCGCGGTCGCAGAGCTGGCGGACAGTGTGCGTCTCGCCAGTGGCAATGACGAAGTCGTCCGGCTCGTCGCACTGCAGCATCAGCCACATCGCCTCAACGTAGTCTTTCGCGTAACCCCAGTCGCGCCGCGCATCGAGGTTGCCGAGGTACAGGCGATCCTGCAGACCGAGCTTGATGCGGCTGGCCGCACGCGTGACTTTGCGCGACACAAACGTTTCTCCGCGGCGCGGCGACTCATGATTGAAGAGGATGCCGTTGACGGCGAAGAGGCCGTACGCCTCGCGATAGTTGACGGTCATCCAATACGCGTACAACTTCGCCGCGCCGTACGGGCTGCGCGGATAAAACGGCGTCCGCTCGTTCTGCGGCGACTCGGCCACCTTGCCGAACATCTCCGATGATGACGCCTGATAAATGCGCGGACGAATCTGCAGCTCGCGGATCGCTTCGAGCAAGCGCGCGGCGCCGAGGCCGGTCACCTCGCCCGTGTACTCGGGGGTGTCGAACGAAACCTTCACGTGACTCTGCGCGCCGAGGTTGTAGATCTCGTCCGGGTTAACGATGCGCAGGATGCGGTTGAGCGACGAGCTGTCGTTGAGATCGCCGTAGTGAAGAATGAGTTGCCGGCCCTGCTCGTGCGGGTCCTGGTAAATGGCGTCGATGCGGCCGGTGTTGAACGACGACGAGCGGCGCACGATGCCGTGCACGACGTAGTCCTTGGCGATGAGCAGCTCGGCGAGGTACGAGCCGTCCTGTCCGGTGATGCCGGTGATGAGCGCGGTTTTCGGCATCTCAGGCCCGGACGACGTTGATGCCGGCATTGCGCGGAACAACATTGCGTGTATCGATGACGAGTTTCGCCGATGCGTAGAGCTTCGGATCGGCGAATTGCGAATGCGCGGTCGAGATCAGCACGGCGTCGTAGTTCGCGAATTCTTCGGGAGTACAGGGGACGGAGCTGAGGTGGATGTCGTGCTTCCGTCCGCGCCGCGCAACCGGGACGTACGGATCGCAGTACGAAACGATCGCGCCGCGCTCCTGCAGCAATTCGATAAGCTCGAACGATGGCGACTCGCGATCGTCGTCAATATCGGCTTTGTACGAGAGCCCGAGCACGAGCACCTTCGCCCCGACGATGCTCTTCCCGCTCTGGTTCACGGCCTCGGTTGTCCGATCGATGACGTAGCGCGGCATGGAGGTGTTGATCTCGCCGGCCAGCTCGATGAAGCGCGCCCACGTGCCGTACTCCGCCGCCTTCCACGTCAGATAGAAGGGATCGAGCGGAATGCAGTGGCCGCCCAGTCCGGGGCCGGGATAGAACGGCATGAAGCCGAACGGCTTGGTCTTGGCGGCGTCGATCACTTCCCAGACGTCGATTCCCATCCGGTCGAAAACGACTTTCATCTCGTTGACGAGGGCGATGTTGACCGCGCGGAAGATGTTCTCGAGCAGCTTGGCCGACTCCGCCACTTCCGCGCTCGAAACGGTGACCACGCGATCGATGACGGACGCGTAAAGCGCCTGCGCCGCGGTGAGCGACGGCGCATCGATGGCGCCGACGATCTTCGGAATCGTGCGCGTGTTGAAGTGCTCGTTGCCGGGATCCTCGCGCTCGGGCGAGAACGCCAGGAAGTAGTCGCGCCCGCAGACGACGTCTTTTTTCTCGAAGCGCGTCAGCAACTCTTCGCGCGTGGTGCCGGGATATGTCGTCGACTCCAGCACGATCAACTGACCCGGTCGAATGCGATCCGCGATCGCTTCGGCAGTCATGCGGATGTACTTCAGATCGGGCTCGCGATGAACGCCGAGCGGCGTCGGGACGCAGATGATGACGGCGTCGCATTCGGCGAGCCGGTCGAAATTCGTTGTGGCGGTGACGCGGTCGGTGCTGAACGCTTTGCTGATGCGATCGACGCCGATGTGTTTGATGTACGACTCGCCCCGGTTCAGCGCGGAGGTCTTGTTGGAATCGACGTCGAAGCCGATGACCGGAAAGCCTTCCTCCTCGAACAGCAGCACGAGCGGAAGGCCGACATATCCGAGCCCGATCACGCCGACGACGGCAGTGCGCGCGCGGACGGCTTCCAGAAATGTGTCGAGCGTTTGAACGTCTGTCGCCGGGGCAGTCAAATCAGTGCACCTGAAAGTAGTCTTTGTACCACGTTACAAATCGTGCAATCCCCTCGGCGATCGTGATCGACGGATGGAACCCGACTGCCTGCTCCAGCTCACTGACGTCGGCGCGCGTGGAGACGACGTCGCCCGGCTGCATCGGCAGCAGATCGAGCGTCGCTTTGCGGCCGAGGGCCTCTTCGAGCGCGGCGATGTAGTCGAGGAGAAGGACGGGGCGGTTGTTGCCAATATTGAAAACGCGGTACGGCGCGTAGCTGCGCGCGGGATCGGGATCATCGCCGTTCCAGTTCGGATCGGGCTCGGCGCGCTGGTCGAGCACGCGCACGACGCCTTCCACGATGTCATCGATGTACGTGAAGTCGCGAATCATCCGCCCCTCGTTGAACACCGGAATCGGCTCGCCGGCCAGGATGCCGCGCGTGAAATGGAAGAGAGCCATGTCCGGCCGGCCCCACGGTCCATACACCGTGAAAAATCGTAAGCCGGTGGAGGCGACGCCGAAAAGGTGCGCGTACGTGTGCGCCATCAGCTCGTTCGCTTTTTTTGTGGCGGCGTAGAGCGAGACCGGGTGATCGATGTTGTCGTGCTCGGAGAACGGCTGCTTCGTGTTCGCGCCGTAGACGGAGCTGGACGACGCGTAGACGAGGTGCTCGACGCCGTGATGGCGGCATCCTTCGAGGATGTTCAGGAAGCCGGTGATGTTGCTCTCGGTGTACGCGTGCGGATTGGTGAGCGAGTAGCGCACGCCGGCCTGCGCTGCCAAATGAACGATTCGCACAGGCTTGTGGCGCGCGAAGAGATCCTCGATCGCAGCGCGGTCGGCGATGTCGGCGCGGACGAATTCGAACCGTTCGCAATTGCGCAGGATGTCCAGCCGCGCATGCTTGAGCGTTGGATCGTAGTAGTCATTGAGGTTGTCGATTCCGACGACGTGGTCGCCGCGTTCGAGCAGCCGCTTCGACACATGAAAGCCGATGAAGCCGGCCGCGCCCGTGACGAAAATCAAAGCGTGAACCCAGCCTTCCGCCCGTCGTCGAAGAACATCCTGACGGTATCGAGCGAGTAGTCGGCAAGGTCTTTCCCGATCAGCGGCAGCTTCTTGAGGATGTCGTTGGTGACGGTGATGATGTGGCAGCCGATGGCGTCGGCCTGGATGATGTTCAGCAGCTCGCGCGGGCTGGCCCAGATCAGTTCCGACTGCGGCGCGGCTTTCAGGATGTCGACACACTCGGTCATCATCGGAACAGGATCGCGGCCGGTGTCGGCGATGCGTCCAGCAAAGACGGAGACGCATGACGGCGCGCCGTCTTTCACGGCGTCCACAACGTTGCGCACCTGATCGATGGTCATGATGGCGGTGATGTTGAGCTTCACGCCTTCGTTCGCAAGCTGGCGCACGAGGTCATACGCGGGGTCGCGGCGCGTGTTCGTCACCGGGATTTTCACGTAGACGTTATCGCCCCAGGTAGCGATCTCGCGCGCCTGCCGCTCCATCTCGTCGAACTCGTCGGAGAAGACTTCGAACGAGATCGGCCGGTCGGGAATGACGCTGACGATGTCGCGGGCGAAAGCACGATAGTCGGTCAGTCCGACCTTGTGCATCAGCGTAGGATTGGTGGTGAAGCCTTTGATGTACGGCTTGGCATACATCTCCAGCATCCCGGCTTTTTCGGCGCCGTCGGCGAAGATTTTGACGTTGAGATCTTCCAGTCGTGTCATCACTGATTCTCGATTATCCAATCGGCTGCGGCGGCGAGCGAGGGGACGCGCACGAACGATCCGGCCGGTTGTTGTTCGGCGTAGCCATGATCGATGAAGAGGCAGCGGCAGCCGGCGCGCTGACCCGCTTCGATGTCGCGCCAGCGGTCGCCGACCATGAAGGAGCGATTGAGTTGGAGGCCGTGCCGTTGCGCGGCGTCGATGAGCGCTCCTGCCTTCGGCTTGCGGCAGTCGCAGGCATCGCCGTCGTCGTGATAGCAGGTCACGACGTCGTCAACCGGCAGCTCCGTCATCAAACGAACATGCATCGCTTCGATCGTTTCGCGCGTCTGCGTTCCGCGCGCGACGTCCGGCTGGTTCGTGACTACGATGAGGCGGAAGCCGGCACCGCGAAGTTTTTGCAACGCATTCGGAACTCCGGGCAGCACTTCGAGGTCATCGATCGTGTCGGGCGGATGCGGCTTTCCATCGCGCACCACGGCGCGATTGATGACTCCGTCGCGATCGAGAAACACGGCTTTCATCACTTGGTCGATTCCCACTTCGTCTCGGAAACTTTCAGCGCCGGGTGCGATACCAGGAGGTGCCACACGACGGCCTGAAACGCTTCCGTGTGCGGCGTGACGTTCTGCGGATTGACGGTGGGGATGATGACGCAGGCGTCGGCGACCGTCGCCGTGTAGCCTCCGTCGCGGCCGACGATGCCGCAGATTTTTGCCCCGACCTCGCTTCCGTATTCCAGCGCCGCAACAAGATTCGGGCTGACGTTCTTCTCCCGATTTCCGCCGCCAACTGACAGGATGAAAAGCATGTCCGATGGCGTGAGGCGGCTGACTTTCAGCCATTCGATGAAAACGGATGCCCACCCTTCGTCGTTCGTGCGCGCCGTGAGCTCGCTGACGTTGTCAGTCGGCGCATACGCTTCGATTCCGCAGATTTTGCGGAAGTCGTTGACGGCATGGGAGCAATTGGCCGCGCTGCCGCCGACACCGAGAAGGAAAAGCCGGCCGCGTCGCTCGCGCAGTTCGGCGAGGAGAACGGCGGTCCGTTCGATCGCATCCGCATCGAGTTGCTCGATGATCGCGGACGCTTCCTGCAGATGTTGTTCGGTGTAGCTCATCAGCGGGCGCATTGTAACCGCGCCTACGACATCAACACCTTCGTCCCCTCGAAATCGAAGCGGAAGCGCACTTCCTCCAACCCCGCCTCCGTCATCGCGCGCCGGAGCGATTTGCGATCCTCGGCGTAGAACAACAGAAATCCGCCGCCGCCCGCGCCGACGAGTTTTCCGCCGATCGCGCCGTTGCGCCGTCCCAGCTCGTACCACTCGTCGATCTTCGGATTGCTCATGCCGTGCGAGCGCCGCTTCTTGTGCTCCCAATGCTCGTGCATCAACTCGCCGAATTCGGCGCAGCGTCCCGCTTCCAGCGCGGTCTGACTGCGGTATCCGAGGTCTTTGACGTAGTGGAGGTTCTCGATCATCTCCGCGTCGTCCGCTTCCGAGCGCGCCTTCTGATCCTTCAGCAGACTCCCCGCGCTACGCGAGAATCCGGTGAAGAAAAGGAGGAGGTTGTCCTCCAGCTCGAACATCGTATCCATCGCCAGCGTCAGCGGCCGCGCGGCCACCGAGCCGTCGGGATGGAAGTCGAAGCAGGTCACGCCGCCGTACGCGGCGATGTACTGATCCTGTTTACCGACCGGCTCGTGAAGCCGCTCGATCTCGATCTCGCACGCCAGCCGCGCCACTTCGCTCGAATGCAGGAGACGGCGGCGATGCGCGTACAGCGCCTTGACCAATGCGGTGGTGAAACTGCCCGACGATCCGAGTCCTGTCCCCGAGGGGATTTCAGCGAGGGTGGTGATCTCGATCTGTGGCGTGCGCAGATTCATCATCCGCAGCGCTTCCCGAAGAATGGGATGCCGCACTTCGTCAACGGTGTCGACATTTTCGATGTCGGAGTACTTGAGCCGGATGCCGGCGCCGAATGGACGATTGATCGTGACGTAGACATAGCGATCGATGGCGGCGGCGATGAGAAAGCCGCCGAATTTTTCGTAGTACGACGGGAGGTCGGTCCCGCCGCCGCCGAGGCTGATGCGCAACGGGCTGCGCGTGATGATCATCGCCTGCGCTCCGCGGCGAACCAGTCGAATGTCTCTATCAAACCATCCGACAACGGCTTCCGCTCCGGCAGATTCGCGAGCGTGCGCAGGCGGCTGCCATCGAGCACGCTGCGAAGCTGCTCCCCTTCTTTCGCCGGAGCATGCACGGCCGGCGTGTCGATTCCTGCGATCGACCCAAGCGATTCGTACAACTCATTGACCGTCGTCTCGACGCCAGTTCCGACGTTGTACGCGCCCTGCCATTCGGCGTCCGAGGCCGCGAGATTCGCGGCCACGACGTCATCGACGTAGACGAAGTCGCGCGTCTGCTCGCCGTTGCCGTTGATGGTGGCCTGCTGTTTGTCCAGCAGCTTCGCCGTGAAAATCGCCACGACTCCCGCTTCGCCATGCGCGTTCTGCCGCGGTCCGTAGACGTTCGCATAGCGCAGCGCGACCGAGGAAAGTCCGCGCACGACGCGGTAGTAATTGAGGTAGCGCTCGGCCGAAAATTTCGCGCATCCGTACGGCGACAGAGGATTCAGCGGATGCGACTCCGTTTGCGGCACTTCCACCGGCTCGCCGTAAATCGCGCCGCCGGTCGACGCGAAGATGACGCGCTTCACCGCCGCGTCCACCGCCGCTTCAAGGAGGCGCAGCGTGCCGATGATGTTGACGTCCGCATCGGCGGCAGGATCGGCGACCGACTTGCGCACATCCATCTGCGCGGCGTGATGGCTGATCACGTCCGGCTTCAGCGCGCGAATCAGATCGCCCGCGGCGCCGTCGCGGATATCGATCTCGTGCAACGCGGCGCGCGGATCGACATTGCGCCGTTTGCCGGTCGAGAGGTTGTCGATGATCGTGACGAACCAACCGCGGGCGAGGTATGCGTCGACGAGATTCGACCCGATGAAACCCGCGCCGCCGGTGACGACGACGTGCTTGGTCATGACGTGGCCGCGCGCGCGGCGCGCTGGACCTGTTCGTCGAGCAGATCGAGCAGGTACTTGCCGTACGTGCTGCGCGCCAGGTGCGTGGCCAGATCGCGCAACTGCTGCGCGTCGATCAACCCGAGGTGGTACGCGACCTCCTCGGGGCACGCGATCTTCAGCCCCTGCCGCAGCTCGATCGTCTCCACGTAGTTCGCCGCCTGCAGCAGCGACTCCTGCGTCCCGGTGTCGAACCACGCGAAGCCGCGCCCGAGTTGCTCGACGCGCAATTCGCCGATCTGCAGATAGACGCGATTGAGGTCGGTGATCTCCAGCTCTCCGCGCGGCGAGGGCTTGAGGTTCTCCGCGAAATCGCAAACGCGCTCATCGTAAAAATAGAGTCCGGTGACGGCGAAGTTCGACCGCGGTTTCTCAGGCTTCTCTTCGATGCTGATTGCGCGGCCGCGCTCGTCGAATTCAGCCACGCCATAACGCTCCGGATCGGGAACTCGATACGCGAAGACGGTCGCCCCGCTCTCGCCAGCCGCCGCGCGGCGTAGCGAATCGGGCAGACCATGTCCATAGAAGATGTTGTCGCCCAGGATCAGACAACTCGGCTCGCCGGCCACGAAGTCGCGTCCGATCAGAAAGGCCTGCGCCAGTCCGCCGGGATCGGGCTGCGCCGCGTATTTGATCTTGATCCCCCACTGCGATCCGCTTCCCAGCAGTTTCTGAAAACTGGCCTGATCCTCGGGAGTAGTGATGATCAGAAACTCGGTGATGCCGGCCAGCATCAGCGTGGTCAGCGGGTAATAAATCATCGGTTTGTCGTAAACCGGCAGGAGCTGCTTCGACATCGCCGACGTCATCGGATACAGCCGCGTGCCCGAGCCGCCCGCGAGAATGATTCCCTTGTTCAAACGTCCTCCGTTTCGGCCGCATATGGTGTCACACGTTCACGCGCTCCGCGGCGTGCGATCAGGCCGACGGCGGCGCCGAAAAGGAATCCACCGACATGCGCCCACCATGCGATGCCGGCCACTTCCTGGGTCCGATGCGCGGCCGCAATCGAGAGGAAGCCGTTGAAGAACTGCATGCCGAACCAGATCGGCAGAAAGATGACCGCGCGCAACTCGATCATGGCCCAGTAAACGACCAGCGGCAGCAGCGTGACGATGCGCGCCTTCGGCCGCAGCACCAGAAACGCACCGAGGATTCCGGCGATGCTGCCCGAGGCACCGATCGAAGGCACGGTCGAATGCGGAAAAAGCAGCGTGTGCGTGAGGCTGCCGATCGCGCCGCAGACGATGAAGAAGATGCCGTACCGGACGTGCCCGAGGGCGTCCTCGACCGCGCCGCCGAACACCCAGAGATAAATCATGTTGCCGATGAGGTGTACGAATCCGCCGTGCAGAAAGAGCGATGTGACCAGCGTGACGCTGACTTCGAGCATCGAGTAGCCGTACGCGGCCGGATTCGTCAACCGCACGGGGATGAATCCGAAGAGGTTGATGATGGATTCGGTCCGCTCGCCCGAAAAGATCTGGACCAGAAACACGACGACGTTCGCAATGACCAGCGCGCGATTCACGATCGGTGTCGTGCGCGGCGCGAGCGTGTGTCGGATGGGAATCATTAGCTCTTAGCTCGTAGCTGTTAGCTCTTAGGGTGTTGAGTGTTGGAGTCGCACTGTCACGTCATCCTACGAGCTAACAGCCAAGAGCTAACAGCTAAGAGCTATCTCCCGCACCACCTCGGCCATCTGATCCCTCGTCAGCTCCGGAAAAATCGGGATGGCCAGCGTCGTCGCCGCGGCGGTATCGGAATGCGGGAAATGCTCGCTCGCCGACGGAACATCCGTGAAGCACTCCTGCTGCGGCAACGTCAGCGGGTAATAAACCTCACATCCGATTCCGGCGCTCTTCAGATGATTGAGCACACGATCGCGCGCGGCGTTATCGACGAAGCGAACGATGTACTGGTTGTAAATGTGCCGCCGCTTCGGCAACTCGCGCGGCAGCACGACGCGATCGCCGAGGTTCGCGTCGGCGAAAAGTTCCGCATAGATCGCCGCATTGCGCCGCCGACCCTCGGACCACGCATCGAGATGCGGCAGTTTGATGTGAAGAATGGCCGCCTGCAGCGCGTCGATGCGGAAGTTGCCGCCGACGTAGCGGTGGTAGTACTTCGGCCGCATGCCGTGAACTCGGAAGTCGATGAGCTTTTCGTACGTCGCTTCGTCCTCGCACGTCACCGCACCGGCATCGCCGAACGCGCCGAGGTTCTTGGAGGGGAAAAACGAAAACGCGCCGATCGTCCCGAGCACGCCCGCGCGGCGCCCGTCGTACTCCGCGCCCACGGCCTGCGCGGCATCCTCGACGACGGCGAGATTGTGTTTCGTGGCGATGCGGTTGATCTCATCCATCGCCGCGCACTGTCCGTACAAATGCACCGGCATGATCGCCTTCGTACACGAGGTGATGCGCGACTCGATCTGCTTCGGATCGATGTTGTAGTCCGCGAGATCGATATCGACAAAGACGGGCGTCGCACCGAGCCTGTCGACCACTCCGGCCGTCGCGAAGAACGAATACGCGGGGACGATGACCTCGTCGCCCGGTCCGACGCCGAGGACCATCAACGCGATGAGCAGCGCATCAGTGCCCGATGAAAGTCCGACCGCGTACTTGCTCTGGCAATACGCCGCGAAGTCGCGTTCGAACGCATCAACGCGCGGCCCGAGGATGAAGTACTGCGACTCATACACCTCGTTCGTCACGCGAAGCACTTCGTCGCGAATCGTTTCGTACTGCTGTTTCAGATCGAGCAGCGGGATCGGCATGGCGGCGGAGTTTATCCCAACGCTTTTGCGCAGCGCCGCGTATCTACGACGCCAAACGCACACGATTGCGGCCACGGCGCGGCTGCGGGTGTGCGTTTTTCGTGTCTATTTAACAAACGTTATTCACATGCGGTGATCGCATAAATTTCTAGACATTCTTTTTCGTGTCCGCGTATCACCTGGCAACCAACGAAGGAGAAACCTGAAATGAAAATCACACGCATCCTCGCCGCAACATTCGCTCTGCTTCTTCCGCTCGCCGCCGGCGCTACCACGCTGGTCATCCCTGCATCCGGCACCGGTCCGGGCGCAAACGACAGCCACTGGCAGACGGAGCTCACGCTTCACAACACGAGCGCCAGCCCGATCGCCGCCACCCTCACCTTTCACGACGCGCTCGGCAGCGCCGGAACGTCGAGCGTGACCGTCGCGCCGCGCGCCACCGTCGCCATCGCCGACGTCGTGGCGAGCCGCTTCGGCCGCACCGCCGCAACCGGCGCGGTCGAAGTCACGTTCGACAGCGCCTTCGCGCACAAGCTGACCGTCAGCTCGCGCACGTTCAACAAGTCCGCGACCGGCGAGTTCGGACAGGACATCCCCGCCGTCGATCAGTCCACTCTCCCCGACGCCGGCAGCACGATCGTTCTCAGCGGTCCGTCATCCGCCACCGATTCGCGCTTCAACTTCGGCGTCTACGCCGACAGCGCGTCGACAATTCAATGGGACCTCGTGCGCGCCGACGGCACCATCGCAGCATCGAAACAGATTTCGTACGCGGCAGGAACGCAGGTGCAATACAACCAGCCCGCGTTCGGCATCTCGGCGCTCTTCAACATCGCGTCGCAGGACAACGACACCGTCCACGCCATCGTGACGAGCGGACGCGCGATCGCCTACGGCAGCATCGTCAACAACGAGTCCGGTGATCCGACCTACGTCCCCGCCCTCATCGCTCTCCCCGACACGCGCATCAACTTCCTCGGCGTCGCCTTCGGCAACAACACCAGCGTCGACGTCCGCGACGCAAACCACGACGGCATCCTCGACCGCTCACTCGACATCCCCACCGGCAGCTGGCCGGTCTCGTTCCGCCTCGTCGTCAACTCGTCGACGCCCGCGACCTTCGAGCTCCTCAACGCCCCTTCTCAGCTCCGCTTCTTCGACGCGAACGGCGGCCTGACCTTCTGGCCCGACGCCTCCTCCTCCGGCACAACGCTGAACCTCAAAGTCCGCGTCACCGCCGACGGCGTCACAGAGATCATCACGATCCCGTTCACTCTTCGCTAAAAGCCGCATCGACCATGCACGCAGGCCGGACGCAAGTCCGGCCTTTTTTTGCTAACCGTGACGACGCGAAAAGACTCGTCCCGTGCGCGAAGTAATCGTCACAGACGCCGCGAACGCATGGGCATGACTGCCAAAAGCATCGAACCTGAGAACCGCCGTCGCAAGAACCTCCGCAGAAAACCCATACGTTCCCAGATGTCCCCGAAACCAATCTTGAAGAGCGGATGACGCAAGACGTAAAGGCTCAGGAACCTCCGGTGTCGAAATGGCGAATCAAAGAGAAGATCGATTACCACGTGATCCAGTTTCAACGCGCCTGCGTACGCCCAAACATACGGATGCAACCACCCGTACGGACCAAGCGCGTGATCCAACGTGTCATGAGCCAGGCCGCTCAACGTTCGCTCCTTCGTCATTCCGAGTCTCGTCTTGATAAGACGTTGTGCCCGTGGCCAAT
>DASYJY010000109.1:0-43156 GCA_035995985.1 Thermoanaerobaculia bacterium | reverse complement strand
GCCGATGCGCTTCCGCGATGACGCCCTCCGCTTCGCCCTAGGCACGCCCCCCGTGCCTGCGCTCTACGCCGCACGCGAAGGTCCGAAGGTCGTGGCCGAGGCCTCGGGCGGCGACATGAAAACGATCCGCGAGAAATCGCTGCGCCAGACGCAACGCATCATCGACCTCGCCGACGCGCGCGGCTTCGAGCTGCGCACACCGCGAGAATCGGACAGCCGCGGCGGATCCGTTTCCGTGCTCATGCCGCACGCGAAAGAAGTCGCGTACGAATTGAACGCGGAAGACATCGTCTGCGACTTCCGCCCCGGCGCCGGCGTTCGCTTCTCGCCGCATTTCTACACGACGGACGAGGAGTTAGAGATCGCGTTCGCAACCGTCGACGAAATCCTCCGCACCGATCGCTGGAAGCGGCAGGCCGCGAAGCAGACCATCGTGACTTGAGGGCCGAGTGCTTGCGCCGCCGGCGATGCCCGCGACATACACTTCACCATCATGATCAAAGCCTTCTCCGCCATCTTCATCTCCGTCTTCCTCGCCGAGATCGGCGACAAGACGCAACTCGCCACGATGCTCTTCGCCTCCGAGGGGCAGAACAACAAGTGGCTGGTCTTCGCCGCCAGCGCCACCGCGCTCGTCCTGGCCTCGGCGATCGGAGTCCTCGTCGGCGCGCAAGTCGAACGCTTCGTGAAACCGTCGACGCTGAAGCTGATCGCCGGCGCGGGCTTCATCGTCATCGGTCTCTGGACGATGCTCTCTCGCGGCTGAAAGGCAATAAGAAGCGGACGTCTCCCGTTCCGCACGTGGCGTGGTATCTTCCGCACCCTTCGAGCGCGCCTCGGGGGTTTCGTTCGTTGAGGTTACGGGCCCGTAGCTCAGTCGGTAGAGCAGCGGCCTTTTAAGCCGTTGGTCGTGGGTTCGAGTCCCACCGAGCCCACCAAGCTCCCAGCATGTCCCCATCGTCTAGTGGCCTAGGACACCGCCCTTTCACGGCGGCGACACGGGTTCGAACCCCGTTGGGGACGCCAAACGCTCAGGCGTGCTTCCAATTTCACGTAAGTAGCTGAAAACACTCAGAGTTTCCGTGTTTCCAAATGCTCCGTCTGCATACGCAAGTCCTGACGGAACGATCGCGCGCTGAATGCGCTGCTGCTGCTCGAACGTGGATACACTCCACATGCTCGCCAAATTGCTGAGCAGTTGCTCGCCGAAGTCGAGGATCGCGTCCACATCAATTTGATCGATTTGGAGGTCGCGGCGCGTGACTCGGGCTACTCGCAAGTCATCTTCGACGATCGACGCCGCGTCGTCGTAGGCATCCTGCGTGATGCGGCCATCGGCCAGCAAATTGACGAGCCTCGTCCGCCTTTCCTCTAACTCAGCGATCCGCCCTGATGCCCGATTCAGGTCACGCTCGACATTCTCGGCGTTCTCCCGCCACCGATCGAGAACGACCTCGCGAAACAGCTTCACGTACGCTGGCTTCGGCTGGAGATCCGCGAGATATCGCAGAAAGTCGGACTCCAGCACCTCACTTCGGACCTTGACCTGCCCGCATCCGCGCTTCCAGCATTTGTAGTAGGCGTATCGGCTTGAATTGCGACCCTTAGACTTCGATGCAGTGAGGTACTGCTGACAGTAACCGCACCGCACAGTGCTCTTCAGCGGAAAGTGGGGATTGGCGCGATTCCGGGTTCGACCGGTCTTCGATTGGCCGAGGAGTTGCTGGACGCGATCGAACGTTGCCTCGTCGACTAGCGGCTGATGTTCACCCCGCGTCGCGGTCTCGTTCGCCTTGCTGACAATCCATCCTTTGTACGCGGGCCGGCGAAGAATGGCGTTGAACGTCTGCGGCAAGAGGGGCTTATTTTTCGCGTTTCGAAGCCCCTCATCCGTGACGATTTTGAGCACTTCGGAAACCGTGTGCATTGCCGTTGCCGCCAGTTCAAACGCCTTCGAGATCAGCGGCGCTCTCACCGCGTCAGGCACAAGGCGAGCTTCTGACCGACTACCTTCGAATCGGTAACCGATCGGAGGTTTGTGCGGCCATCTGCCTCTCTCGATCGCCGCTGACATCCCAGCCTTCGTTCGCTCTGAACGCACGTCATTGTCGAACTGGGCGACTGCCGCCACGACGCTCTCCATCAGTCGGCCGGACGGCGTTCCATCGATCGGCTCGGTGACAGAACGAAGGACGACACCGTACTTTGCAAGAATCGCGGAGACGGCGTGATGATCGGTCGTATTTCGCGCAAAGCGGCTCAGGTTGTAGACCACAAGTCTGTCTACCCGCCCTTTGTTCTTCCGGCAGTACTCGATCATCTGCTGGAACATGCGCCTATCAGCACTCTTCGCCGATTCTCCAGCTTCGATGAACACCTCGGCGACCTCCCAACCATTTTTCGCGCAGTGTTCACGGCACGCCCGTTCCTGTGTTGAAAGGCTGAGATTCTTCGTTTGGTCTTCGGTCGAGACACGAACGTAGATGACGGCGATTGTCGAGCGATCGTTGCTTTTTCGCACGTTCAATCCTCCTCCGAGACGACGACTGCGTTTTCACTCAGTCGCTGGAACCGTTCACTGTTCATCGGTTCGCTCGCGTTCCACCTCTCGCGTTCGCAACGCGGCTGTAATCGCAACGTCACCAAGCACGCACAGAGCGTCTCGGACCTTTTCGACTTCTTCATCAGTGAGGTTTTTTGCTTCGTCGCCGAGAATTCGGCGACACCGTTGCACGGAAAGCACGGACACACTCCAGAAGCGCGCGGAGGCGCTGAGTAGGTCCGTCGGTCAGGAGCATCCCGATGCAACGGTTGAGGGGTTGCTGCGAGCCAGCTGAGGTGCGGTTGGATACCGTGGCCTCGGCTGGCGGTTCTCATCTCGACCTCTTCTGCGGTCGAGATGGCGACTTTTCGTTCGGGTGCCGTCGCCTAGTCGCGCCAAGCACCTCCGAGGTTCTCTTTTTTACGGAGCGGACACCTTCAGCCGTCCGGCTCACCTGCACAACCTGATATGGCGCGGCAGCCATCACCGCCGCTACGTCTGCCGCCTTGATCCCACGCAGCGTTTGCTCGATCTCAGCCCGCGCAACGCGTCCGCTTTCGAAGATAAACGAGACACGATCGACATCCGTGCGCCGGAGGAGCGATAGCGCTCGAACCTCTTCGACCGTGCTCGCCACATTGACGCTCTCGGCGCGTCGAAGCGCGTCGTAGTGCATGTCCGTGATCGGCAGCGGCGTCGAGAGCCCCGCTAGCGCGAGAAGCCGGTTCACGATGCCGTTGAGGCGCAGCATCACGAAGCCGTGCTCGACCTCATCGCGGAGCGAAGCGTTACGAAACGTCTCCGCCTGCTGAACGTCGTTCGCGACCCTGACGATGTCACGGAAGTCAGTGAGCAGATAAACAGCAGTTGCGCGCGCCGCCATCTCGTCGAGAGACAACCTGAGCGGATCGACCGCGTCATTCACGATTCGCGCTTGAAGCCATGCAAGATCCTCGTACGGCGTGTCGAAGCGCTTCCGCAGTTCGGCGCAGATCAGAATCGCGAACATTTCGCGTGCGCCAAAACGCCGCCAGGAGCGACCGCGCTCGCTGTCACGCGGCAGCACTCCGTTCTCCTCCCACTGGTTAATCTGACGATAGGTTAGGCCAGCCGCGTTACGGACGTGCGCAGGAGTGAACTCGAATTCGAGCGCAGATGTGATTTCCACGTATGGATAATATCAGTTTCTAAATTGAACGCGCAAGGACAGTCGAGTTAACGTCAAATAATATTGCGCTCGTTCTATTGTTACCGTTGCCGATGTAAACAGAGTTTGTGACTGTGGAAAACCACCGATCTCGCAGGTGCAGCGAGGGTTGGCTTGGTTCAGGACTGTGTATCAAGGTGACAAAGGTGCCAGCTCGCAATAGTCACCCGATTACCTTCTGATCGCGTCATCCGTCGGACGTATCTCGTTCAATCAAGCGGGCCAGAATCGGCCCCGTCGTTAACGCGATCTAGCAGCCCGAGCAACGGGAAACCTTGCGGGTGAACTCTCCTTCAGCGGGCCGCACAGGGTATTCTCCGCATCCTGCGAGCAAACACAGAGGACCGCCGCCGCGCGTGCAAGTAGTGAAAAGTGGGAGAACAGCGCGGTGAGCCCGACAACGTCGCCAAGCGGTGAGCTGCCGCCGCCGCCTCGTGAGGTCTTCGTGCGACTCGTAGCGGAGGCCCTTCAGCGGCAGTTCGGCGTCCCTCCTGAGATGCTCGAATGGCTTACGAGCTTCATGCTTGAACCGAACGCGGACCATTTCCTTTACGCGTACTCGAAGGCACGAGCCGGCATTGTCGTCCTGCTGTTGACGAACCTCCGAGACGTCTTTCACATGGAAACGGATGTCGATTTCGAGGAGCGGCTGCACTATTCGTACTTCCGACATGATGCGCCTGAGGCGTACTACTTTCTAAAGATCAACCCGATCGTGAATCAGTTGCTCGCGCTAACGACGACACCGGAACCGCTACCGATCTCGGATGCGAAGTATTCGTTGATTCGAAAGGCAGAAGCGTTCAGCCGCACACAGAGTCTCGAAGAGATGCAGGCGCTGGCGCTTCTGCGGCAGCCGGGGAACCGCTCGGTCAAATTTGAATTCCACGGCGAGCGTCTCGTCCGCGCAATCGTGGAACGGCCTGAAGCACCGACAAGTGATGTGACGGCTTTGCTCGAGCGCGACAACTACCAGACCATCACTGTGAACATCGGCGAAGGCGAAGCGCGTTACATTCAGCGTGCCATCTCTACGCTGCTGGACACGAACCTCGGCGACGACGGAGTGCGGCTTCCGATCTTCATTCGCGTCACCGACTAATCAACCACACAGGATCGTCGAGGATCGTGTACGTCGAAGGTGCCCGAATCACCGCACATTTGGCTCGCCAATTCCGCGAGCGGTAGTATTCGCGCGTCATCGCGACGGGCATCCGCGCGCCTCGATGTGCGGACCCGGATATGACCCTCCCCCCGACCCCCTCAAGAAACAACGTGATTCTGATCGTGACGCCGCTTGCAGAGGAGTGGCACGCGATGCGACCTCGGCTCGATCAGATCAAGGACGTGGAGTGGGAAGTCGTCCCAACGGTGGCTGGTCGGATCGGCTCGGCGGAAGTAGTTCTTGCACAGGGTGGAAAAGGGCAGGAGCACACTTCGGCGATCGTCACCAAACTCGCGAATCAGTATTTGCCGCGGTACGTGATCCTTCTCGGGGTCAGCGGTGGCTTCCCAAAGGCGGCGTACGGTGACGTCATCATCCCGACGTTCGTGCATTCTCTTGACTTCGGAAAAGTAGAGGGGAACTCTTTCATCCGTCGACCGGAGTTGGATTGGTCGCCGGATCATCGACTAGTCGAATACGCCAAAAACGTCGCCGCAGACGAACGGCAAATCTGGATTGACAACATCAAACAAGACCGCCCTGACGGAAGACCTCGAAAAGACACTTCGGTGAAGGTTGGATATGTCGCAAGCTCGAACAAGGTCATCGACGATCCAAGTCACCCTTCGATCGCCGAAGCGCTTGCTGCGACTCCGGAGATTCTCGCTGTCGAAATGGAGGCTATCGGTGCATGGGCCGCAGTCAAAGTTCTGCAGTCGGAGCGCACGATCGGCCTCCTCATGGTGCGCGGCATTTCTGACATGCCTGGTGAATCCGGCGCGGCCATTGGCGCTGGCAGCGAGAGCCGCCTGCAATGGAAAGCGTACGCTGCGGACAGTGCAGCAGCATTCGCCGAGACACTCATTCGACGTCTGTTTCCACACTCGGCAAAGCCTACAGACGATGGTGCAGCCCGAACAACGGGTCCGGCTGACACTGACGAGTCGCTCACTCGGACGCTTCAACAGAGCATGGTGGCGGTTGCAGATATGCTTCGCGCGTCGGGCCTCAGCATCGCCCCTGTACTGGACACTGCTAATGCCGCAGTCCGTTCTGAGATCGCTCCGCTGGTCGCGCGGCTCGCGCCACGTGCGCGCAGAATCGCGGACCTGACGACCCTAGTTGCCAGCCGCACATGGACGGCCATCGTCGGACCAAGGGGTAGCGGAAAGACACAAATCGCGGCACTCGTCGCCCGCGAAATACCTGAGTCTCACTGGTTCTCCAGCAATGATCTCTCGTCGATTGATTCGTTCACTCATCAACTCCGACTCATCGCAAAAGAGACTACCAGCGGACGCTCGCTATACAAGCTGGCAATTGCGCGATGTGCTGATGGTGCGCTGTTTGTCTTTGACGACCTGCCGACGCGAAACGCGAGCAGAGATATCACCACTGCGTTACGAGACTTCGCTCTGCTCGCTCGCGGACGGGGTCACATCCTGAGCCTGACCGCAACCGGCGTGCCGGCAATCATACGACAGGCCCTAAGGCACGACGAATTCTCCACTGACACCGTTCCTGAATTCGACGATACAGAAGCGCGAGAGTTGTTCGCCGCTCACGGCGCGCCAACCAATATGCCCGACAACTTCATCGCATTTTTGAACGAAAGAGCACGTGGAAACGCCACGTTGTTGACGGCGGTCGCCGAGTACCTAGGCGTCCGGAATTGGGCCGTCGATGGTACGGCTATCGCCAAGATCCTCGACGGCGCACACCTTTCGGAGCTCTCGCCCGAGGTCCTGTCGATGCTGCTCGACGACGTACAGGACAGCGATACGAGAGAACTGTTTCACCGCCTTCGACTGAGTCGTCGACCGATTCCGGAAGATGTAATACGCCATCTGGCAGAAATTCCGCCTGAAGTTACACGGCCCTCCGAACGGCTGTTTCTGCTGGAAGGGTTGTGGGTCCGCTGGGCGGACTCAAAGCACGTCTCGGTCGCTCCGCTCGCAGAGGCGCTGCCCAAGCCCGATCTCAGTTCCGAAACGGCTCGCCAGTGCCATCTTCTGCTAGGCGGACTAGCTGTTCAAAAGAGGCCAATCGATCGCGATGACGTGCTCGAAGCGTGGTCGCACTACATGGCGGCACCCGACCTCAATCGCGCTGCCGCCGTGATTGCCGCCGCTCTTGTGTCCCTGAATGCCCAAAAGAGGTGGCACGAGACAACTATCCCTAATATCTGGGGAAACGGTCCACTGCCGGGAGAGATTCACCTTTACCTGAGGCTATTCATCCGAAGCCAGCAAATCAAGATCGCACGAGAACGGCGCAGCCCGACCGATATTCTTCTCGCCGACTCGCGACGCCTACTCAGTGAAACGACGACTGGCGACGCGTGGATCGTTGCGTTGTTCATGTTTCAAATGGCGATCGCCGAGAAACCATTCGACGAACACCTCTTAGCTCACGAAGAATGGGAGACAGCAATTGCGGCTGCTGATGCCCTCGCGCGAGTAATGCCGCCCGAAGGCGAGTTGGAGTCCACCTTTCACGAACCTCTCCTGCACGCCGAACGAATTCACGTACCGAAAGAAGCGTGGACACTCGGGTTCTATCTTGTCGGGAGAGCAGCCAATACGGTAGAGCGCGTAGATCGTTGGACCGCTGCCGTTGATGCGCTTCCAGACCTCCGCCGTAAAGAGTTGTTGGATGATCTTGATCACCAGTCACTCGTGAACTCGGGATGGCTCAGGGCAAGAAGGCTTTCAGATGATGAGGAATCCCTGCGGACTATTGTTGCTGTTCTCGAACGCTTTGCTTCGTGGGCTGAGCCGAAGAACGCGACCCTATGGTCGTATGCAATTCGAGCACTCATCATTGTCCACAACGAGCTTCTACACGACATCCGCACCGCAATTGCCCTCGGGGAGACGACAATTCAAAAGGCGACTACGCCTCACGCCAGATTTCTCATTCGAGAGGAAATAGGGAGTCAGCTGCGCCTCAACGGTGATGTCGGCGGCGCCGAGCCATGGTTTCTCGACGCTCTTCCCGATCGAGGAGCTGCTACTGTTCCTGAACAGATAATTGCTTTGCAGCGAACTGCAAGCGTCTTGGCTCGTCGTCAGCCCAGTGCTGCCGTTCCGCTCCTAACCGAGGCCGACGATATTGTTAACGGCCACGCTAAAGACGCCTACGCTTGGCATCCTGCCACTATCGCAGGCGACCTCGGGCTCGCCCATTGGTATAACGGAAATCGCGAGGCAGCCTTCTCAGCGTGGGAAAACGCCGTCGTACGTCTTAGCGGTGATCGCATCGATGACGGGCTTCGCCATGGACTCGTCGCGCTACTGCGAAGTGCAATGTACTACCCTGCAGTCTCGGCAAAGCTAGGGCGAGACCTTCGACCCGAACAGTTGGACGACGATTTCGAGTTGCCCGTCATCGGCTTCTTTTCAGGAGATGTGCGAAGAGCAGAGCGAGGCTACCTACCCGGCATGGAAGTGACCGTGGCTTTACAGTTAGCTGAGATCGCCCTCGCACTGAACAAGGCCGATCAAGCAGCGCAGTGGTTGGACACTGCGATCGTGAGCGCCGAAACAACGGATGACCCTGCGATACGTGCGCAAGTCGCATCAGATGCGATTGCTTTCGCGCTCTCGAAAGACGATCTAGTCACGGTAGCTGCTCATCTCCCCCGACTCAGTAATGCTCCGCCTGAAATGCGTACGATCGGCGATAGTACATTGCTCGCACAATTTGGGTTTCTGCTCGCGTTTTACCTGGCGCGAGTCATGGTTACCGACCCGTCGCGTTCTTCAGCCACAGCGCTAACTTTCGCCGAGATGTTCAAAGGTCTATCCGATGAAGTCGACGCGCCCCTATTCTCCTCGGTTTTCGAGATCGCTTCCAAGCCCGAGGCAACGCAACGTCTCGCCGAAGTGGCGTCTGATGCGTCACTACCTACGGTCGTCGCCAGAACGGCTCACCTCCTTCTCTCCGGCATGCCGGGACGGCGCACTGATCAGAAAGCAGCCGATCACGTGGCATTGGGTTTCGAAGCGCATGCGCGTTCAAATCTGTGGCGCCCCGCATATGTGGAAGTGGTTCTCCCGTTCTTCGTTGAATTCTGGACGCTGGAAACGAGGGCGAATTCTTTCCGCTTCACGCGGCCGGATGATGTGAGACGCCAGATCGCTTTGGTCACAAACCTCCCAGCCGACGAACGCCTCCAGCGCCTTCTGCTGATCGTGGCGGACGCCACCGGGCTTCGGGTGCCTGAGCCTTACGGCAGTTGGCTTAGACCAAGAGTGCCTGGGATCCCAGAGGCCTAACCGAGGCGCGCGACTACCCGTCAATCACTCGCGGGCGGAGACGACGTTTCGAAACGTCAGCACCCCCCGTGCACCAAGCCGGTTTACAAATTTCAGGACCTCATCTCGAAGCGCAGCATCCCCGGCGTCACGCGCCGCCACGAGCACCCGCTCGGCATCACTCCCCCATCCCGAGATACCGTGACCCTTGACGTCGGCGTCAGCCATCATGCGCAAACATTGAAAGGCAAGTGCGGCATGCGAAGGCGCTAAGCGGCCAAGCTTCCCGATAACAGCACTGTCGTGATCGGGGTCGAGGCCCCGCTCCAGCAGCACACGCAGGTTGCGCAGACCCCACTCCGCCGAATCCGGCAGTAGCTCGAATAGCCATCCAAACCAGTGGAACTCTTGCTGCGCGTCCGCCCTCTCCGCAGCCGCCAGCCGTGCGTCCCAAAGCTCGCGAACGTGCGCCCAATGTAGTTCTGTGAATTCGTCCGGGTGATCGACGGCAGCTCTCAGCATGAGCCAGTGAACGGTCCCACGCGCGGTGCCGGAGGCCCGCTCGAAGAAATGGCTCAGACGCGGGTCGTCGATTTCGATGTCGCCATTGAGGTACAGCGCCGACAGATGCATCGCTAAACGTCTCGTTGGCTCGTTATGCTCCGGTTCGGCGTCATCAAGTTGGGCTATCGCTCTCTCGTAGTGTACCGAGAGGGCTTCGAACGTCTCACGATAGGCCCTGCTGGAATGGACGTATCCCTTCCACGCCGCCGCCCAAAGCAGATCGTCCGTTGGAAATAGCAATCCCACGCGCTGGCGCGTCCAATCGTCATCGACCCACCACAAGGTGAGAAACCGACGCGCAGCCGTTGTGAGGAGGATCGGGTCGGCAATTCGCAGGCAGCGGTCAATCATTTCCAAGGCGGGGCCGACCCGCAGCTCATCCGATAACGTCTTTCGCCAGGCCGCGAAGTTGATCATCGCTTCAAGTGCAACGCCTTGAACGCTATTCATCGAAGCGAATACGAAGCCATTGTCCGAATCGACTCCTCGTCGTGACCGAGGCTCTTCGCCTTCGAGGAGGCTCCTCAAGATTGCGAGAATGCGCGAAGACTCCCCATCGGGAAGGTCATCGCGACTGAGCGCGTGAGACAGAAACCATGCCACGTGCTGACGTACCCACACCCATGTACTCTCAAGCCGGCTGTGGCTGCCTGTCGTGGGTTGGCTCAGCCCAAATTCGCACAGCGTCAGCACTGACGGCCAAGCAATCGAGGCTCCGTTTCTGAATGCCTCGTCGATGCCGCTAATCAAGCGCGAGACATAGACGGGCTCGTCGACACAGAACATTGCGGCATCCGCGCTGAATCGCTCGGAGTCGGTACGAGCCGCTGCCCGAAGTGCATCACCGAGGCCTTCTACTCCCTCGTCAAGATGCGAGGGGGTCCATTCACCGAGAAACTTCACGATCTCGTCGCTAGTCATCACGCGAAGTTCATCCGCGGATTTCGGAGAGGGTGAACCGATGCGCACCGTTATCTCGTCACGCTCTTCGATTTCGCCGTGCTTGGCGACCAGGCCGCTGAATTCGAGTCGGTAAGTTTCGGGCAATACCGCGCGGTCCAGTTGAGTCAGAAATCGTAGGCGCCAGTGTTCGAGGTACTTCTGTAATTCATCCGCTGAGGGCGCACGCTTCTGCCAGTTCTCAAAGGATTCCCTGTACGAATAGAGATCGGGGCCCCGATCCAGTACACGGAGGATCCTTGCGCGTTCGCTGTCGTCAAGGATCGGAAAGGCTTGGCGCAAGACGAGCGCGTATTCGCGGTAATCGAACGATCGCCGCAAGTGAGCCTCGTCAAAAAGCAGATCGCACACCTGCTTCTTCGCGTACGAAGGAAACTCGCTGAGCACATATAGCGCAAGGCGTCGCGCAATCTTCAAGTCTGTAGCCATCAGCCTTTCGAATAGCTCACCGGTGCACTCGGGTGTGGCTGTCAGCACCTGGATGGCTGTATCACGAACGAGCGACGTCGCCACATTGAGCAGCTCGTCGCCTAATCCGTCTTCGCGTTGAACTGAGGGCCGCCAGACCGTGTCAAACCGTGCACGCTCGCCTGCCTTGTCTATCGAAGTCTGGAGTAGGTTCAGAGAGAGCTCGAACGCCTGTTCGGGCGATCTCTCGGCGATTTTCGGCATGATGCGCTGTACGTACTCGTCCAACTCATCCTCGATCAAGCGTGAGGACAACGTCGGGGTCTGTCCCGACAAAAGGGTCGCTGTCACTTGAACTGCGGTCGTGTCGAACTGACATTCGAGAAGATGCTCAGTCAGTACGGCAAGCTTTTCGGGCAATCGCCACCCGATACTTTCTTGGTCAGCGATCCAAGGCAGCAGCCACTCGCGTGTCCATCGATCGGCGACCGCGACCGGCAACCGAAGTACTGCGTCGAGAAAATGATCTACAGTCCAGAAGCTCACCGATCTCGGCGTGTCGAACAGACACGGCGCAACCTGCTCCGGTGCGCTGGCGGCGCTGCGTCGCACGTAGTCAGCTACGGGCCAATAGCCGCGTGACGCAGCAGCGAAAACACCGGCCTCGCGTAGCGGTTCTAACCAACCAGTGTGAGTGAGGCGCTCGAAGAAATACCGTTCGGTGGTGATGTTCTGAACGATGTACTGTTGGAGCCGCTTCACATTTGCTTCGCTGGGGGTGTCGATTGCAAGCAACCGATCCAACTCCTCGATGAAGACAAGAAAGCGATCTTCGAAAGCCGATAGGACGCGATCCAGTACCAGAACAAAATTCGCCCATGATCTCAGGAACCCATCATCGATAGCTCTCACGTTGAGCTGTGCTCGGTGCGCATATCGGTTCAGCGCTTCGGGGTTCGTTTCACCCGCGAAGTTCAACCAGGCACGCGCGACAGGATCGGCATCAGCGATTCCTAGTGAAGTAAGAATCTGGCGAATCTCAAAGGAATGCCGATCACTCCGCTGCTTCTTCGCGTTTTCCTCGTAACCGACAAGAGGCTCGAATGCGTCACGAACTCCGCTTTCAATCTCCCGCATTGCATGGCCGACCAGATGCGTAGCTGCCGCGAAGTCTTCAGGACGACGAACGATCACGCACGCATCATGGAAGAAAGCAGCCGGTCCGCGCCCGACTAGCACAAGCCGCCGATGTATGCGCTGCTGCTGCTCGTCCATTCCGTCGACTTGATCTACTCCCATCGGAGCACCCATCCTCCGCTGACTATTCTCGCTCGCTAGGTCCATTCGTCCCGTGTCGCAGGGTTGGCTGCGCTGCGCCTCCTCACAACCACTCTCCGCCTATGCTCCTTATCTCTACCGATTGTGGAGCGGACCTCGGTTCGCAAACTGGCTGGAGACAGCGCATGGTCTACTCGTGGCGGAATGCTTCTTCGCGGGTTACAAGCCGCAACAGGGCGTCCGGAGGAATCTCATCAGGGCGCAGATGCCAGTCGTGCTTTCCTAACGAGTGTTCGGCGAACTCGATGGTGTTGGTCCAGCAGTGCGCGAACCGCGGATCGGTGTTCAACTCGCGCAGCCGGGAAGACGGACAGTGACCGTGTTTGTCTCGCCATCTGCGCGGCCAGTCGATGACGATCGGCGAGCTGTAGTCGGCGAGGTCGGGCTTCATGGGCGGCTGATATTCGATGATGCTCGTGCCGTGGATCTGCGCCAAGAACCCACTCCAGATGGCTGATTTGCCGAGTGTGACGCCCATCCAGTTCTGCCCTTTTTCAAGATTGGCGGCTTCGATGATTGGCTCGCCGATGAAGAAACCCGAGTCCGAATCGAGGACAGCGTCGCCGACGGTCAGTGCGCCTCTGAGTGGGATACCCATCTCCAACGCCCGACAGATGAGATCACTGGATCGTTCCACGAAATCGCTGACTTTCTGAGGAACGAGCGGGCACCATAGCAAGATGGTGTCGCTGAAGTACGCAAAGTTTGGAGGTCCAACGAGTGCGAGGAGCATCCCTTCGCGGATTTGAAACGCGGTCAAGCTACCTTCTTTGTACGGGCGCATGACCGCGTCCTGAATCAACTGATGGTAGGCGTCGAGCACTCGCGGCAGCCCCGAAGCCTTCACCCATGCGGAGAATCCGAGAACGTCGAACATCGCAAAGATGTACCTGCTGATGGCGGGCTTACCTAGGATGGGACTGCTGTCCGGCATGTCAGTCATGATCTGTTTTGGAGCGAGTGCCGGTAAGGTAGGTGTGTGGAACTTTGGGCCGAATTGTCGGCGGGAATGATGGCATGACGAGGATGGCGCGAGGAAATCGCGCTGAGCGCGAAGCCCGGTGGAGACGCTGATGGCGGAAGGACAACCGAGTCCGACGATGCATTTGTGGTTGGAGCACATCGACGAGTTGGTGGCGATAACCAAGGATCTCGAGGGGATGCACATCATGGCCCCAGACACGCCGCACGACAAAGAAGCGGCGAAGATCGTGGCGTTTAAATTTGTGCAGGCGGTACGTACGCTTCACGCGATCGTCGCTCTGTGCAAGGTGGGCGATTCATCGAACGCGATGATCCTAGCGCGCGTCATGCTGGAGAGTTTTATCGACGCGATCTTCCTGATGAAACATCCTCGGGAGGTATGGCGGTACCTCGAAGAGGCGGCGGATCTGGAAGCGAAGCTGGAAGCTGGGGTGATGAAGCACGACCCGAACGGTGAGGCACCCGTTTTTGGAACACACCCGCGGCCAACGTCGGCGGCACTTCGGCAGCAGTTCGGCAAGCTGGCAGATGAGCATTCGACAGTCCGAGCGTGGCGAAAGCTCAACTTGCGAACGCGTGCCGAGAGAACCGAGCACCCACAGATTCTTTTCCTCTACGAAATGATTTACCCGTTCACGTCGGCATATGCGCATGGTTCGAGCACGATCGTGATGGACTACCTCCGCGGACCGATCGACGGGGAAACGGGGTTTCACTTCGCGTATGCGCCGGCTGAGGCGGAAGTCGATATCGCTTTGAATTGGGCGGGACTAATGTTCCTCGGGTTCTTGGCCTGTATGGATCAGTTGATGAACTTGGGCCTACGGGAGCGTCTGCAGCGGTTGGAGCGCCGCGAAGTCGAAATCGCAATTGAGGCGCAAAACGTGATTCTGGCTCGAAGCGGACTTGCGCAGTGGCGCGACGATGTGATCTCGGCAATGAGAGAGAAAGAAGATGCGAGACGGTCGAGCGATCACGATTGATGGCCGGGTGTATTTGAGAAACCCGATTGTCGGTCGGTACCAGGTCGACGTATCGGAACTCGGTGAGCTTCGAATGCGTGATATCCCACCGAACTCACATTTAGAAATCATCGGTTTGCCAGCGCCCAAGGGAGCCGGCCAGATCGAAGTTTACGGACTGAATGCAGGGCGTGAAGGCGATCTCACGAATCTATCCGTGTATGGCGGCGTAACGTTCAACGTGTCGGCGGAGGAGCAACACCGAGTGGTCGAACGGCTAACGCGCGCTTTCAAGCACCTAGACCCGTATGGCCTCGGCGTGGCCGCAAGGCAGCAAATTTCGACGGAACTGAGGGAAGGAACTATCAAGGTGCACCTATACATTGGCTTGGAATTCGAGAATCAGCCTGATGCCCGCGTGCGCGAGGCGGTTGGTGCGTTCGTGGAAGGGTTTCGGCGATTGAGCGACCCTGAGGTGCAGGCGTTCGTGTGTCACGCGTCAGAGGACAAGAACGCCGCGCGTGAACTGGCAACACTGATGCGCTCGATGGGCGCGAGCGTATGGCTCGACGAATGGGAGATACGCGTTGGAGATTCGATTGTGGAGAAGATCGGCGAGGCACTTGGAAATGCGACTCACCTGATCGTGTTGTTGTCGAAACATTCCGTGACACGACCATGGGTGAGGAAAGAGTTCTCAGCCGCGCTCATGCGCCAGTTGTCTGACAACTCGATAAGAGTGCTCCCAGTTCGGTTGGAGGATTGCGAGATACCGTCAATTCTTGCGGACATCAGATATGCAGACGCGAGCCGTGGCGTGCGAAGTGTCGTCACGGAGCTTGAGCGTGCATTTTTTGGTACGGTTGGAGAAATAGCGCGGAGCGGAGACGATCGAATGACAAACCAACCAGCCTACGTAAGGCAGAAGCTAGTGATTGCTTTGGCGATGTTAAATGCGCGGCGCGGATCACTCGGAAAGCGGATACGTGACGCGTGGGAAGAGATGCACGTGCTGGACGCTGAAGATTTTCGAGACGACAGCGTGCGTGCGGATTACGCGTACTTGCAGTCGTTGCAGGAACTGTACGTCGTGGAGCCGTTAACGCCAAAGCTAACAGATGAAGAGCTGCGGGACGTGAAGGGACGAATCGAGCGGATACACGACGCGGTGGTGCGGTAGAGGGCGCGGCGAGGGGGAATCGTGTGGCGGAACGACCTCGCGCATCTGACCGAGGCGAGTAAGGTGTCCCCCGATATCAAGGCCAGCGAGCGCGGCATCCGTCACCACGCCGTGCGTCTCAAAACTCCGCGACGACATCGGCGCGGCACTCGCTCGCGAGGGACGACCGCGCGTGATGGCTGCGGGCGGCCTGGCTCGTTTCATCGCGAGGCTTCGGCCCGCGGGATGCGCATCTACCCTATCCCCGCGCACTGCGCGGGCGGATCGCACCTGACAACGCTACTCCCAACTTCATCGCGGCGATTGTTTCAGGAGTAAAGGGACGTAGCATTTCAGCCGCTGAGACACCAAGCGCCGCGCTCAGCTTCAGGATAGTTATCAGGCCGGGAGAGATGATGGCGCGCTCCAACCGGCCGATGATGTTCACGCCCAAGTTAGCCCGCTCCGCAAGTGTTTCTTGCGAGATATCCCGTTCACGACGGAGCGTCCGTAGATGCTTTCCGAAGACTGCGTTGGGCTGTGGTCTCTGCGCGCGCATGAGATCGAGTGGATCAACCCCATGGTGTTGACTCGCGCGATATGATTGACAGACCCCAAAGGGTTGATTCGGACGCGCCGCATCTCTGGCTAGCCACTTATGCAAGCCGGTGGTGTCTTACAGATCGCAAAGCGAGAAGACTGATGCTGAGAATCCAGAGCCGTGCTTGCTGTTCGCTGTTCGCGGTGATGCTTCTCGCCTGCGCGGCGTTCGCATCCGGCTGGGGTCTCGGCAAAGCGGTGTGGGTCCACCCGACGAAGCAGCAGAGCGAGTTCCAGCGCGACTACAACGAGTGCCAGCAGAAGGCTGCGCAGAACGCGGCCAACTGGGGCATGAAGGGGAACATCTTCTCGATCGCTTCCGACACGAACCAATGTCTCACGGACACTGGCTGGCAGCGCGTGAAGGAGTCGGACCTGCGAGCTATGCAGCAGTCACCCGTCTACGTCATCGAGTGGCAGACGAAGCTCGCGTCCGTGGCGCGTGCGAATCGCGGTGAGGGCGCAGCGGCCGTGCCGCTCACAGCGACGCCGGAGGGGACCTTCGCTGACGACTTCGTGGAGATTTCCGGCACACTCGCGACGTACGGCAACGAGGGTACGGTTGAGGTCACGAACAAAACGGACAGCTCAGCGCGCGTGACATGGGATGACGCGAGCTTTGTCAATCTCGGCCTCGCGGCACGCTTGGTTCATTCGGGAGTGGAGTTCAGCGAGAAGGCGAAGCCGCAGCTCCCCTCGATCATCGCCAGCAAGAGCCGCATTCGGCAAGTGGTGATGCCGGTTGAGGCCATCCAGCAGATGCGCGGCTCATGGATGCGCGTCTCTCTGTTCCCAAAGGAAGAGACTTTCGACCGAACGACCGGACGCGCCGTTCTGCTCGACGGGATGACGCTGGCGACGGTGGACGCGAATGTCGCGGGGCGGCTCGTCGGGAAAGACGTTCGCATCCTCCTGCCGATCGACGTAGGGGGTGTGGTGCGTGAATACACGCTGTTGTTCACCATCACCGGAACGAGAGTGCGACAGACAACACAAGCAGACCTCGAAAAGGAAATCGTCCTTGCACGCGCGGCTCTCTGAGCACTGGAGATTTGAAAATGAAAAAAGTCACCCTCGCACTGGTCGCACTCTGCCTCGCTTCGTGTGCCGCCACCGTTCCCATCGCTCCGAAGGTGATCGATGAGTCGGCAAAGCTCTTCGTAGCGCCACCGGATCGCTCCGTCGTTTACATCGAGCGCGAGAATGCTTACAAGGGCAAAGCAATCTTGTTTCAGGTCGGCATGGACGGGAAGATGCTCGGCGGGATCGCCGCTGGCACTTTCTACGCGGAAACAGTGGCGCCCGGTGAGCACGTCATCACCGCGCTGAGCAACGAAAATCAAGATTCGTTGAGGTTGTCGACTGAACCCGGCCTCACCTACTTCGTGAAGGTCGAACCGCGATGGGGAATGGTGTCGGCGAGAGTTAGCCTGAAGCAGACCGACGCGACGGAAGGCAAACGTATCGCTTCGAGCAGCTCGCTGGCCGCTGGACTCGGACGCTGAATACCTAACTCCACGCAGGGTGAGCCGTCGAGGGTCGCGCACCTCACCCTTCTCATCCTGAAATTAGATCGTCGCTCATGCCCGGCGGCGAGAACGGCACGTGTTCATCCCCGACAATGGCAACGCAAAAGTAGTCGATCAGTTCGACGGACACGGGTCGTATTCCCCGGAACGTATGAGGGCCGTTTGGAGGCGCATGACCCTCGTTCAACCCGCGGAAGGCGTCTTTGCGACGCTCCCGAAAGGCGTCAAGTGCGAAATCTCCAAGGAATCTCCACTGTCCTTCGTTTTACCCGAGGCGAATAGTGCGTATCTCGCACCGGCGCGTGTTCACGAGGATTGGCTTGCTTGCCGCTGCCCGTTTCGCCAGAATCCGCGCCCGACGAATAGGGAGGGTGAACTGTGATCGCGAAACCGGTAGAGGCCGTGACCAAGGCCGACGTCGATGCCTTGGTGGCAAACGAAGTTCGCGAGGGGCGAACTCTCGAATACAAAGAGACATTGCCTAGCGGGAGCGAGAAAGATCGGAAGGAGTTTCTTCGCGATGTCATTTCATTCGCGAACGCCGGCGGCGCAGACATGCTCTTCGGCGTCAGCGAACGGCGGGATGTGGACGGGAAGACGACCGGAATTCCTGAAGCCGCGCAGGGACTCGCCGGCATCAACGGCGATGAGCAGATTCGGCGGATCGATGACATGGTGAAAAATGGGATCGCGCCGCGAATCAGTGGGATTCGCATGGCGATAGTGGAGGGTTTTCCCGATGGCCCAGTGCTGCTTCTCCGCATTCCTCGCAGCTGGGCGGCACCGCACATGCTGACATTGCAAACAACCTCTCCGTTCTTCGTGCGGCGAAGCGCCTCCCGAACGGAGATGGACATCTTGGAGATCCGCGCGGCCTTCCTCGCATCGAGCACGGTGACGCAACACATCGAAGCCTTTCGCGCCGAGCGGATGCAGGCGATCTCGGACGGCAAGAGTCGCTTCCGGATTCCGGACGGACCGTATTTGGTCCTACATGTCTTTCCGCTCGCATCCGCCGATCCGCTGACGCAAATCGATCTTCCCGCAGCGAAGAAGCTCACAAGCGAATTGCGGCCGTTTGGAGCCGGGTCATGGGACTATCGGTTCAATTTCGACGGCTTCATGAGTTTCGCCGGGGCGTCGGCGGAGAACGAACCTGCTGCGACGTACATCCAGCTCTTTCGCTCGGGTGTGTTCGAGGCAGTCGCTCCTGCGATGGTCACGCTGGAACACAAGACCCTGCGCGTTTGGGGGCTTGAACACACCGTCGTTAGGGCTGTCGAAAAGTTTCTGGCGATTCAACACGGCTTCGGGCTTGAGCCGCCGACCATCGTGCTTCTCACGGTCGCTGGCGTCGAGGGTTACCGTTTCCAGTTAGAAAATCCGTGGTTGAGCGACTGGGGCAACCGCCCAATCGATCGCACAACGCTCCTCCTGCCGGATGTGCTCGTGCCAGAGCTGCCGGCCGATGTCGTTGCCCTCGTTCGTCCCGTCTTTGATGCGCTCTGGCAAGCAGCCGGTTTCGAGCGCTGTTTACATTACGATGAGAAAGGTGAGTGGAGCCCGAAGGGTGTGTTGCAGTAATGCTGGATAGGCTCTCCGCTCAACGGCTCAATCGCGGCTTTGAGCACGGTAGAGAGCATCTGGCGCGAAGGTCGCGGGGGCGGCTCGTCGGAAAAGACGTTCGCATCCTCCTGCCGATCGACGTAGGGGGTGCGGTGCGTGAGTACATTCTATCGTTCACTACGAACCGCGAATCGGTTGATGCCTAGCGCCAGCGTTCGGGATCGGCAACCCAAGGCAGGGGCGCGTCATCCGGCGCGATATGCACGCCGGCACGCGCCGCCGCGTCGACGATCTCCTGAACGGTGAGCTTCCCGGCACCACGTCTGCTGCTGAGCGCCCACGGACTCCAGTAGCCAAGGTCCATGACGCTGCGGATGTTCGCGTTCTCAAGACATCGCCGCGCGCGCGTTGAGAGCGGTCCGAGCGCCCATAGCACCGGCCGAAGGTCAGGTTTCGGCTCCATGTTCTCGACGCGTTCCGGGAGGTCCGTTCGCTTCGCGGGAAGCGTCGTCTCGACACACTTCGAGTGCCACGTGCGATGCCACGGTGAACATACATAGGTGACGTGGCCAATGAATATCGCGTTCGGCATCGATGGATCGTGCCTCAGCACGTCGTCCACCCGCTTCAAGTAGAACTCCGCGCTCCGACCATCCAACGTTCGATACGTGAGAAGTGCGCGCGCGAGTGCCACGATGAGCTTCCACTGCCCCGGCCAGGCGAGAAGCGTGTATGTCCGTTGCCAAAGGTAATTGCACCACGCGATGTGAACTGATCCGTCGTCTTCTACTTGATGCATCTCCCCATGAATCCGATCGTGGTCGATGGCCGCGTGGCTTTCTTTGGTTCCCGGCCGGAGGAGCTGTTCGGCCACATGGCCGGCGTGAAGCATGATCGCGTTCTGCTCCACGATGTAGCGCCTGCCTCGCGGATCACGCTCCGCTTCAAGATCGTAAACGCGGGCCGGCATCGTATGGCCCGAGGTGCCCTCGTCAGGATCGATACTGATGCTTCGAATTCCAAGACCGAGTTTCCACAGCGCGACACCGTGGGCGGCCTCGTGGAACGCGAGCGGCTCGTCGCGCGAAGAATCGATCGCTTTCTTTTCGACGATGGTCAGCGGCTGGTTCTCGACGCGAGTTTCGTCCAACATCTGCTCTCCCTCTTTTCGGTTCCGACTCGCAAAAGCGTCTGTCAACTTTGGCGGGCGACTCATGGTGATTCCGGATTCAGCGCCTCTGCCGCTCCCGCGAGATGACATCGCCGACGACACGCACGAATGCATCCGCAATCAGTTGCTTCGTTTCGTCATGAATCCGGTCGCGGATTTCGTCCGTCATGGCGTGGAAATGTTTCTGCGCCGCAGACTCCTCCCCGTCCCGGCCGTCATCAGGAAACGTCCTGATGTGCGTCGCGCTGAGAGCTACGTCGAAGACTTCCGAATCAGCTATCTCTCGGTAAATCTGCTCCGCGAATATCAACCCCTGCTCTGGCGTGACCGTCTCCACCATCTCAATCCTCGCTGGAATCAATGACTCTTCGACCCGCGTCCGCTCTCGTTCGATGACGGCATTCGCGAGCCGGACGAATGTCTCCACTACTGAGCTTCGTAGTTGGTCCGCGACGCGCTGCACGATCTCGTTTTGGAGGCTGACGGAGAGGTCGTCACCGCCGCCGTCAGGCTCGTAAGGCCACTCAATAATCTTCGTTTCGGAGCAAGCCTCCGTTATCGCACCGGTCGCCCACGACCGTTCAATCCATTCATCCGCGAACATCTCGCCGTGTTCGCGCGTCACCGCGTTGACCATTTCAACCTTCGGGCGGGTCATGGATTCTTCCTCGCGACGGCGCTCCGCATCCAATCCGTTGCGATGCGCGCGAACTCCGGCGATTGCTTCGTTAGGCGCTCGACTTCGTCCAACATCTGCTCTCCTTCTCGGCATTGACTCGCAAAGGTGTCTTTCGAGCGCGGCTTTCTCTCTTCTGGAAACTGAGCATCTAAGGACGCGGCGAAAAAGTACCGCCGGACGGCCGAACGATTGCGGTGATGGCTCCGAATATCTGAAGGCCGCGTCCTTCGGCGACGACTGAAAGCGCATCGCCCATGACGGCGCGTTTCCCGTGTTTGCCCCACCAGTGGCCGACGAACACGCGATCACCGATCATCGCAACCACAAGTTCTGCCGACGCCGCACGGCCGTCGTTCCGTCGTTCGACGACGAGGAGGTCGCCGCATTCGATCCCGAACTCCAGCAAATCCGCTCGCGCGGCGCGAAAGACAATCTCGCCGTCTTCGATGGTGTCTGCGGGAATCGTCAGCGGCTCGCCCGCAACGCCTTCATCAATCGGCAGACCTTGCGAAATCTCGCCGGCGAGCTGGAAGCCGCTGTCGCGCTGGCGATGCCGAATGCGACGCGTCGTCATCGCCACATATCCGGGTCAACGTTCGGATAGTCGTATGCGTCGAAGAAGCTGCGATCGCCTCGGAAGGTGTCGACGGTCGGCTTTTCGATGGAGAGATGAAGGAGTTCAGAGACGTAGTCTTCGACATCGGTTCCATGCACGTCGCGGCGATGACGTCGCTCTAACACGGCCTGACGCTCCATCGCGCGCATGAGGTAGATGGGGAGTTCCCAACTCACAGGCGTCAGATGGAGTCCCGGCGGCAGGATCACGGACGCCTCGCCCAGCGTCTCCAGCAGCCAGCGGCGCGGCCACGCGTCGATGAGCCGGAAAGCTAATTCCACCCACGGCACACGGTCTTCGGGAAGGAGTGCGCCCACGTCTCGCACTTCGAGCAAAAGCTGCGGCCACGGCCATCCGAGCAAATCCGCTGCATAGCGCACAGGCAGCGGCTCCTGTTCCGTGAAGAATCGAATCAGAGCTTCACGAGAAGGTCGCGGCGGGGGCAGGATGATGTCGGGCATGCGCGAGCCCTGTTGTACCGCCCTCTATCCGTTCCTCCGGTTCGCATTTCGTAACCGATTCCGCCTGATGCCGCCTCTCATTTCATAACCGAGGGTAGGGAACTCTCCGGTTCTGTCACTCCATAATGAGAGAGAGATATGCAGGAGCCGCGACGAGAAGCAGAGCGGACAACCCGACAGCCTGAAATTCGGCCGTCTGGCGCGCCCGCGGGATTCGAGGAGGTGTATCTGCTATACGCGATCAGGCTCCGCAAGATTGCGGTTCGAAAGTTTCAGATCCCGTTCACCGAGGCTGAGACGCTCGTTCACGATGTCTTCGCCACGTACTTCATGCACGCGGCGTCCGTTCGTGCCGTTGAGCCGTACCTCATCGGTGCGATATGCAACGCGTCACGGAATTACCTGCGCCGCGCCGACGCCGCGGACGCTCTCTTCTGCGGTGAAGTGCCATGCATGGCAACGCCCGACGATGCGCTCCTCAACGAAGTGACGCGGAAGCTGCTGCTGTCGCAACTTCTGGCCGGCATCGGTTCGCGGTGTCGGGAGTTGCTGCATCGGTACTACCTGAACGGCGAGACAACCCGTGCGATCGCCGACGTCCTTCACTCGACACCCGGATCAATCCTCGTCTTTCTGCACAAGTGTCGGAGACGCGCCCTGACCGCGTATCGGTCGCTGTCGGAGACCTCCTGACATGGATCACATACCGGAAAGTGAACTCGCCATGTTCGCCTTCGATCCTGATGCGACGCCCGAGCCGCGGCGCAGCATCATCAGCCGCCACACGGCCGAGTGTGCAACGTGCCGAACGACACTCGACTTCTTCTCCGTAGCCGAGGATGACTTGAGCGACGTGGATGTGTGGGAGCCGGTGATGGGCTCCGCCACGCACGAGGCGCTCATGTCGTACGCCGCGCGCATTGCCGACGAAGACAGCGAAGCAGAGGAGTTGTTGAAACCGCTCTTCGACGCGCCGGTGAAAGCTGCATGGACGAACCTGCACACGCAGAAGCGGTTTCTGTCGGGAGGCGTCGCCCGCCGTTTGAGCACGCACGCCCACACCGTCTGTGACAACGAACCGCTTGATGCCCTAACGTTTGCGGACGCCGCCGTATCCATCGCGGAAGCATTACCGGACGACACGTACCCATCGAAAGCAATCTACGAGTTGCGCGGCACAGCGTGGAAGGAGCGCGCGAATGCGCAACGCTTCCTCGGCCAATTTCCCGAGGCGCTTGAGTCACTGCTGCGCGCCGAACGAGCTTACAAGAACCTCGCGTCACCTTCGCTCGGGTTGTCCACCGTCGCGCTCGTGCGAGGTTATGTGTTGTGCGACCAATCCAGATTAGAGGAAGCCGCGGCAATGGCCGAGCGCGCGGAACACGGCTTCGCGCACCTCGGCGATGATGACCGGCGAATGGCCGCGCTGTACCTTCGTGCCGGTATCAAGTTCGAAGCTCGCAATCTCAGCGACGCGGCGGCGCTCTTTCGTCAGGTGATCGACTATGCCGAATCGATGAATAGCTCCCTTTGGATCGCACGTGGCTCAGACGCGCTCGGCAAGTGCGAAGTCCATCGGGGCAACCTCGGCGAAGCGAGCATGCATCTCCACAAGGCGCTTTCCCTGTTCCGCGCGATTGGAACGGCAGGCGAACGGCTTAGCGCAGAGTGGGGAATCGCCAAGCTGCTGCTTCAAGCAGGAAAACGAAACGAAGCAATCCGGCGTCTACGCGATGTGGCGGCGGAGTTTGAAAAACAAGGAAGGGTCACGGAAGCGGCGCTCGTCGGTCTGGACATCGCCGACGCTCTGCTTGCGCTTGGACGCGCGAAGCAGATCACGGAGCTTGCGACGCGACTCTTCGGCGTCTTCACGGCTGCAGGAATGCTTACGGGCGCACTCACTGCAATCGCCTACCTCAACGAAACGGCCGCGGCAGGAAAGCTCACTTCCGACGACATCGAGGCTGTAAGGAGTTTCGTGCGGCAAGCAGAGCGGCGACCGGCACTTCTCTTCGTTCCACCACCAAGAAACCGTTAAAACTTTCCCCCATGCAGTCACCCTCCTTTTGCCCAGCGAATCGCGCTGGTCTAAGGAGGGTTTGATGCGCTCTGCTTCTTCGCGTCTCCGCCGCGCCGCAACTACACTCGCGGTAATTGTCCTGCTCGTTCCCGTAGCTGCATCGGCTGATGCAGGGGAAATCCACTTCCCGCCTGGCGCACCAACATCGACATCAGCCGGAGGGGAAATTCACGTGCCGCTTGGCTTCTGGGACGCAGTGTTCCTCCTGTGGCTTGCCAGCAAGATCGGCCCACCGATCGGGTAGCTCCCTGTGGTTCGCTCGTCTTCCGGCGTGGGTCTGCGTAAGACCCACACAGGAAAATTTGTGTCTTTCTTCGGCTGTACGCAGGTAGGGAACGTCGCGGCGTTCGCACTCCTCAAACGGAGAAGCGTCGATGACTGCCGCGGAGCCTCGCCCGTTTGCGTGGCGCCCAGACCGGAGCAGATCGTCGGCGTCTTCACGCCGTTCGATGCGCGGACCACGGAACTTCACTCAGTCTCACCGCCTGCGGCTTGAGCGCGCCGCCGCCCACTACCTGCGGGATTGCTATCGGCGCGTGACTGCTGCGCGCGCGTCGGAGTTCGCCGCCACGCTCGGCGTAACGGCTCCGTACTTGAGCCGGATCGCGCCCGAAATCCTCGGCATGCCGCTGCGCGATTTCCTGCGCCGGAAGCAGCTCGACTACGCCGTGCAGCTCCTGAAAACCACACCGCTGTCGGCCGAGGAGATCGCCGTCCGCTGCGGGTTCGGGACGGTCTCGACGTTTTACCGCTGGTTCCGATCCGCCTTCGGTACCACTCCGGTCGCGTTTCGGGAGGTTATGAAATGAGGGTCGATTCCGAATCCGCCGCGCCACTCGTCACCGAACCGGACGCGTTGCCGAACGGCTTCACGCTCCACAATTGGGCGGCGCTGCCGCTCGAGACGCGGGTGTCATGTCTCCTGTTCGACACCCTCGCCGCGCTCGCCGGAATCGCGCTCGACCTCGACACGGACGAAGGCACCGCGCTCCGGTGGCTTGAGCCGCATCTTCACTTGCTGTCTGACAACGTGGAGAAAGCCTTGAAAAGGTTGTCGTCGTAGCGCCGCGACGATCCGTGAGTAACGATGGTTACTTTTTACAGCGAGGCGGTCGATTGGTGAGCTGGCGCGAGCGACTGCGCGCGGCGATGGACGCAAGCGGACCGTCGGCAGAATGCAATCGCGGAATCGGCTGGCGTGACGCAGGAGACGCTTAGCCGGGTGCTCAGCGGCATTCATGCACGGCCGGCGTTCGACACCGTTGTCCGCATCACGCACGCTCTCGGAGAGAACGTCGGAACGCTACTCGACGAGCCCGCGTTTTCACTCGACGCCGAACAGCGCGCCGAGCTTCGCCGCGTCCTCGGCTATCTGGCTGCCGCAGTTAGACTGTCGCCCACGATCGATGCGCTTTCCAGCCCGAACGCCGTTGCGCAACGCGCCGCCGAAGTACCGCGGCCGTTTTACCTGCGCGGAGCACGGCTGGTGTTCCAAGCGATCGACGATTCCATGATCGAAGCAGGCATCGTCGACGGGGATCTCCTCTTTGTGACCCCAACACGCGAAGTGCGCGACGCAGCGAAGCACATCGTAATCTGCCGCGTCTCAGGAATCACGCTCGCGAAACAACTGGAACTCCACGCTGGCCGCATTCGCCTGCTCAGTCGAAACGAGCGGTACACCGCAATCTATGCGGATGAGGACGATTTCCAACTGATAGGCACTGTGGTTGGACGGGTGGGCAGCATGTAGCCGTGTACAGGCCGGTGGCAGCCTCAAAGATTCCGAGAGGGCTGTCCCCCACCCGACAATCATGCATCAGGATTCATCGCGGGCCGCTCTCCATCGAGAGGTCCGCGCATAATTGTTACCGGATAGGTGAACCACACATGCTTGGGACAGAGGGATCGGTGCTGACGCTCCGCGGCGAGCAATGTAGGGGCGGTGCGACGCGGCGTCGCCGGCACAAGAAGCCGTTCATCGGGATTTCGGATCTCGGTCAGCTCACCTTTTGCGAGATTCAGTCAACGATCTCGCAAATCGCGATGCAGTCGGCGTACGTCGAATCCGCATTCGCAGACGACGCCACGGACGGAGTGAACGTCTCGTCACGACCAGAGATGACACCTGACGAGACACGCGATGCCGCAAGAAGGATCGAAATACTAGCCGCCGCGGGCTCGGACGATGCATTGCTGCGCCGCATAGCGGGACAGCTGGCCGAGTCGGTCGAGCTTAGCGGCGTTACGAGCGAGCGACGGCACTTCGACTTCGGTGCGTTCTACGTCATCGGGAGACCTGACGGAGTGACAGCAACGTCGGCAATCGAATTCGCGCGCAGTCGATACCCTCGCCTAGCGGCTCATGGGAAGCGCGTTCAAGGCAACTTGTACGCCGTCCTGTGGGAGAAGCAACGCGCTCGAATCGTGCTTCTCGATTCTGAATCAGGCGCTCGCCTGGAAGAAGAGTTGCGAGCAAATTCGAACGAGGCGGAGCGCTGGATACAGCGCGCGTGGCAACTGCTGAGCGGTGTCGCCGAGCCTGCCGCCCCTGAACGCGCGACGAGATGCAGATCCTGTGTTTACAACGTGCGGCGCGGCTGCCCGTTCCCCCGCGAAGCCACGATACCGACGATCGAACAAATGACGATCATTGCGGAGCGGTTCGGCTCTTGACCCTACCAGCCGAGCCGCCCACGTGCCGGACGAAAATGCGCACGCCGGCTTACTTCGAGAACAGTCAAACCGAGTAAGTCGCAGACCAGCCGGCCAACGTCTGATCCCTCTTCGTCAAAATACGGCGCGACGTTGCCTCGTTCCGAAACGTTGGATGGACCTAGCGTACGGCCTTGATCGACTTCAGATGCGCGTGCTTCCGTACGTCACCGGCATCCACGCAAGACGTTCCAACGGCCTCTCACAGCTGATCGGCTCGGCCTTCATCATTCGCGTCCGCGGCCGGGACTTCGTGATTTCAGCCGCTCATGTCCTTCGTGAGAACAAGTCCTCAAATCTCTTTTGCGGAACGCGAGCACTCCAACCGCTCGAAGGCGGCAGCATCTATCGCAGCGACGATGTAGATGTGGCTGTGATTCCCGTCAAGCCTAGGCTGCATGACGCACTGCTCGACGTCCCACGGTTGCGTCCGGAGGACACGGACGTCGATGACACGCCTCAACCCGGAGTGCTCTATACGTTCGCTGGATATCCGAGCAGTCGGAACAAACCAAACCTCGCAACCAAAGAAATCTCCAATCAGCCGACACTCTTCACCGCGCACAGCGCGCCTCTGCCTTGGTACACGAGACTCGGACTCACCCCCGAGACCCACATCGCGACACGCTTCCCCGTGAGGCAAGCGCGCGAGTTTCACTCTCCAAGCGTAGCTGCACCGGCACCCCAGGGCATGAGCGGTGGTCCGGTGTGGCGGCTCGGCACACCGGCAGAAATCAGCTCAGGTCTGATCGGCGAGCGAGTAATCGGCATCGGCATCGAGTACCGGCAGGAGACCTTCATCGCGACTCGGATCGCATTCGCATTCGCAATCATTGAGACCATCGCTCCCGAACTCGCGCAGCTTCTGCCGCATCCGCGTCACGGCAAAATCAACATCCGCGAAGAGTTCTGACGGGGCGCCCGACGAGGCGGTCGGTCGGATGTTCGGCCGTCGTGTCGTGTCGAAGAAGTGCTGACGCTACGACGCGGAAGTCCTCGTCCGTCGTCGCGTCGTGTCGCTCCGCGCTGCTGCGTGGAGAGTTGGTTTCAATCCGCGCTGGGAGCGCTCAGAATCAGCGAATCCAGCTCGTCCTGCGCATCGTGCAGCACGTTCGGAGGATCGCTATGCTGCTCTCCTGAGAGCGTCCAGCTCGCGCATCCAAACGAGAATTTGTTTCCAACTGAGTGTATTTTGGGACGCCATTCAGCACGGCCGGGGGCGTTGATTGGCTTAGCCTCAATGAGCATCCCTCTCATTAGGATTCATCGTCGCGAGAGTCACATGTGACTCCGTTCGGCATCGCGCCGCATTTCTCGCGAATCTAATTCGCCGGAACTCCGTATACACCGCCGTGGGCGGAGGACGGTTGTTGCGGGTGTCGCGATCAATCCGGACGGTGCTCGTCGATGATGAGCCGTTGGCGCTGGAGAGTCTGCGCACCCTTCTGGCGCACGAATCGGACATCCACATCGTCGCGGAGTATCGGAGCGGGACGGCGTTTCTGCGCGACGCCGAAGCGATCGGGGCCGATCTCGTCTTTCTCGACGTGGAGATGCCGCGCCTTTCCGGCCTCGACGTGCTCGAGCAGTTGCACGCGTCGGGGGCGCAGCCGCACGTCGTGTTCGTGACCGGGTTCGATCACTACGCCGTGCGTGCCTTCGAGGAGGAGGCCCTCGACTACGTGCTGAAGCCGTACCACGCGGACCGCCTGGCCAGGACGCTGGCCCGCCTGCGCCATCAGCTGGCGTGGACGGCAGACGCAGATGCGGCGCAGGCGACGAGGTTTCTTTCCCGTGTGGCCGTGAAGAAAAACGCGCGGATACATCTGGTGAAGATCGATGACGTCGACTGGCTGGAAACCGCCAACAACTATGTGAGCCTGCACGTCGGGGCGGCGGAGTATCTCTATCGAACGACCATGGCAGCCATCGAGCCGCGCCTCGATCCGGCGCGCTTCGCCCGCATCCATCGATCCACCATCGTCAATGTCGACCGCATCGTGGAGTTGCAGCCGACGTTTGCGCGCGAGCTGGTCGTGCTTCTGCGCGACGGAACGCGCCTACGCCTCGGCGCGCCCTATCGCGATCGGTTGCGACGACTGATCGAAGGGCTCTGAATTCACATATTTGTCATCCGAACACGGCAAACCTTTTTGCTGCCCTTACGTCTTGACTTACGTGCACGACGGCCAGGGAATTCGGCAGACGTCGATCCGGCACCTCGGCCGGACGCTGGCGGCGTTCTGGCTGCTCTACGGCGTCTTCCGCGTCGCTTTCGAAACCGCAACGCTTCGCTCGGCGGGAGAGGCCGTCCCGTATCTCCGGCTGTCGCTGACGACGCTGTTGCAATCGGCGATCTGGACGGGCGTCAGCTGGCTGCTCTTCCGCGGCTGCAACGCTGCCCTCTCACTCCGCCGCCCGTTCGTTCGTCGGCTGGCGTTCCTCGGCACCATCGCCGGAACATGGGCGTTGCGGCTCTTCTGCTATGCGTGCACGGACGTGTTTCTGCGGAGAGCCTCGTTCGTTCGGGCGCTCCAGTCGTCAGCCACCGGAGTGGCGTTGTTCACCGTGGTTCTGGCCGCCACCGTGATCGGGATGAGCTGGTGGCAACGGCAGCTTCAGGCGGCGCGCCATCGCGCGGAAAGCGAAGGCGTTCTGGTGCGGGCCGAGCTGCGCGTCCTCGCGGAACAGTTGGAGCCGCATTTTCTGCTCAACACACTGACGTGCATTTCCGCGCTCGCTGAAAACGACGCGCGCTCGGCGCGGGAGATGCTTGCCGGGCTGCAGGATCTGTTGGCCTACTCCATCCGCCACGGCGAGGCAGCCACTGTTTCGCTCGCCGACGAAGTGCAATTCGTCCGGCAGTACCTGCGGCTGCAGTCGTTGCGTTTCGGCGCCCGGTTACGCAGCCGCATCGCCATTCCGCCCAACCTTCTGTCCTGTCTCGTACCGCGGCTGATCCTGCAGCCGCTCGTCGAGAACGCGCTCAAATATGGCGTCGCGCGCTGCGAGGAAGGGGGCGAGATCGTGGTCGATGCCGAGGGAGGAATCGGAGCGTTGATGGTCCGCGTACGCAACAGCAGTTCGGGTGAGCCGGCTTCGCCGGGAATGGGCATCGGTCTGGCCGCGGTACGAGCCAGGCTGGCGCTCCTTTTCGGCGGCCGCCAGCGGGTGACCTTGTCCGACGATGGCTCCGGATCGACGGTGGTGACGGTGGTGATGCCCTTGCTGACAACGGTGAGAAAGAAGGGGGCAGCGGCATGACGAACCTTCACTTGCTGGGACTGGCGCGTGTGCGACGAAGCCTGATCCTTCCGGTCGTGGCCTTTACCATCGTGAACGCAATGCTTCACGTCGGCGACTTCCGTTCGCACCGGTTTTGGATGGCTCCCGCTTACGTGCTCTTCGACAGTTCGCTGTGGATTGGAGCGGCCTTTCTGGTGTTCGCCGTGATCGAATGGAGACAGACCCGCCCGCGGCAGCCGCGGCTTGCGGCCATGGCTGCTGCCACAGCAGGCATCTCCGCGCTTTCGGTGGCGATCGTAAGCATTCGTGCGCTTTTCGAAGCGACGACCTTTCAGCGACCGTTTGCTTCCGTCTTGCTGGCCTACCTTCCCGATGGCTTCTTCACCGCCACCTTCTATCTCGCCATCGTTACCGGGATTGGCTACGCGGTGTATTCGTGGGCCGTCGAAGACCACCGTCTCGCCGAGGAGGCGGAGCTCGATACGGCGATCGCGCGAGCGGAGCTGAAGGCGGCGGCAGGACGCCTGCAGCCCGAGCTTCTCAACGCAGCGCTGACTCGTATTTCCAGCGTCATGGCCACGAACGTCCCCGAAGGGCAACGTCTCATCGCCGACCTTGGGGCGTCGCTGCACGAATCGTTGCGAAACGGCGGCGAGCGGCGTATCGAGCTGGAGCTGCCGGCGGGGTAAGAGTCGCGAGTCGCGACTCTTATCCTTCCGTGACCCGCTGTTTTTCCGGAGGGGCGTAGGCCGCTCGCTTCCCTTTCCTGGCAAGTTGCGATCGATAAAGCTGGACGAGGTAGTCGTACAGCACCAGCTCATGCTCCGGCCCGGCGGAGCGGCTGAGACGATTCACGAACATGTGAACGAGACTTGGAAGAATGGTCTGCAACGGCAGCTGCAGGCGGCCGCGGCTCTCGCGCGCCATCAACTCGGCGGCAGCGCCCGCGATCGATTCCGAGCGTTTCGTGAGAGCGGCCACTGACGCCGGATCGTCGAGCAGGCGCTGGAAGGTGTGACGATCGCGGCGGAATCGATCCGCCAGCGGCTCGCGTAATTTCTCGTACTGGTATTGCTTCGCAAAGTGATTCCGCGATGCCTCGGCGAGTTTGAGGCGGGCGGCGGGATCGTGACCGAAATCCGCAAACAGCGCATCGATCCCGGCAGCCATGAGCGGCCCCCGCATATCGGAAGCCGCGTCGCCGCTGCACGAGGCCAGCATTGCCACGACGGCTTCGCTGTCGCGAAAGAAGATCTCCTCGATTAGCTCGATCGCCTCCGGACCGCCGTATCGCTCGATCTCGCGCTCGTAGGTATCGAACTGGACTTTCCACGCGATGCCGCTTCCGATCAAACGCTCGGCCGCCAACTGCAGCGCCGGTTCAACTACGGCGCGCAACTGCTGCGGATCGCCCTGAAAGCGAATGCGCAGATGCCAGGCCGGATCGGCGTAGCGGATGAAGAACCAGCGTCGGGCAGCACCGCCGGCAACGACCTCCGTAGCGAGCGGTGCCAGCTCCTCCAGGAGCACGCGATCTACGGTGGCCGTGCCGCTGTAGAACTTCGCATACAGCCACTCCGAGCCGGGCGGAAACGTTCGCGGAACGAGCCGCACCGGTGTCTTCGGCTGTTCGACCGCGGCCTTTGCCGCCGCTGCGCGTCTGGTGAAGGGCACAATCAGCTCGTGCACGAAGCGCCCTTCCGGCCCGCTGGCGCAAAGCTCGTCCGGCGAGGGATAGAGCTCGGTGAGTAGCAACTCGTGCCGATTTTTTATCAGATCGATGACGGCATCGAGAGCGAGCGCGTTGTCAAAATCGAGCAGCAATTCCTGGTCGCCGTCGGCCAGCACGACGTAGCGCGGCATGCGGTGATCCCTGCGGAACTCCTGCGCCAGACGGAAGCGCTCCGCTCCATTGGCCGCCGCGATCGGCTTGATCTCCGTCGCGGAGACGCGCCAGCGCGCCCGCTCCAGCACCACCCGGCCACTGACGACGCGGGGAAGAAACGGCATCGCGTCGAGCGGCCCCCAATCCCACTGAATTCCCACGCCCTGCTGGAGCGCGGCCAGAAAACGGTAGACGCCGAGACTCTCGGCGTTGGTGTTGTGCGCCGTCGTCAGGCGCGGAATCACTTCACAGTCGAGACGTTTCGAGCGGAGCCGGATGCGATCACCGGAAACGGTGACCAGCAGATCGTCGAGCGCGATCTGCCGATCGGCGGGCGCGCCGGAGCGGCCCAGGAATGGGATTTCGTACTGGCGCAAAACGGGACGCGCCAGAATGTTGCCGATGCGCCCCGCCGGAAGATGGACGATCTCGGCGAAAACCGCTCCGGGACGAAGTGCTTCTTCCGCGGCAATATGCGTTGTGACGCCGGCACGGATGGCCGGGTCGGCGTGGCAGAAGCGACCGAGCATCCGCGCGCCCGAGGGACCCGTGGCGAAATGGAGCAGCACGCGATAGCCGCCGCGCGCGATAGCCTCGGCGGACGACGCCGCGAGGGTCACCGACGCATGGAACGCATCGGGCAGTGCGGGACGCTCCGGATTGGCCATCCGCGCGACGTCATCGTCGGTCAGCGCGACCTCCATCTCCCCTGCCGCCAGCGCGCGGGAGAGAAGCCGCAGCATGGCTGCCTCGCTGTTTCCCCACGTCATTTGCATCCGGTCCGCATTGCGCCGCAGCGCCAGCCCCGCCAGCATCGGCGAAGCCTCGGCAGCTACATTGTTCGATCGCTCGTAGCCGATGCCGCTCTCTTCATCGAGCGCCTCCAACAGCGGAACTTCGCGATCGGAACCGTACCTTTCGACGAACGCGGCGCGGAATTCATCGAGCGCGCGCCCGCCCCGCTGACGCGACGAGTGGTGAAGAATTTCTACGCCGCGAGCGATCTCCGCGACGACGTCTTCGCCGAGCACGACCTCGCGCGGCGGTTTGATCAGATCGACTTGAAAGAGACGGGAGAGCTCGACCGGAACGCCGAGCGGCTCGAGCGCGCTGGCGATCTCGCGATAGCGCTCGGTGGCGAGCGCGGGATCGGCGTCGATTCCGGCGAGCGCGCGCTCGGCCTGCGCCAGCCGCATGCGCGCCTCCCCCGCCGCAGCGATCGTTTCGAGTTGTTGCAGCAAACCGCCGGTGCTCTCCTCGCCGGTCACCGGCAACGCCAGATCGGCGAGCAGGAGCTGGTTGTCGACGAGGTCGTTCAGAAATGCGTCGGCGTCCTCACGCGTGATCTCTCCTTCGGCATCGCTGGCGACCAGCGCCTCGGCCAAGTCGCAGAGTCGAGCACCACCCGCGGCGCGATGCAGCGTTTCGCGGAGCGCGTCGAAGGCGTCGAAGGCCACGAGGTGATAGGTGCGCAGGCGGCCCCGCACGCGCGACTCGGCGAAACGCAGCCGGCCGGCTGCTTCGTAGAGGCTCGAGTTCGGGCGAAAAATCAGCTGGCGCCGGATCTCCGGATCGCGCACCAGGTGCTCGCAGAGGGCGTGGAGGTAATCCATGTCCAGCCGGCTGTGGCGGCGATATCCGTCCCGTGCTTCCAGCGCCAGCTGGGTGCGTGCGCCGACGCTCCCCGCCGTGCATCCCGAGAAAAGCCCGAACGGTGTCGGCCGCGTGGCCATACGCAGAAAGTAGCGGACCAAGCCCTGTTCGGTGCGCCGTCCTTTCTTTGACTCAGGCTCCCGCTGCCACTGCGCGATGCTATCCACCAGATCGGGAGACGCCAGAAAAATCGCTTCGGCAATCTCCGGCCGGCCGACAAGAGCCCGCAACCGTTCGCGCAACAACGCGATGTCGCGTGTCACAGCATCGGCAAGATCATCACCGGCCGCATGCGGCGCGCGCAGATCGGCGTTCCACTCCTCCAATTCCTCGAATGGCAGGAACGGGGTGCGCATCACGACGAGATCCGACGGGAGAAAGTCATCGGCGATGGACATGACGCTCCTTCCGCGGCGGGACGCTGACAACCATTACCCGGTCCCACGCCGGCTCGACCTCACTCACGGCCGCGAGCAGCGCCAGACCGATGCCGGCGACGCCGGAGAGGAAGCCCGGCTCGCCGCACCACTTCCCTTCTCCGGGCCGTCGGCCGTCAGACCAGCCGATGAAGCCCGCGATTCCCTCGCCGGGGCGGCGCATTGCCAGCGTCTGCCCGTACCAGCTTTCGGCGGCGGCGCGCAGTTCGTCATCGCCGCTGGCCTGATAGAGGCGATTAAAAAGATGCGCGATGCCCGAGGCGCCGTGGCAAAGACCGACGTCGGTCACCTTCGTCTCCTCGACCGACCGGCGCGCGGCGATGCGGGCGATGGCCAGCGCTTCCTCCTGCCACTCATCGCGATCGAAGCTGCGCGCGGCGGAAAGCAAGACCGCGGCAACGCCGACGTCGCCGTAGCACCAGGCGGTGCGCGTCGGCCGCGGATCGTCGTCGGGCGGGATGTGCGCGGGAAAGATCGAGCTCGGCCACGATCCCTTCTGCGCGAGCAGCCAGCGCACCGCCTCGTCCGCGAGACGCGGGATGCGCGGATCGTTCGCACCCGCGCGCTGCGCCGCGGCCAGAAATCCGATCACGCCCGGGATCCCGTGAGCCACTCCGAGGTTGTGATAGCCGCGCGGCATCAACTCGCGCTGCCAATCAGGGAGCCAGTCAGGGTTGGTGAACCACGTGCCGGTGGTATCCCGCGACGCTTCAAGAAGGTCGATGACGCGAACGAGCAGTTTGGCTGCGCTCGGACTGGGCAGCCGCTCCACGAGATAGATTCCGTACCCGGCCAGTCCGCTGAGCAGCTCGAACTGCGGCGTCTCCGTCACCTCGGCCAGGAACATCCGCAGCGCCTCGTCGATCTCGACGGCAAGCTCGCCGTCGCCCTCGAAAATCTCGCGCGCGAGATGCGTGATCACCCAGCCGATTCCGACAAAGCCGGAGTACAGCGTGGGAAGCAGGCGCCGATGCTCCAGCGCCGTCGTGCTCATGTCGAGCGCTTCCAATGCGCGGTCGGCCGCAGCGGCATCGCCGCGCGCGGCGTGCAGATAGGCAAAGAACAATGCGATGCCGGCCGTTCCCGCCGATAGATGACCCGAGGCCCACTCGTTTCCGGCCTCTGCCCGCAGATGCTCGGTCAGCGCGGCCTCGATGTCGGCGATCGTGCTCCAATAATCGCGGCTGGCCGCGGCGCTCGCGATCGGCTGCCACATGTGCATTTGTCTCCCGGAATGAAGCAGACGGCCGGGCCTGCGCCCGACCGCCTGCCGCGTTGCGATTGGTCCTCAGCAGCAGAACCGGCCGTGGGTCGCCGTGAGGCAGCTTCCGCCGGTGAGGCAGCTTTCCGACGGACAGACGTCGCAGTTCGACGGGCCTGTCGGCGGACAGAGATCGGTCGCGAAACCGCCGACCGCGGCCTGAAGGTCGCGTTCGGAGAGGTGGCGCAGCGTTTCCTTGCTGAGAGAGAGCTTGCTGGTGATCTGCTTTTTCATGGTGTTCCTTTCTTTCCTGCGGTGTGCGCAAGCCTCGCCTCAACCCCCGTCGGGGCGTGGCTGATGCGCGGGTGGGTGGGGGTTGTTTCCTCCGCGCCTTCGAGTTGCGCGGAAACGAGTCGGCGATAGAGTCCGTCGCGGGCCACCAACTCGGTATGGGTGCCTCGCTCGACGGTGCGGCCTTGTTCGAGGACCACGATCTGGTCGGCCTCGCGGATCGTACTGAGGCGATGCGCGGCAACGATGCGCGTGGCCCGCAGCGACCGGAGGTTCTCCTGAATTTTCTGTTCGGTGAGCGAGTCGAGCGCGCTGGTCGCTTCGTCGAGGATCAGCACCTTCGGGCGGCCGACAAGCGCGCGAGCCAACGCAATGCGCTGACGCTGACCGCCGGAAAGAGATGCTCCGGAATCGGCCAGCACCGTGTCGTAGCCCATCGGCAGCGCGGCGATTTCGTCGTGAATCGCGGCGAGCCGGGCTGCCTCGACGATGCGGTCGAACGGAAGATTGGGATCCGCGAGGGCGATGTTCGCACGGATGGTCGTGCCGAACAGATACGACTGCTGCGGCACATACGCGATACGCGCGCGCAGCCAGGCGCGCGGGAACTGCTCGAGCGGCCTCCCGTCGTACAGCACGCTGCCGTCCTGCGACGTCAACAGCCCCGCCACCAGTCCAGCCAGCGTCGATTTTCCCGAGCCTGAAGGGCCGACCACGGCCACGAACGCGCCCGGCGCGACGGCGAGCGATACACCGGAGAGAGCTGGAGGGACGAGCGGCCCGTAGCGGAACGCGACGTCGTCGAGATCGATCCGTCCCGCGAACGATGCGGGCCGCGGCAGTTCGCGCCCTTGCGGCTCACAAGGAGTGGACAGCACATCGTCGAGCCGCCCGAGGTAGCTGCCGAGTAGTTGGAACTGGGAGGCATTGGCAACGAGCGTCGAAAGCGGCGCCAGAAATCCAGCGGCCAGCGCCGCCAGGCCGAGCATCGCCCCGACTGTCAGTGCTCCCTCCATCACCCGCACGCCGCCGTAAAGCAGCACGATCACCGGCGACGCCAGTCCCAAACCGTCCAACAGTGTCGTCACCAGCACGTCGAGACGGCCGCGGGCCAGCGAGACGTTGAGTTGCCGCACGAAGAGGTGTGACCAGGTATCGACCGCGCGCCGCTCCGCACCGCACGCCTTGAGCGCCTCGATGCCGGAGAGCAATTGGACTTCGTAGCTCTGCGCCGCCGACTGCGCCTGCAACTGCTCCGACGTCAGCCGCTGCCGCTTCCTTAACGCACCGATGAGGATGACCAACCGCAGCACGGCCAACGCCGCCACCACCAGCCCGAGCCGCACATCGGCCACGAGCAGCAGCACGAGGTACGACACCACCATCAAGCCATCGAGCGCGCCGGAGAGAACGGCCGAGGTGAGAATCTCGCGGATCGTCGAATTGCTGGCCAGCCGCATCATCAGATCGCCCGCCGAGCGCTGCTGAAAGAACGAAAACGGCAGATGCACCAGATGCTCGAGAAAATCGGTGGTCAGCTGCGCGTCGAGCCGCGTGCGCAACGCCAGAAGGATGTGGCCGCGGATGAACGTCGCCAGCGCCGAAAAGCCGATCAGCATCAGCGCGCCTGCCGCCAGAATTTCGAACAGCTTTCGATCGCTGTGCGGAATGACGCGATCGACGAGCAGCCGCGTCAGGAGCGGCACCGCCAGAGCGAAGAGCTGCACAAGGATCGACGTCAGCACGATCCTGACGAGCGCCGTATCGTGGCCGAGGACGCGCTTAAGATAACGCCCCGCGAGCGGTGTGCGCTGGCTGCCTCCCGGCTCGAACTCCGGCCCGCGATCGAACGTCAGCGCCACGCCGGTGAGGCCGCGGTCGAGTTGCGCGCGCGTCACGAAGCTCCGGCCGCTGGCGGGATCGAGGATCCAGGCGCCACCTTTCTCCGCTCGTTCCAGGACTACGAAGTGCCGGAACTCCCAATGCAGAATGCTGCCGGGATCAAGATATGCGAGATCGCCGGGCGTCCGGAGATGCACTCCACGCCCGCGCAGGCCGAAATGCTCCGCCGCCGACAACAACCGTTGTGCATCGAGCCCGTGCCGCGAGAGGCCGGTAACACCCCGCACTTCGTCGAGCGGCACATGCTTGCCGTGCGTGGCGAGACTCATGGCTACGCAGGCCGCGCCGCAGTCCGCCGCCGTCGTCTGCGCCACGAAGGGGATGCGCTTAGCCATGATGGAGTCCGACGACGAAGAACAGCGCCAGAACGAATGCCGCGAACGTCGCCCCCACGAGCCACGGAGTACCGCGCGTCCAGAGCGGCTTCAGATGCAGCGGCTCCGGGCCCGCCAGCAGCGGCTGATCGAGATTGCGCAGCGCGTGATAGCGGAAGGGGCTGGCCGGCGACTGGACCAGCCAGGCAGCGAGGTAAGGACTCACCTGCGCGGCCAGCGCCTCCAGCGTCGCCACATCCCGCGGCTCGAACGGCGCGTCCTGCTGTGGCCGCAGCGCCACGATCACCGCCACGATGGCGCCGCGCGGCGCGCGCACCGGCACGCCGAGAAAGCGGTCCGAGGAAACACCGTCAGGATTGTCGAGATCGAGATCGACGCGCGGATCGCCGGCCAACCGCCCCAGGCAGACATTCATCCCGGTGCGAAGAACGAAACTGACCAGACCCGCCGCCGCGCTGGCCTCCTCGCTCCCCTCGCCCGGCGTCCACAGCACATCCTCTTCACGATCGAACAAAACGCAGCGGCTACGCCGCGCCTCGACCACCGCGCCAATCGACCGCTCCACGGCGTCGGCCACTTCCGCCACGTTCTCCGCCAGCGCCATCCGGCGCAGATCGTCGACGGGAAGTGAGAGATCGATCGCTCCGTCGCGCCGGTTCATCCCGCGGGCGCCGTCGACCAGTGCCGCCAACTGGCGCTCGGGCAGGTCGCCACCCGACAGGTAGAACAGGCGATCGGCATTCACGAGCAGCTGAAAGTCCGCCAACTGTTCCGGCGCCGAAAGGACGATGCTGCTACATCGCGTACGAGGGACCTGCGACGCCAGCTCATCGAGCGACGCCATCACCCCGCGCGCGGTCGCCTCGGGGCCAAACACCAGGACCACCTGCTCGTATCCGCGAATGGAAGCGAGCTGCCCGGCATCGAGCGCGTGGCCCACTCGATAGACCGGCTGGGCCATGGAAGCGGGCAGGGCGCCAGTCACTGCCTCCCCTCCAAACTTCCGGACATCGTCGCGAGCCTGAGCGGGAATCCCACGATTCCTCCGTAGAAAACGCTCGCGAGTTTGCGCCGCCCTTCCGGCAGGCCGAACGAGAAAGGGACGGATTCGACAGATTCAGGGATGAATCATGCAAAGCCGGGGAGATTGAATTACCGTTTCGGTTTTAGTGTGGAAGCGCGATGAGATATTTGCCAGACGCGCCGCGATATTGCCAACCCAGGCTCGATGAGCAGCCCCGCGACACTGAGGTCCCGTCCGTCATCGTGTCGCTGCGCGCTGCTGCGTGGAGAGTTGGTTTCAATTCGCGCTGGGAGAGGCCGGAATCAGCGATCCTGCGTTTCCTGCGCATCGTGCAGCACGTCCGAAGGATCGCTATGCTGCTCTCCTGAGGGCGTCCAGCTCGCGCATCCAATTCAGAACCTGTTTCCAACCGAGTGTATTTTGGGACGCCACCGGCGACGCGGCCTCCGGCTCCACATCCAAACCAAACTCGGGATCTCTAGCCGCTCTTTTGGAACGCGGCAATCGAACTCCAGGATCCCGCTGCCGGCGTAGACCCTCCCGATGAGCCCGCTCTGCTGGGCATGGGCGAGAGCAAGGCTTCCCTCCGAAATGAGATTCACTCCAGTCGGCGAAGTGACGCTACGACAGACCTGACGTACAACACTTACGTTGTACGCACACGAAACCAATGCATCCGAAGTCGATCGTCTCGTCCGTGAGAGCCGGCGCGAATTCAACGCGGCGTTTCCGCTTCACGGGCAGAGTCAGGATCATTGGCGCAACAGACGGCGGTAGGATCGTCCTTGCGTGAGTCGCAACATGAACGCCAGAATGGTCCTCCTCACCTTCCTGCTGGCGACGACTGCGTTCGCCGCGCCGCCCAGAAAGATCGGAAGAGCGATCCTCACTTTCTATTGGCTGATCGACGAGGCCGCGCCGCGGTACCGGGGCAAAGCGGGTGCGGAGCTCGAGGATGTACGTGGGCGCGTCATTGCCACCACCACTGTTCGATTCCGACATGACTTGATCCGGGAAGGCAGCGGGCATCTTCGCGACGGGCGAACGGTCGCCTACGATCGCAGGCTGCACGGCACGAATCGTTTCCGCATCGTCCGCTCCGAGTACGGTGTGGGACGACTCGGCTGCGCGCTTGTTCCGTATCGCACCGCTGCCGTCGATCCTCACTTCGTGAAGCTCGGGACGACGATCAGCATCCCGCAATTGAAGGGAGCTCGCCTTCCCGACGGCACGATCCACGACGGCATTTTCGTAGCGAGCGATCGAGGCCACTTCCACGGATCACACATCGACCTTTTCGTCGGCCTCGGGCCGAAGGGCGCGCGGCCGTTCATTCGGAAAGGCTACGGCTCGCGGTCGCACGTCACCGTCTATGTGACCGGCACCGCGACGCCCGGCGACTGCAGCGTGGACCGGTAAGCCGCCGTCTTCCAGTACGACAGCAGGAAGAGAGCGCCGAGGATCAGGTCGATGACGGCAGCGCCGACGAGAGGGAGCGCCGCTCGGCCTTGCGCATAGAGGATGAGAATCGGCGCCCCGAATGCGAGTTTCTCCAGAGCGGCCACCGGCATCATGGCGCGATAGCGCGCCGGGTCGCGCGAGATGACCAGAAACAGCAGATGCCATACGACGACCGCGCCGACGAAGCCGTAAAAATACTCCGGATGCGTGATCGGCGGCGGAGACGTGCGGCCTACCCGCGACTCCATGAAGTACTGCGGCGTGACGACCAGCAACCCGTAGATGCCCCCGATGAGAAAAACGATCCGGCTGAATTTCATGTGGTTCTCCTGCTGTGTAGTGATGGCAGGATGAGAATCGTTTCAAGTGCTCTGCGTGCCGCGCGTGATCGTGATGGGCGTGAAGATCTCGGCCTGCAGCATCCATCCTTCCGCGGTGTTTTGCCACTTGGCTGCATAAGAGCCCGCGAGCTCGATTGGTCCGTCATTCGCCGTGAGCTTTCCAGTCCATCGTCCGTGCTCCTCGGCCATGCCCCAATCTTCGTTCACGTGGATCTCATCCGGAACCGCTTCGTGCGCGGCGCTGCTGTCGCGTGCGAACATCTCCGCCCAGCTCCGGACGCTATCTTCCTTTCCGTTCCGCTGCATGCTGCGCGCGGTCACGACATGGTACGAAGGAAGGAAGTACGCTCCGATCGCCTCGGGCTCCCGCCGCGCGATGGCGTCGTTGATCGATGCGCGTGCGGCGCGGATGGCGCCGCTGGCTTCGTTACTCATCAGGCGATCATACGATCTCATCTCGAAGCCACTCGTCAGTGATCCTGATGAACGATCGGTCGAGTTCCCTCACCGACGAACACCCGAGCAGCTTCATCGTGCGGATGATGTCGTCGCGGAGAATGTCGATCGATCGCGCTACTCCGGCTGCTCCCGCGGCGCCGAGGGCGTAGGCGTATGCGCGCCCGATGAGGACGGCGCGGGCGCCGAGGCATAGTGCTTTCACGATGTCGCTGCCTCTTCGTATCCCGCCGTCGAGCAAGACCTCGGCTTGATCATTGACGGCAGCGAGAACCTCCGGCAGCACGCGCAGCGTCGGCGCGACGCCGTCGAGCTGACGGCCGCCGTGATTGGAGACGACTACGGCGGCCGCGCCGTGATCGATGGATTGGCGAGCATCGTCCGCGGTGTGGACGCCCTTCACGACGATCGGACCTTGCCAAGCATCGCGAATCCATTGGAAGTCGTCCCACGACACCATCGACTGCTCGAGCGCCGCACCGACGTCGGCGTACGGCATCGGGCCGTCCTTCAAGATGACGTTTGTAAACTTCATCAGGCCGCCGTCGGCCAGGAACGCGGCCAGCCAGTGCGGACGCGCCAGGAATTGCGCGATGAACGGCAGCATCGTGAACGGCGCGCCCGAGACGAGCTCGCGAGTTCCGTTGCGCACATCGCGCTCGCGCATTCCGGCGACCGGCGTATCGACTGTGACGACCAGCGCGGAGCAGCCGGCATTCTTCGCGCGCTCAATGCCGGCCAGCGCGACATCGCGTCCGCCGACGAGATAGAGCTGGTACCAAACAGGGCCGCGCGTGGCCGCTTTCACGTCGCGAACCGGACAGCCAGATAGCGTCGACAGCGTGTAGATCGTCCCCGCATCACCCGCGGCACGCGCCGCCGCTTCTTCGCCGCGCGGCCAGAAAAGCCGCGAGCTGCCGACCGGCGCGAGAAGACACGGCAGGTCGATGGTTTCGCCGAGGACAGTCGTTCGCAGATCGACGTTCGCTGTGGCCACGGCGGAGCGCGGACGGAACAGGACGTCATCGAACACACGCGCGTTTTCGCGCAACGTCCATTCGGCGCCGGCACCTCCGTCGATGTAGTCGAAGACGACTCGCGGAAGACGCCTCTTCGCGATCGCACGAAGATCGGCGATGTTGACGACGGACGGCACATCGACTCGCGGCATGCCGCGGCATTCTAGCGGGGAGCCCGGCGCTACGCGTGCGATCGTGTTCACTTCCACAAAGCTGCCCGCGCCCTGCTTTCCCGACAGGAGCCCCTCGGGCGACGAGCCATTCGTACGCGACGCTCACGGTGTTGCGCGAGACCGACAGACGAGTTGCGAGCTCGCGCGTTGCGGGAGGCGCGCGCCGTGGAAGGGACCGCTCGCGCGCGCAGCCGCGCGCCGCAACCGCCATCCGTCATCGCACGATCTGGAATGCCTCCCGCCTCTCTGCGCCTCGCGCAACGCCGCCGCGATTCGACTTCGGAGCAGGCATGCCCGACGGCGCGCTGTTCCCCTAGTCGCCGTCAGCCGCGGCGTGCGCGTCGAACCGGACGATGTCATCGTCACGAATGGCGCACAACAAGCCTTCGATCTCATCGCCCGCGTCCTCCTCCGCCGCGGCTCGACCGTGGCGCTGGAGAACCCCGGCTATCCCATGGTGCGCATCCTCATGGAATCGATGGAAGCGAACGTCGTCTCCGTTCCCATCGACGAACACGGACTGGTCGTCGACGCGCTGCCGAAGAATGTGGCGCTCGTCTACGTGACCCCGTCGCACCAATTTCCGATGGGGTTGCCGATGCCGAACGAGCGCCGCATCGCGCCTGCTGCAATTGGCCGAGCGGCGCAACAGTGGGCTTACCCCGGTTTCGTGGACAGGTTAGTAGTGTTGGTCACGCGGCGTGAGCCGCCTGACGCTTTTCGAACTGCACTGGTGAATCGTAACTGAGCGCCGAGTGCCGGCGATG
>DASYJY010000108.1:0-17429 GCA_035995985.1 Thermoanaerobaculia bacterium | reverse complement strand
GTGCTGAACGCGCAGTCGGCCAACCCTCAGTTCACGCTCGGAATCTGGGAAAACGCCAGCGGACATACCAGCAATATCAATATCACCAACAACAGCTTCCTCAATGATGCCGTTGGAAACAGTCCCTCGCTGAACATCGAGCGCGCGTTCCGTGTCACGTCGCATTCGAGCGCGACCACCACCGTCAACTACACCGGCAACACGACGGCCGGCGCAAATATCGGATTCCAGTGGATCGGGGCTCCAGCGAATTTCGCCGGCAACCTGCCCGTGAACCTGATCGGCAATACGGTCACCAACTGCGACACGGGCGTTCTCATCCAGTCGAACGGCGTGGCGCATCTCGACACCGACGTCATCACCGGCAGCGGCGCGGGCGGTGGCGTGCATGTCGTCACCGGTTTGCTCAGCGCTGCCGGCGCGAATACCAACGGAATCTTCCGCACGTTCGTCACCGGCGGGTCGGGTGACGGCGTTCTCATCGATGCAACGGCCGGCGCAATCACCGATCCCATGACGCAGAACGATTTCAGCAACAACACTGGCTTCGGAATGCACAACCTGAGTGCGACCAACATCAGCGCGACATTGGACTATTGGGGCAGCAACATCGCCGCGACAGTCGCCGCCGAGGTGAGTGGGCCGGTAACGTTTGATCCATGGCTTGCCAGCGGCACCGACGTCAGCGGAATCGTCGGCTTCCAGCCATTCATCTGGGCCACGACCACCACCGTCGCGAACAAAACAACATTCATCGGTACGGGCGCCGCGGACACCGGCTCCATGCTCGCCACGAGCCCCATCACGTTGACGATGGACGGCGATACCGGATTCGTCCCGACCGCACAGCTTCTGAACGTCGATATTCAACTGGGCGGCAGCGACGACGTCTTCACGCTCGGCCAGACCGGGATTACCCCGACTCTCTTTGACGGCGGCCCGGGCAACGACACGCTGATCGGCACCAACGTCGCGCAGACCTGGAACATCACGGGCGCGAACAGCGGCAACATCCCGGGAGCAACGAGCGCGTTCACGACCACCGAATCGCTGAAGGGCGGCACGGCGGCCGACAACTTCGTCTTCAGCGCTGCCGGCAGCATCGCGCAGAAACTCGACGGAAACCTCGGCACCGACACGCTCGACAACACCGCCGTCCCCGCGCACAGCGTCACGCCCACAGGTCCCGGCACGCTCGACGGTTTCATGGGCACCGCGACGGGCGTCGGCGCGATCTTCGACAACATCAACATCGTCGCCGCACCCGCCGACATGTCCGTGATCAAGACGGGCCCGGCCACCGCGAATGCAGGAACGGTCATTAGCTACACGATCACCGTCACGAACAATGGCACCAATCCGGCCATCAATGCGACGCTGACGGACACGCTCCCGGCGGGAACGACGTTCGCCTCACTCGCTTCGCCCGGCGGCTGGAGTTGCTCGACGCCTCCGCCCAACAGCCCCGGCTCGATCAACTGCTCGATTGGATCGATGGCCGTAGGCTCGGCCGTCTTTACGCTCAACATCAACGGCCCGGTGGCACCCGCAAGCATCAGCAACACGGCCACAGTGTCCTCTTCGTCGACCGACAACACGCCGGGCAACAACAGCTCGACGGCGAACACGAACGTGATCTTCACCGCTGACTTATCGATCACGAAGACCGCCACCGCGACCGCGGCGCAGGGAACGAACGTTACCTACAACATCTCGCTGACCAACAACGGGCCGCAGCCAGCGACGGGCGTCTCGATCACCGATGCGCTGCCGGCGAACACGACCTTCGTTTCCACGACGCAAAATACCGGCCTCCCGTTCAATTGCACCAATCCGAGCTTCGGCACCAACGGCACCGTCACCTGCACCAACCCCGCTACCATGGCTTCAGGCGCGACCGCGACGTTCACCATCATCGCCACCGTGTCCCCTACTGCGCCCCTCGGCCTGCTCAACAACACGGCAAACGCCACGTCGACGTCGACCGATCCGACCACGCCGAATACATCCACCGCCGGGACGCTCATCACCGCCGGCAACGCCGACATCAGCGTCGTCAAGACCGCCGCGCCCGGCCCGTACGCCACCGGCAGCAATCTGACCTACACCATCGCCGTCACGAACGGCGGCCCGACCGCCGCGGCAAACGTCAGCGTCACCGACGTAATCCCGGTCGGCACGACCTTCGTCTCCGCGACGCCGACGCAGGGAAGCTGCAGCGGCACGACGACGGTCACTTGCTCGCTCGGCTCGATTGCCAACCTCGGCTCGGCCTCGATCGCCCTGACCGTCACGCTTCCCTCGGCTCCGGGACCAGTGGCGAATACCGCGACCGTCTCGACCACAAGCCCCGATCCGACTCCCGGCAACAACTCGAGCACGTCGAACATCACCGTCGTCGCCTCTGCAAACATCCCGGCGATTTCGCCGATGATGCTGCTGCTCCTCGCCATCACGCTGGCGATGGCAGGCTTCATCGTGAAGCGACATTAACTTGTGACTAGAGCGGCGGCTTCGGCCGCCGCTCTGCGTTACTCTCCGCGGATGCAAAACATTCGTCGCGCGTTCGTTGTCGCGTTCGTCCTCGCCTGTCCGCTTCTCGCCGTCTCGCAACCGAAACCGCCGGCGACTGAGAAAAAGCCGCACGTCACGAAGATTCACGGCGACACGCTCGTCGACGACTACTTCTGGCTGCGCGAGAAATCGAATCCTGACGTCATCGCGCATCTGGAAGCAGAGAACGCGTACACCGCTGCGATGACTGCGGACACGCTGCCGCTGCAACAGAAGCTGTACGACGAACTGCTCGGACATGTGAAGCAGACCGACGTCAACGTCCCCTATCGCCTCGGCGCGTACTACTACTACTCGCGCACCGAAGAGGGGAAGCAGTATCCGATTTACGCGAGAAAGAAGGGCAGCCTCGATGCGCTGGAAGAGATCACGCTCGATCTCAATGAGCTGGCGAAGGGTCTGAAGTTTCTTTCGCTCAGTTCATACCGCGTCAGCGACGACGGCAACCTCCTCGCCTACTCCACCGACAACACCGGCTATCGTCAGTACACGCTCTACATCAAAGATCTGCGCACCGGCGCGCTGCTTCCGGAGAAAATCGAGCGCGTCGACACGGTGATGTGGGCGACCGACAACAAGACCATCTTTTATGTGACCGAGGACAACGTCACGAAGCGGTCGGACAGCTTCTATCGCCACGTCCTCGGCACGACCACAAACGAGCTCGTTTTCCACGAGCCGGATGAGTTGTACGACATCGGTGCCTTCCGCACGCGCGACAAAGCCTTCATCGTCGTCGAGTCAGGAAGCAAGACCACCTCGGAGGCCCGCTACCTGCCGGCGAACAAGCCTGCCGAGGCGTTGCGTGTGATGGTTCCGCGGAAGAGCGATCACCGCTACTTCGTCGATCATCGCGGCAATCGCTTCTACATCCGCACGAACGATCACGCGAAAAACTATCGTCTGGTCACCGCGCCTGACTCAGATCCGGCGATGAAGAACTGGAAAGAGCTGATCCCCGCCCGCGCGGACGTGAAGCTCGACGACTTCGATCTCTTCAAGGACTACATGGCCGTGTCGGAATTGAAGGGCGGCTCGCAGACGATTCGCGTCGTGAACTTTAAGACGACGCGCTCTACCCCGATCACCTTTTCGGAGCCGGTCTACTCCGTTTTCGTCGACAACAATCCGGAGTTTGATTCGACGATGCTCCGCTACCGCTACCAGTCGCTGACGACGCCCAGCTCCGTCTTCGATTACGACATGGCAACGCACAGCAGCACGCTGAAGAAACGCGTAGACGTACCGAACTACGAGGCGTCGCAATTCGCCTCAGAACGCATTTACGCGACGGCGTCCGACGGTACCAAGATCCCACTGTCGATCGTCTACAAGAAGCCGCTCATCCGCGATGGCAAACGTCCGATGCTGCTCTACGCCTACGGCTCCTACGGCTCGCCGACGTGGCCGGGATTCAGTTCCAATCGCCTGACCCTGCTCGACCGCGGCGTCATCTACGCCATCGCCCATATCCGCGGCGGCGGAGAGCTCGGCGAACCGTGGCGCGAGGCCGGCCGCATGATGGTGAAGCGCAACACCTTCACCGACTTCACCGCCGCGGCCGAGCACCTCATCAACGACAAATACACCTCGAAGGATCGCTTGGTCATCCAGGGCGGCAGCGCCGGCGGCCTGCTCATGGGCGCCGTCGTCAACATGCGCCCCGATCTCTTCAAAGCCGTGGTCGCCCAAGTCCCATTCGTCGACGTCATCAACACCATGCTCGACGCCAGTCTCCCGCTCACGACAAGCGAATATCTCGAGTGGGGCAACCCAAACATCAAGAAGGAGTACGACTACATCAAGACCTACTCGCCCTACGACAACATCGCCGCGAAGGCGTATCCCGCGATGCTCGTAAAGGTCTCGCTCAACGACAGCCAGGTGCCGTATTGGGAAGGAACGAAATTCGTGGCGAAACTGCGCGAGCTGAAGACCGCCTCTAATCCGCTCTTGCTCAAAGTGAATATGGGCGCCGGCCACGGCGGCTCCTCCGGACGCTACGACGCGCTCCGCGAAGCGGCGGCCGACCAGGCCTTCATGCTGACGCAGATGGGGATCAGGGAGTAAGCCAGACAACCTCGCCGTCCGCAGACGGCGAGCACTTCGTCGAATAGGGAACGATGGACGGTATTATGGGTCATTAGCTTGAGGCAATCACCCGCAGCACAAGCGAGTGAAATTGCTGCGGGGCTTGGTCCAATGAAGAATACCGATTCACCCGAGCGCCGGCGCTTTGCGATCGCCCTGTCGTTTCCCGGCGAACGGCGCGATTACGTCGAGCAGGTCGCGAACGCGTTGCTGCCCGCGTTCGGCGGGGAGAAGGGTAAGGCTCACATCTTCTACGACGCCTGGCACGAGAGCTTGATCATCGGCTACGCCTCGAACAGAAAGCTCCAAACTATTTACGCGACGGAATCTGACTTGATCGTTCCGTTCTACTGCCAGGATTACCTCAATAAGAAATGGTGCGGCGTCGAGGTGCGGGCAATCGAACAACTGTTAATGGATCAGCACTACGAGCGGGTACTCCCCTTCCGGTTCGATCGTGTTGAGATTCCCAGCAGCTTCAGGACAGACATCTTCCCCGTCGTGTCCGAACGTCCAGCGGAAGATGTAGCCCGCCTGATCCTCGATCGGTACCGTGATCTCCATCCGGGCAGGCTGCAAGAAGCCGAGGTCCATGAGGAGAGGCGAAGCGCCGACGTCAATGCGGACATCTCCCGCATCATGAAATACGCGCCGTCGAATCTCATTGGGCGCGAGGTCGAAACCAAACTCCTTTCCGATGCGTGGGACCAGGTCGTGCGCGGCGAAACGAAGCGTCCCCACATCCTCACCTTCGTTGCCCTCGGTGGTGAAGGGAAGACCTCGGTGGTCGCGAAGTGGGCCGTGGATCTGGCGTTTCGGGACTGGCCGGGGTGCGAGGCCGCGCTGGCGTGGTCTTTCTACAGCCAGGGGACGCGGGAGCAGTTAGCGGCTTCGTCCGACCTGTTTCTCAATGAGGCCCTCACCTTCTTCGGCGACGCGACTATGGCGGCCAGCGCGGCGGGCTCGTTCGATAAGGGTCGGCGGCTGGCCCAGCTAGCAGGCGAGCGGCGGGCAGTTCTCATCCTGGATGGACTGGAGCCGCTGCAATACGCGCCCACGTCACCCACCCCGGGCGAACTGAAAGATCAGGGTATCGCCGCTCTGCTCAAAGGGTTAGCGGCTAACAGCCGCGGCCTCTGTGTCGTCACCACGCGGTACAGCATTCCCGATTTGCGCGCGTATGTAGCGAAGACTGTTATCGAGAAGAGACTGGCGCGCCTTTCCACCGAGGCCGGCGTGTCGTTGCTCCAATCGTTTGGGGTGAAGGGCAGTCTGCGGAGAACGATCACCACCTCGGACGGCCGCACGCTGAATGAATTCGAGAAGCTGGTCGAGGACGTGAAGGGTCACGCGCTCACGCTTAATCTCCTCGGCAGCTATCTGCGCGACGCCCACGGCGGGGACATCCGCCAGCGCGACCTCATACGGCTCTCGGAAGCGAACGCCGAGGAACAAGGGGGCCACGCCTTTCACGTCATGGATGCGTATGTGGAGTCGCTCGCCAACGGTGGCAGGACGGCGGACGATCAGGCCAAGGGCCGGCGCGCGCTCGCGCTCCTGCGCTTGCTCGGCCTCTTCGATCGTCCCGCCACGACCGGAACTCTGGCGGCTTTGTGGGAAGGAGAGGCCATCACTGGGCTGACCGAGCCGCTCGTAGGTATCAGCGAGGCGCAGCGCAACCTCGCCCTCCAGCGTCTGCAAGATGCTAAGCTGCTCACGGTGATTCGGGAGCACGGGTCCGGCGCGCTTGTGGCCCTCGATGCGCATCCTCTCCTGCGCGAGTACTTCGGCCAGCGCTTGCGCGATGAGCAGCCCGAGGCGTGTCGGACGGCGCACCGGCGGATCTACGAGCACCTCTGCGCCACCACGGAGGACAAGCCCGACGCCACGCTCGAAGACCTCCAACCGCTCTACCAAGCCGTGGCCCACGGCTGCCATGCGGGGTTGCAACAGCACGCGCTTGACAAGGTTTACCGCGACCGCATAGCGCGAAGGACCGAGTTCTATAGCACGAACAAACTCGGCGCATTCGGCTCTGACCTGGGAGCCGTAGCCTGCTTCTTCGAGATCCCGTGGATCCGCGTCTCGACCGCGATGACGGAGGCCGACCAGGCGTGGCTGCTGATGGTGGCCGCGTTCAACTTGCGTGCATTGGGACGACTGACGGAGGCCCTTGAGCCGATGCGGGCCGCGTCAAAGATGTTCATCAAACTTGAAGCTTGGCAAAACGTCGCTATCAGCGCCAGTAACTTAAGCGAGCTGGCGCTGACGCTGGGTGATGTTGCCGGGGCGGTAGGGGATGCCGAGCAGTCCGTGATCTACGCCGACCGTAGCGGCGATGCGTTTGATTCAATGGACCATCGCACGGTCCATGCCGACGCGCCGCGCTCTACCCGGCGATTCTTAAATCACGGAGCAACCGAGGTGAGCCGTCGCAGACCTCCCCGCCGGTCACGTCCGAAGAAAGTCAGCGCGGATTCACCACTGCGGCGACGGAGCTGGACCATGCCGTGTCCGGCCTCCGTCGCGCCGGCCAGCAGGACGACTTACCGCACGGGCTCCTCACCCGCGCGTGGCTGCGCAGTCTCACCGGCGCGCGCACCGGTCCCGAAAGCGCCCATAGCGATCTGGACGAAGCGTGGGAGATTGCCGAGCGCGGGCCGATGCCGTTGTTGCTGGCCGACATCCATCTGTATCGTGCGCGGCTTTTCTTTCGCGACGCGACGTATCCGTGGGAATCGCCGCAGCACGACCTCGCCGAGGCTCGTCGCCTGATTCACAAGCATGGCTATCTGCGCCGGAAGGAAGAGCTCGAAGACGCCGAGGCCGCCTTGGAGCAATTCGTGGACGCATCCGCACGAGGGGGGCAACCCCGGTCTGCACGGTAGGGTTCAGTCACGCGTGCGATCGTCCGTGCAAATTCAAGAATTCATCGGACGCGTCGTCGTCGTCGCCGAATGGCGATTCGTAGGGTAGCGTGGCCGGAGCGAAGCGAGCCACCACCTGTTCCGCGCCCCGGCGTAGTATCCAACCCCGGCAGGGGTCACGGAGCAAATTCACGCCGCCTGGTATCTGATCCGCGACTCCATCCGGAGTCGAACAACATCACGCGATCCTCTGACCGGTGGTCTCGCGCTTCGCCGCGACCACCGGCTACCGTACGTGTCGCCTCCGGCGACGAGCTTGTGCCCGGCGTTGAAGGCACCCACGGTCGGTGCCCAACGGACACAGGCGGTGTCCCATTGGGACATGGTCAGTGCCCAACGGGACACAGGCGGTGTCCCATTGGGACCTGGTCAGTGCCCAACGGGACACAGGCGGTGTCCCAGTGGGACACGGTCAGTGCCCAGTGGGACACGGTCGGTGCCCCAGTGGGACACGGTCGGTGCCAGTGGGACAAGGTCGGTGCCCAACGGGATACGGTCGGTGCCCAACGGGACACAGGTCGGTGTCCCGATGGACAGCGTCGGTCCTCACGGGGACACGTCAGTGCAGACGTTTGCAACGAGCGGGCAGGGTGCGGCTCGTCGGAGGCGTAGGTACGCTCTGCGGTAGTGCTCCGTCTCCTCGTAAGCGATCTCGCGCATTCCGTCGTCGAGCGACAGGATCGTGGCGGATGTCTTCTCAATCCTCACGGGCACCAGCACAGACAAGAGTGTCTGTGCCACATCGATCCTGCCGTACTTGCGCAATGCGGCTACAGGCAGAGGCAGTGTGCTGCCACATTGATCCTGCGGCCTCGCGTGAATGCAGCTACAGGCGAAACCCGGTGTGGCACAGACACTCCTGTCTGTGCCTGGGCGACGTGCAGTCTCTGATCTTCTACTCGCTCGCTTCCGCTTTCCGGTTCTTGAACTTCGCGGCGAGGTAGTCGCGGTTCATCCGGGCGATGAAATCGATCGAGATTTCTTTCGGACAGACGGCTTCGCATTCGCCGTACATCGTGCAGCTGCCGAAGTGCTCTTCCATCACTTCCACCATGCGGATGACGCGGTCGTAGCGCTCGGGCTGGCCTTGCGGGAGGAGGCCGAGGTGGGAGATTTTGGCCGAGGTGAAGAGTTGGGCGGCGCCGTTGGGGCACTGCGCGACGCAGGCGCCGCACTGGATGCATTCGGCGGCATCCATCGAGCGCTCCTGGACGGCCTTCGGGATCAGCAGCGTGTTCGCTTCGATGGCGCTGCCGGTGTTGACGGAGATGTAGCCGCCGGCCTGGATGATCTGATCGAGCGGGCTGCGGTCGACGATGAGGTCTTTGATGATCGGGAAGGCGCGCGCGCGCCACGGTTCGACGCGGATGTTGTCGCCGTCTTTGAAGTGGCGCATGTGCAACTGGCAGGTGGCGGTGCCGCCGATCGGGCCGTGCGCGACGCCGTTGATCATCATCCCGCAGGAGCCGCAGATGCCTTCGCGGCAATCGTGCTCGAAATGAATCGGCTGCTCGTTGCGCTCGGTCAGCTCTTCGTTGACGACGTCGAGCATCTCCAGAAATGAGGCGTCGGGGCTGATGCCCTTCGCTTCGTATGTGACGAAGTTGCCGTCGGCGGTGCGCGAGGCCTGACGCCAGACTTGTAAGGTAAGGTCCATTACTTGTAGCTCCTGGTTGCCAGCTTCACTTCCTCGTACACCAGCGGCTCTTTGTGCAGTTCGGGCGCGGCGTTGTCGCCTTTGAACTGCCATGCGCTGACGTAAAGGAAGTCGTCGTCGTTGCGTTTGGCCTCGCCATCGGTAGTCTGGTATTCGGCGCGGAAGTGGCCGCCGGCGGATTCCTCGCGCTGCAACGCGTCGACGCACATCAATTCGCCGAGGTCGAAGAAGTCGGCCACGCGTCCTGCTCGTTCGAGCGCCTGATTGGGCTCTTCATTCGTGCCTAGAACACGCACGTCGCGCCAGTACTGCTCGCGAAGGGTGCGGATGTCGGCGATCGCGGACTTCAATCCCTCCGCGGTGCGCGCCATGCCGCAGCGCTCCCACATGATGTTGCCGAGCTCTTTGTGGAAGGAGTCGACGCTGCGTTTCCCCTTCGCTCCGACAAGCTTGCCGATCCGCTGCTCGACTTCGGCCTGCGTCTGCGTGAACTCCGGACGATCCGCCGACACTTTCTTGCCAAGCTGGCCGGCGAGGTAGTCGCCGACAGTGACCGGGAGGACGAAGTAGCCGTCGGCGAGACCCTGCATCAGAGCGCTCGCGCCGAGGCGGTTGGCGCCGTGGTCGGAGAAATTCGCCTCGCCGCCGACATAGAGGCCGGGAATCGTCGACATCAGGTTGTAGTCGACCCAGAGCCCGCCCATCGTGTAGTGCGGCGCGGGGTAAATGCGCATCGGCGTTTCGTATGGATTTTCGGCGGTGATGTCCGCGTACATCTCGAACAGGTTGCCGTAGCGCTCTTCGATGACGTTGCGGCCGAGGCGCTTGATGGCGTCGTCGAAATCGAGATAGACGCCGCGTCCACCGGGACCGACGCCGCGTCCTTCGTCGCAGACTTCCTTCGCCCCGCGCGACGCGATGTCGCGCGGTGCGAGATTGCCGAAACTGGGGTACTTGCGCTCGAGGTAGTAATCGCGCTCGGCCTCGGGGATCTGATCGGGACGGCGCGCATCGCCGGCCACTTTCGGCACCCAGATCCGCCCGTCGTTGCGCAGCGACTCCGACATCAGCGTCAGTTTCGATTGAAAGTCGCCGCTCTGCGGGATGCAGGTCGGATGAATCTGCGTGTAGCAGGGGTTCGCGAAGTACGCGCCGCGGCGGTACGCGCGCCAGATGGCGGTGGCATTCGAGGCTTTGGCGTTCGTCGAAAGATAGAAGACGTTCGCGTAGCCGCCGGTGGCGAGGACGACCGCGTCGGCGGCGTACGACGTAATCGTACCGGTGACGAGATTGCGGGTGACGATGCCTTTGGCCTGCCCGTCGACGAGCACGACGTCGAGCATCTCGTGACGCGGATACATCTTCACGCGTCCGAGTGCGATCTGCCGTTCGAGCGCCTGGAACGCGCCGAGGAGGAGCTGTTGGCCGGTCTGGCCGCGCGCGTAGAAGGTGCGCGAGACCTGCACGCCGCCGAAGGAGCGATTCTCGAGTGTCCCGCCGTACTCGCGTGCGAACGGCACGCCCTGCGCGACCGCCTGATCGATGATGTTTACGCTGAGTTGCGCGAGGCGATAGACGTTCTCTTCGCGCGAGCGGTAGTCGCCGCCTTTGACGGTGTCGTAGAAGAGGCGGTAGATGCTGTCGCCGTCATTCTGGTAATTCTTCGCGGCGTTGATTCCGCCCTGCGCGGCGATGGAGTGCGCGCGCCGAGGGGAGTCGTGGTAGACGAAGCAATGCACGTTGTAGCCGAGCTCGGCCATCGATGCCGCGGCGGCCGCGCCGGCTAGTCCTGCACCGACCACGATGACGTCGTACTTCCGTTTGTTGGCCGGATTGACGAGCTTGTAGTGGGCCTTGGCGTGCTCCCACTTCTTGTCGATCGGTCCGGGCGGGATTTTGCTGTCCAGAGTCATCGAGTCTTCACCTGCTTGTGTGGTCCGCGAGCCGAGGTCAATGGAGGAAGCCCGTCAGGACGGCGATCGGAAAGGAGATGTTCGCGAGCGTGACGACCACCGCGAAGACGGTGGCGAAGGCGCGCTTCCACGCATTGAAACGCGCGTGATTGAGGCCGAGCGAATTGAACATACTCCAGAGCCCGTGGTAGAGGTGCATGCCCAGCGCGAGGTTGGCGATGATGTAGATCGCGCCCACCCACCAGACCTGAAATGCCGCTACGAAGTTGTGGTAGACGTCGCCTTCGATGAAGTCCGGGTGGAACTTGCCAAACGTCAGATGGGCGATGTGGTAGATGACGAAGAGCAGGATGATGACGCCGCCCCAGCGCATGGTCCGCGCGGCGTACGTTCCGGCGACGTAATCGCGCTCGCCGTACCCGATCGGGCGCGCCTTTCTGTTCATGATGGTGAGCTGCGTCGCTGCCTGAATGTGCAACCAGACTGCGATCAACAGCAGCGTCCGGACGGCGATCAGCGCCCCTTTGTTCGGCAGCAGCGGCGCGCCCATCGTGATCAGAAACTGCGCGTAGGCGTTGTAGTGCTCCGCCCCGGTGTAAACCTTGAGATTGCCGGCCATGTGCAGAAAGATCCAGCCGAAGAGGAAGACGCCGGTGACGGCCATGACGGCCTTTTTGCCGATGGCGGAACGGTAGAACTCGACGATCCAGGAGGCGCGAACATGCGGTGTCGCGGATGCGGCAGCGGTCATGGGTTGCATCATTAGCGATGGGAGACGACGGGTCAAGACGCGTCGCTCAGGTGTGAAGAACACGCGCTGAAAATCGCGTATGCCGCGGCGTGCGCATCGAGCACTCTGTCACCGGCTCTTCAAATCATCGATCGAACATGTCAGCCGCGGATGTGCGGCGTCGCTCAGGTCCAGCTTGTCCCATGGGATGCGATGAGGTTTCGCGCTTTGGGCGCGGCTGCCGAGGTAGCGAAGCAGGCCGACGCCAATGTGGTAGATCGAGAAGCGCTCGAAGAGGCCGTAGCGGCCGACGAGGTAGTGCGTCACGAGTAACTCGTCGCCGTCGCGGTCGGCCAGCACTTCTTCAATGCGTCCGACACGCGCGCCGTTGCTGTCGACGACGCGCGTGCCGAGGAGCAACTCCAGCTTCACTTCATTCTTCTTTGATGTGCTCATGAGCGAGCGGCAGCCTCCCGATCAGGTGGTCGTCGAGCCAGTGCTCCCACGCGAAGGCGTCGGATTTGACGCCGTCGATGTCGATGTAAATGTCGATTCCGGTCTTCGTGACCTTCGACCACGGCACGCGAAAGACGGGATTCTTGCGAACACCGAAGTGGCGCGTCATGAAGGCGACGAAACGCTCCCAGCGGGGGCCGAGGCGGCCGGCCAGAATCAGTGCGCCGGACTCCAAATGCGTAACGCGCGGCTGTTTGCCGTGCGCGACGTGAAGTGCGATGCCGTCGATCTTGCCGAGGTTGCGTTTGTCGGCATCGACGAGTTGGTTGTCGAGCAGCTCGCGGACGAGGTGGTAGTGCGTTTTCATCAGCCACCTCCGACGATTTCGAGCGGGATCGTGACGATGGCTACGATCGATGCGAGGACGATCGTCACAATCACTACCGTGTTTCCGATCGGCCCATTGGTGTGCTCGTGAACGTACGTCTCGTCGTTCAGCAGCACGACGAACGGCAACACGATCAGCGGCAGAATCACGGCCGTCAGCGCCATCGCGTACATGGTCAGTTTCAACGGATCGATGCCGGTCAGCAGCAGTGCGCCGCCGAGGAGCAGCATGACCACGTACGTCATCGAGAAACGCGCTTCCTTGTCGGGCTTCTTGTTCTCGCCCCAGTTCCAGCCGAGCGTCTGGGCGAGCATGTACGCCGTCGCCAGGCTCACCTCAATCGCCGCTCCGAAGCAACAGACGCCGAGCGTTGCGGCGAAGAGCGGCAATCCCCATCGGCCGAGTGCGGGGATGAGAATCAGCGCGGCCTGTTCGTAACGCGCCACCTCGATGCCGCGCGGTGCGAGCACGAGCGCGGCGCAGACGAGAACGGCGACCGACATCACCGCGCCGAACGACATCCCGAGGACTGATGTGATCCGATTCGCGCCGAGGCTGTCTTCGTCCCATTTGTCCTCGATCGCGCCGGAGCCGTAGAAGTGAAACATGTACGGGCTGATCGTCGCGCCGAGGATGCCGACGGCGATGTACCAATAGTGCGCGGGGTCATGGCGCGGTGCGGAAGGGATGAAGCCGCGGAGGACAGCGTGCGTATCGGGATGCATCTTCACCGCAGCGATGACGAACGCGATCGCGACGAGTCCGAGAATCGAGGTCGCGTCTTCGATGAAGTCCAGCGTTCCTGCCCAGATGGCGAGCCAGATCAGCAGCGTCACCGGGATCGCCCAGACGCGGACATCGATCCCGGTGATGAATTTCAGCGCGAGTGAGACGCCGCCGATCTCGGCACCGATGACCATGACGTTGACGATGATCTCGGCGGCGCGCGGAATGACGGCGAAGGGAAATCCGAGGCGCTCCCGGACAGCGTCGGCAACTGCGTGTTTGGAGATGGCGGCGAGGCGGCCGGTCATCTCGACGAGGAAGATCAGGCAGATCGTGCCGAGCGCGATCGACCACAACAGCGCGTACTTGAACGATGCTCCAGCCTCGGCGGCGGTGGCGATCGAGCCGACTTCGAGGAAACCTCCGATGCCAGTGACGACGCCGAGCGCGACCTGGAGGAACTTCTTCATCGCATTTCGCTTCGGAGTTTCGCGATGGCTGCCTTGTCATCGCGCTCGGTGGCTTGGCGAAGCTTCGCGGCGAGGCCGATCAGTTGCTCCGCGCCTTTGCTGGTCGTCTTCGAAGATTGGCCTTGGAGATCGTCGACGGCTTCGTCGATCGTCTTGAGGGCAAAGCCGGCACGGACTTCATTGTTCAGCCGCGCGTCCGCGACAATCTGGAGCGTTGCTCTCCAGGAGATGACCGACTTTTGAAGTTTTTCCGCGGCGTCCTGCTTGCTGCAGGCGAGCGCTAGCAGGACGAGAGCGACGAGAGAGCGGCGCACATCGCGCCTCAGTGCACATAGCAGGCCCGACGTTTTCGCGCGGAGCTCGCGGAGAGGCGGAGAGAGGAAATAGAGTGGCTTGGTGCTTGCTTAGTGAGTGCTCAAGATGAATCCAAATAACCGATTGATCGCTCTCTTGGCGCTGGTCACGATCGCGCTTGCTGTTCCCGCGGCAAATGCTGCCGTTGCGCAGGCGGCGACGTTCGACGAAAAGGTCGACAACGCGGCTGCGATTTTCCTCGGCAAGTGCGTCAGGACCGAGGCGAAGTTCGATCCGACCGGGCGATGGATCGTCACCTATGCGACTTTCAACGTCGAAGACACGATGAAGGGCAACGCAAACGGCCAGGTCACCGTCGTCACACCTGGCGGCAGCGTCAACGGCATTCATCAGGAAACGATCGGCGTCCCCTCCTTCCACGAAGGCGACGAGCATGTGATCTTCGTCAAGAACACCCGCCTCGGGCCGACTCCGCTCTACTTCGATCAGGGAACCTACAACGTTGCGGCCGGCGAGCATGGCGAAAAGATGATCGTGCCGATGCCGTCGAACGTGATGCACATCGACACGCAGCGCGCCATGGCCATCGTCGCTCCGAGTGACGAGCCGCGCTCGCTCCGTTCATTCAAGCAGGCGGTGTCCGATTCGATGAAGGGCGCGCCGCAGCGCGTGCAGATGAGCGCGATGCAGTCGAAGGCGAAGCCGCAGAAGTCGATCTGGTCGACGGTGGCTGAGAACAAGCTGCTGGTCATTCTCGCCTTGGCCGGCATCGCCCTCGCCGCCTGGCAGGTAATGCGCAAGTAGGCGGACCTCGATGGTCAAATCCGCACCGCGATCGGGCGTGCGCCGCGCGCTCGATCAGGATCAACTCGTCCTCTTCTACCAGCCGATTCACGAACTCGAATCGCGAACGATTGTGAGTGCCGAGGCGCTGCTGCGGGCGCGGCGTGAAACGGGAGAGATCCGCAGCGCGGTGCCGCTCACGCAAGCGGCCGAAGAAGGACCGGACCTCTTCCGCCTCGACTCGTGGACGATGCATCGCGCGTATGCCGACGCCGCGTCATGGCAGAAGGATGGCGGCCCCGAGGTGCACCTCAACGTGAATCTGTCGCCGCGCGAATTTCAGGAAGGCGACGTAATGCAGCGGTTGCACAAGCTCGTCACTGGAAGCGGCAACGATCTGCAAAAGATCAACATCGAGATCACGGAAGTGAGTTACATCGAACATCCGAAGCAGACCAGGCACGTACTCGACGAGATGAAAGAGCTCGGCGTGCAGCTTTGGCTCGACGATTTCGGCACTGGGCATTCGTCGGTCGAACATCTGCTCCGTTTTCCGCTCGACGGTCTGAAAGTTCCGGCGACGTTCGTAGCGAAGCTATCGTCCGATCAGCGGGCGCGGGCAATCACGAAGTCGATGATCGACCTCGCGCACGAACTTGAAATGAAAGCGATCGCCGAGGGGATCGAGCATCGCGATCAGCTCGAGTTCCTGCGCGGCATGGGCTGCGACTACATCCAGGGATTCCTCTTCAGCAAGCCGATGCCGCTCGACGAGTTTCAGGCGGTCTTGCGCAGCGGCTCTTCGGGGCAGTAGAAATCGCGCCGCCGATCGAGATCGCGCATGACGTTTTTCTTGAACTGATCCGCTCCGCCGTTTCGCATCATCTCGTCGATGTACGCGGCGATGTCGACGATCTCCAGCCGCAGCCGGACTGTCTTGAAGATGCGAGGGAATCCGCCGGGGAACTGCACGTGATGCAGTCCGCCGCTGTACGCGATGAGCATCCTCCCCTGCTTCATGGCCAGCAGGATGTCGGCGATGCCGCCGCGGACGTTCATCGTATTGCCATGCAGATCCAGTCCATTTGCGCGCTTCATCCGCCCCTCGGGGAGGATGATGACCATCGAGTGCGGATCGATCTTGTTGAGGAGCTGGAACCAGGTGTGGTCGCGCTCGCGCGTGATGGCCACGACGTGATGCGCGACGAATTTGAAGATCATGCCGACCAGCGGCCGGCCGGTGGTCTTGTCCGCCGCCGGCACGACGCCGTGCGCCGCCAGCCGCCAGACGAAACTGTTCGGAACGCCGCCGAGGAAAACGGGTTCGAAGAGGCTGGTGTGATTGAGGAAGGCGACGAGCCGGATGTGCTTCCACGGTTTCGGTGGCACGTCGCCGACCCAGCCGTAGTCGTGGCGATAAAAGAGTTTGCTCACGTACTTCAACGTGAGCAAGGTCGAGAAGACCATCAGGCTCCGCAGCAGCGACACGGCTGCGAAGGGTAGCGGCGGTGCGCCGCGCCGTCAACGGAGTAGCGCCCGGAACTGCACCGCGAAGCGCGGCCCTTTGCCTTCGTCCTCATGCTTGAAAAACACGTACGCGTCGTCCCACGACTGCCGCTGCACGCGCTCGGCCCAAGCCTCCAGCTCGCCCGCGCCGTACTCGGTACGCCGCAGACGCATGTAGCCCCACGAGGCGCTCGATACGACCAGCGAGTCGACATCGGTGACTTCGTCGGTGTCGGCGGCGCAGAGGGCGATGTCGCGCTCGCGCAGGATTGCGTAGACCTCGTCGTCGAACCAGGAGGCGTGGCGAAACTCGAAGGCGACCCTCCCCTGCTCCGGCAGCTCGGCGACGAATTCATGCAATCGCGCGGCGTCTTTTTTCAGATACGGCGGAAGCTGAAAAAGAATCGGACCTTGCTTCGTGCCAAGAGTTGATGCGGCTTCGAAGAGATAGCGGACGTCGGCGGAAGCATCCGCGAGTTTCTTCTGATGCGTGATCCGCTGCGGCGCCTTGAGGACGAACGTGAATCCGTCCGGAACCTGCTCGCCCCACTTGGCGACCATCTTCGGGTCGGGCATTCGATAGAAGGTGTTGTTGATCTCGACGGAGTCGAATCGTTCGCCGTAGTACGGCAGCATCTTCGCCGCGGGTAGATCGTCGGGATAAAACGTCCCCTTCCACTCTTTGTAGCTGTAGCCGCTGGTTCCGACGCGGATGCGCATGGGGCATTATCAGGGATGAGGCATCCGTCGACGCGCGCGGAGGCTCGCTCGACAATGCAGCCCCGCGCTCGGCGCGGGGTTACGCGAGGGTAGACGAATATGCGGCCGCGGAGGCGGCCGCTAAAAGATTTCGCGTAGCGCGAGCATTTTGTCGTGGCCGCCTCCGCGGCCAC
>DASYJY010000107.1:0-27612 GCA_035995985.1 Thermoanaerobaculia bacterium | reverse complement strand
AGGACTTCATTCAGGAAGTCGACACCCTGACCGGCGGTCTTCCCGCCGAATACGGCCGTCTCACCGGTGGCGCCATCGTGGCCGTTACCAAGAGCGGTTCGAACGAGTTCCACGGCGACCTTTTCGGATATGACAGCGGTGGGAGCTTCAACTCCGACCCGAACAAGCAGGTCGCACAGTTCCCGACCAGCGCCACCACGGTCGGCAGCATCGACAAGCAGTTCGACTACGGCGTCGACGGCGGCGGCTACATCATGAAGGACCGCCTCTGGTTCTTCGGCGCCTACGATAAGGTCAGCGAGACCGACCTCAGCACGCGCGTCAATACGCCGCTCCTCGTCAACGGCTGCCCGACGTGCACCATCCCGGTCGGCGGCAGCCAGTCGACGACAGTCAAGCGCGACCTTTATGCTGCGAAACTCAGCCTTGCGCTGACTTCCAGCCAGCTCTTCAACTTCTCGGTCCTCGGCGATCCGTCGTCCTTCACCGGCGCGGTGCTCGCACTGGCCGGTCCGCCCAGCACGTGGCAGGGCGTTAACAAAATCGGTGGCAACGACTTCGTCGGCCGTTACTCCGGCGTCTTCGGAACCAATTGGAACGTGAATGCCCAGCTCGGCCGCCACAAAGAGAAGAACATTCTCGCCGGCGCCGGTGCGAGCATCCCGCGCACGATCGACAACACGCAGAGTCCGGCCCAGAACACGGGCGGTTTCGGCTTCTTCCAGACGCAGAACTTCAAGCGCGACACCGGCAAACTCGACATCAGCTCCTTCTGGGGCAACCACCAGATCAAGTTCGGGGGCGACGAAGAGAAGCTCCTCGCGCTCAACGCCAACCAGGAAAGCGGCGGCGACCGCATCCGCAAGCAGTGCAGCGTCACCCCGGTCAACAACGTCTGCCCGGCCAGCGGTTTCGTCTATTACATCCATGAAGGCTACGTGAACACGCGTTCCTCCACGTTGGATCAGAACAATCCTGCGACGTTCTCATCCAACCTGCTCGACGCGCTGGTCTCCAGCCCGAAGACGGAAAACACCTCGCTGTATCTGCAGGACCAGTGGAAGGTCATGCCGAACCTGACCCTCAACCTCGGCGTTCGCTGGGAAGAGCAGAAGGTCGGCGGTCTCGATAACGCCTTCCACATCGATCTGAAGCACAACATCGCCCCGCGCCTCGGCATCATCTTCGATCCGGCCAACAACGGCCGCAGCAAGGTCTACGCGAACTTCGGCCGCTTCTACGAGTCGATTCCGATGGACATCAACCTGCGTACGTTCGGCGGCGAGCTCTCGCTGCAGGTCGCGAACCTCGACCCGACCCCGCGCAACTTCGTTCCGAACCCCGCGGCTCCGGCACTCTCGGCGAAGGGTCAGTTCACCTTCCTCGGCAATACCGACGCCACCCCGGTCGATCCGAACCTCAAGGGTCAGTACATCGACGAGTTCCTCGTCGGCTACGACTACGAAATGGCCTCCAACCTCGGCGTCGGCATCAAGGGTACGTACCGGAACCTCGGCCGTGTGATCGAGGACATGCTCGACCCGTCCACGGGAGCGTACTTCGTCGCCAATCCCGGCACGGGCATCGGTGCGAATACCGCCTTCATCAACTGGATTCCGACCGATGCGCACGCGGCCGATTTCGTCGCTCCGACTCCGAAGGCGAAGCGCACCTACACCGGCGTCGAACTCCACGCCGAAAAGCGCTTCAGCAACAACTATCAGTTCTTCACCAGCTACGTGTGGTCGCGTCTGAAGGGCAACTACGACGGTACCTTCCAGAACTCGACCGGTCAGAACGATCCGAACATCAACTCCGCGTTCGATTACGCTGACTTCCTCGTCAACAACAACGGCCTGCTCAGCAGCGACCGTACGCACGTCCTGAAGTTCTACGGCTCGTACACGCTCGGCAGCACAATGGCCAAGGGTCTCGACATCGGTCTGGCCGCCCATTGGGAGTCCGGTCTTCCGCTCACCGCCTATGGCTACGAGCACGCCGGCTACCGCAACTGGGAGTACTACCTGACCACGCGCGGCGCCCTCGGCCGCGGTCCTTCGGATTACGAAGCCGACGTCCACCTCGGCTATCCGATTCCCCTCGGCGGTTCGCATCTGAACCTTCTGTTCGATGTGTTCAACATCTTCAACCGTCAGTCGATCACCGCGCTCGACAACCGCTTCAACCTGGCCACCGACGCAACGTGTCAGAACATCGTCGACGCGTCGGGCAAGAGCATCTGCAACAACCGCCTTCGCGCCAATGGCACGAGGACTGTTGGCTTCGGTGGGATCGGTAACGTACCGGGCACGACCAACGCAGTCGGTCAGCTCGGCGACGCTCGTGCGCTGGCGACGAACCCGTCGTTCCTGAAGGCAGGCACGAACTTCACCGGCGTTCGCAGCATCCGTCTCGGCGCGCGCTGGACGTTCTAAGCAGTCCGTTTCCTCGTTGTATCCTGAGGGCCCCGTTCGCGGGGCCTTCTTTTTTTATGCGCGCTAAATCCCTGCTGATCGCCGCGTCGTCCCTGGCCGTGGCGGCTCTGGTGGCGATCTTCGTCCGCGTTCAGCCCGCCGGTTGCGCGATGGTGTTCCGACGCGCGGGCTCCGTCGTAGTCCGTTCCCAGCGCATCTATCTCCGTCCGCTTTTCACGGGCATTCGATGCTGCGCGAAGACCAGCGATGGCCGGCTGGAGTTCGACCAGTCCGTGATCGGCATCAGTGCAACGGCCGATGAAGTGCCGCTGCGTGTCCGCTTCACCTATGACGCGCCGGCCGCGGCTCCCGCCAATTGGGCCGCCGGCGACTGGTGCGGCGCTCTCCTGGCCCGCGTCGCGGCGAGTGCATCGACCGCCTCTCAGACGGAGACCGTCGAGACTCTTCTCTCCGATCGACGTGCCGCTGGCGACCGCATCGCCGCCGCGATCGGCCGTGAGCTGAAGGCAGCCGGCGTCGGTGCGGATGCCGTCTCTGCGCGGATCGATCTGCCGCCCGGCTTTGAAAGGTTGCGCAATGTTTCCGAGCTTTCGAGACAGGTTCACGCCGCCCGACCGGTCATCTTCATCGGCCTTGACGGCGCCGATTGGCAGCTCCTCGACGAATACATCGCCGACGGATCGATGCCCAACCTCGGACGCCTTGTCGCCACCGGTGCGGGCGGCGTTCTCGAGACCGACTATCCGCCGCTCTCGCCACTGGTCTGGACGACGATGATGACGGGCGTCGGGCCGCTCGATCACGCCATTCTCGATTTCACGCGCTTCAATCCGTTCACGCACGACAAAGAGCCGATCACCAGCGACGAGCGCCGCGCGCCGGCGGTGTGGAACATGCTGACGTCGGCCGGAAAGCGATCTGCCGTTTTCGGACTATGGGCCACTTACGCCGCGGAACCGGTACACGGCCTCAACGTCTCGGACCGGCTCTTCACGTTCCTCTATTCAGATACGCACAAACCTGCGGGCGTGATCTGGCCTCCGTCGCGCCAGCCGTGGTCCGATCGAACGCTCGCCGACGCCGAGCGAAATATCGACATCGGCCGCATGCGCGAGTATCTGCCGTCGCTGACCGACGACGAGTTCGCTGCGCTTTCGAAACGCGAGAATCCGTACGCCGATCCGGCGGCCGCACTCCGGCGCATTCTCGTCGAGACGGAGGTCTACGCCAGGCTGGCGTCGGGATACCTGCACGGATTGGCAGCGCTGCCCGACCTGACGATCATCTATCTCCAGGGAACCGACACGATCGGTCACGTCTTCGCCCCCTTCGCGCCGCCGAAACAGCCGCAGGTTTCGCAGTTCGACTTCGATCGCTACAGCGCCGTTCCGTCCCACTACTTCCGTGACATCGACCGCCTTCTCGGCCGCTACGCGGAGATCGCCGGCCGCAACGGCGCGACGCTGATGATCGCTTCCGATCATGGATTCTTCTGGCGCGAAGGGCGGCCAACGCAGATCTCGAGCACCGCGACGGCCACGGCGGCGAAGTGGCATCGCAAGCAGGGGATCTACGTCATCCAGGGTGCCGGCATTGCCGCGGCGCCCGGCCATCCGCTCCTTGGAAGTGTCCGTCAGGTTTGCGCGACGCTCTTCGCGCTTACTGGAATGCCGTCCTTGCCGAATGCCGCGCCTCCGTTGCCCGGCGCGCCTCGCGCGTCTCCGTCATTCGATTACGATCGCGTCTTCGTCCGCGCGGCCTCACCTCCGCCGCCGGCAACAGGCGGCGCCGCGTCCGAGGACATCGCGAAGCTGAAGGCACTCGGCTACATCGGATCGAACGAGTCGACGCGCGCCGCCAAGGGCACGAACGACACAAAGACTGCGGGCGCGTTCAACAACGAAGGACTCATTCTGCGTAACGAACATCGCGTCGACGACGCGCTTGCCGCGTTCGATCGCGCGCTGGCTCTCGATCCGAACTATGCCTCAGCCATGTGGAACGAGAGTGAGACATTGTTCAACGCCGGCCGCGACCTCGATCGCGCCGATGACCTTCTGATCGGAGCGCTGCGAAACGGAATGGCGGACGCGGTCGGCTTCGTCATTACGCGTTCGATCGCCTACGAAAAGCAGCAGCACGGCGATCGCAGTCTCCGTTTGCTCAACGGCGCGGTTGCGGTCAATGCAAATGAACCCGAGTTGCGGATGTTCCGCGGCAGGTATCGGATGGACGCGCACGACTGCGCCGGCGCGCTTGACGACTTTCGCGCGGCGCAGGCTGGGCATCCGAACGATCCGCTCACCTACGCTTCGGCCGCGCTCGCGCAGATGTGTCTCGGCGACGACGCAGCCGCGCGAGCGAGCATCGAGCGCTCACTGCAACTCGACCCGAATCAGCCGATGCTTCAGAAAATGCTGCGGCCGTAACCTTCTACAGCCGCACTTCCTTGACGGAGCTCCCCAACTCATTGGAGAGGTCATCGCGAAGCGTGACTACGACGGTAAAGTCGCCCTTTGAAAGACGGACGTTCAGCGTGTAGCGGAAGGGATCGGCGGCGGCCTGGTACTGCGCCGTCGACATGGTCACTTCCTGCAGTTGATGGGAAAAGCCGACGTTCTGTCCCTGTGCATTGAAGACCGACACGTAGATGTGTACGCGACCGACGTAGGAGCCGTCGCGCGGAAGCATCGTCAGTTTTGTGATCGGCAGGGCAGCCGTCAGCGGCAGAACGATTTTCTTTTCAAGCGGGTGAGGCTCGCCCATCTTCACCTGCACGGGCAGCGGACCTGTCGGCAGATCGAAGGTCATGCGCGCGCGCAGCGTCTGCTCGAGCCGGTCGTCCGAAGTCAGATCGTAGTAGCCAACGCGATTCGCGACGAGTACGCCACCGCGTTTCACGTGCACTCGGATGTGGTGGTATTGACGGTCGCCGCTGTGATTGGGGGAGTAGCCGAGGGAGTAAAAGTTCGACGTCTGCGCGTCGATCACTGCGAACGAGTGGCTCACATCGGTCGACGGCAGATACGAACCGCCCGTGCTGAGCGCGATCGAGAGCGGGATGGAATCGACATTCGAGACGTCGATCGGGTCCGACCCGCCGCCGCGTTGGAAGAAGTTCGGCGACGAGAGATCGATGCCGGAGGATTTATTTTCGACGTCATGCTGCGGTGCCTGCATGCCGCGGGCGCGTGCGTTCACGATGTGAATCGTGAAGTTCGCGGCATTCGCTTCCTGAACGATGGCGTCGACGATCTTCGCCCTCTCCAGCTCCAGGGCACGCATGTACGGATCGTTTCCCTTGTCGTATGCGGTGTAGGTGGTGTTGTTCTCGATTCCGCCGGTCAGAAGAATCATGTACTTCTTGCTGTCGTCGGCGGAGTTCGCGCGCGCCATTTCGGCCACGGCACGCGCGGTGTTCTGCAGCGAGGCGATGCTTTGAAACGTCTGCTCGCGCGATTGGAACCGCACCGTTTGCCCGTAATCGTAGCTATCGGTTTCGAAGTCGAGCTGCTTGCGCGTACGGTCGGACAGGATCGAGCGATCCATGTCGTGCGTGTTCATGAGCGTCGGCGAGTGCTCGACTCTGTTGATGGCCGCGTGAATCAGCGTCTTCTGGTTCGTGAACGGCTGCACGACTTCCAGCGCGTGTCCGATCGTGGCCACCGCCCAGTCGTAGTCACCGGCATAGATGGTGTCGAGTTGCTTGTCGAAAAGCCGCAGGGCCGCGTTGCGCTCGAGATTGCCGACATAGTTGTTGTCGACCAGCAGAACGATCCTGCGCCGGACTTTTTCCGTCTCAGGCGCGACGGCCTTCGATGCCGCACTTACCGGCGCGGGCGCTTGCCGGACGAGCGATTTCTCGATGATGGAAAAGTTCGACACCTTCACCGGATGACCATCTTCGAAAATCTCGAAGTCATCTCTGGTCAGGTCCATGACCGGTTTTCCGTGGCGATCGGTGACGGTGACATCCACGTTGACGACGTTGACGTCGACATGCGCCGTGAGCGGAGGCAGCGGTCCAAAGTTCTGTGCGATGGACGGGATAACAAAGAGTGCGAACGACACGACCGCGGTCAGAAACCGGCGCATAAATCCTCCCTTGAAGTGCAGTGACGGATTGTACGTCCGCGTGTGATGGCGCGGACGAGCTGTTCCGTAAGCCGTAACAGCTTCGTGCGGCGGGCTACAGCGGGATGTTGCCGTGCTTCTTCGGCGGATTCTTGTCGCGCTTGTTGCGCAGCATCGCAAACGCGGTGATCAGTTTGCGGCGCGTGAAGCGCGGCTCAATGATCTCGTCCACGTAGCCGCGCTCCGCCGCGATGTACGGGTTCGCGAATTTCTCTTTGTACTCGGCGATCTTCGCATCGCGGTCCTTCGTCCCTTTGTACAGAATGTTGACCGCTCCCTCGGCGCCCATGACCGCGATCTCCGCCGTCGGATACGCGTAGTTCATGTCCGCCCGGATGTGCTTCGAGTTCATCACGCAATACGCGCCGCCGTACGCCTTCCGCGTGATCACAGTGATCTTCGGCACGGTCGCCTCGGCCAGCGCGAAGAGCAGCTTTGCGCCGTGAATGATGATGCCGCCGTACTCCTGATCGGTGCCCGGCAGAAATCCGGGAACGTCTTCGAGCACGAGCAGCGGGACGTTGAAGGCATCGCAGAAGCGGACGAAGCGCGCGCCCTTCCGTGAGGCGTTGATGTCGAGCACACCGGCCAGGAACGCCGGCTGATTCGCGACGACGCCGACCGGATGTCCGTTCAGCCGGATGAATCCGACCACGAGATTGCGCGCGAAATGCTGGTGCACTTCGAGGAAATGATCTTCGTCCGCGATCGTCCGAATCAGATCGCGGATTTCGTACGGCTGGTTCGGCGAATCGGGGATGAACGTGTCGAGATGCTCGTCGACGCGGTTCACGTCATCCGTCGTCGTCCCGCGCGGCGGCTCCTCCATGTTGTTCGACGGCAGGTACGACAGCAGCTCGCGAATCGTAGCGATGCAGTCCTCATCCGAATCGGCCGCGAAGTGCGCCACGCCCGAGATTTGATTGTGCGTGTCCGCGCCGCCGAGTTTTTCCTTCGTCACCTCTTCGTGCGTCACCGTGCGGATCACGTCCGGGCCGGTCACGAACATGTAGCTGGTCTTCTTCACCATCAGGATGAAATCGGTGATGGCGGGCGAGTAGACCGCGCCGCCGGCGCAAGGTCCCATGATCGCGGAGATCTGCGGTACGACGCCCGAGGCCAGCGTGTTGCGGAGAAAAATATCCGCGTAGCCGCCGAGGGATACGACCCCTTCCTGAATGCGCGCGCCGCCCGAGTCATTGAGGCCGACGATCGGCGCGCCGTTTTTCATCGCCAGATCCATCACCTTCACGATCTTGGCGGCGTGCGTTTCCGACAACGATCCGCCGAAGACGGTGAAGTCCTGCGCGAACGCGTAGACGAGCCGACCGCCGATCGTGCCGTAGCCGGTGACGACGCCGTCGCCGGAGATGCGCTGCTTCTCCATGCCGAAGTCGGTCGAGCGATGAACGACCAGCTGGTCGAGCTCCTGAAACGAGCCGGTATCGAAGAGCAGTGCGATGCGTTCGCGCGCCGTCTTCTTTCCCTCAGCGTGATGCCGCTCGATGCGTTTCTCGCCGCCGCCAAGCTCGCTCTCGCGTTTCCGGCGTTCGAGTTCGTCGAGATCGCGGCCCATCACAGCGTCACATTCCGTTCCGCGGCGACGCGCCTCATCGCCTCGGTCACTTCGACCTCGGACGGTTCGCGCGTGCCGATCGATTTCACCAGCCGGATACGCGCCTCGGCTTCGATGGCGTCGTACGCGGCGAAGTTGTCCTCGAGCGTTTTCGTGACGACGTCGATGCCGATCTCGGCATCGACGAATTCGACCAAGCCGCGGTCTTCCAGCCGGTTCACGATCGACCGCGCCAGGAACTCGATTTGTCGGATGCTCGTCGGCATAGGCGCCGCGATTCTAAAGCACATCTCGACGCGCGAGCGCGCGTTCCGGTGACTGGACGCGATGCGGAAGGTGCTAAAATATTCTTACCTCCCTTCCGTCCAGCATGTTAGTCTGCTCATCCCTAAGGAGGGATATACTATGTGGAAAGCGGTTAAGATTCTGATGTTGGCTGGCTTGCTCACAGCTGGCATCATGTCGTCTGCTCAGGCGCTCCCTGAGTTTGGCGTGGATGTCATGTACTACTCTGACGATACAATGACCACCCAAGTCGGCGAGCATTACCGTGATTGCCAGAACGGCCACTTTGATGAAGGCGTGCGGTCGCGATGGTCGACCGGCGATTCATGGACGTGCAACGACGGTGAATATTTATGCTGGACCACCGTTTGCTCGGGAATCGACTCAAACGGCGAGCCTTGGGGCTGTCAAACGTCGTCTGCTTGGTGCGATTTCTAGGAGATAGGCGCTCCAGTGACGTTGCGAACGGTTGCTGTCAAAGGGTTTCAAACCGCGTTCGTCCTCGCATTCGCAGCGCTGCTCTACTCGAATTGGAATCTCCGCCGGCGACTGACGGAGATCATAGGGGTTCATGCAAGGAACGGGCGTGTGGCCTCATCGCCATTTCAGGCCGGCCAGGTCGCACCGACGATTCACGTCGTCGATGTGACCGGCCGTGCTCTGATCCTCGGTCCGGAAAAATGGCGGCGAAAGTCGTTCCTGGTATTCGCGCTTCCAGGATGTGCTGCTTGCCGTACCGAGCTCCAGCATGCGGTACAAGCTGGCAACGCGGACTTCACGCTCGTGTCGCTGGCGCCCAAGTCCGCGGCTGCCGGCATTCTCAAGGAGGTTCCTCCCGCCGTCGAGGCATACTTCCTAGATCCGATCGACGCCCCGCGCATGAAGGAACATGTCGACCGCGTTCCGCGCATCCTGCGCATCTCCGGTGAAGGAAAAATCATCGCCGTTTGCGATTCGATGGCCGCTTGCGGATCGGCGCGGCCGGCGCCGGCACCGGCTTGCCCCACCTGTACGTCATAGCATCATCTCGGCGCCGAACGAACCGGCCGCATATGGGTACAAGAGCGGCGTCTTTGGCGAAACCGCGACAATGTGTGATGCGTCGACGGTCGTGAGAAAAACATCGTCGCCATCAATGCAGAGAACTTGAAGCGTCGTGCCGTGAACAGGTTCCAGTAGCGCGATACCGAGCGGCGCATCTGGATCGACGCGGCCAAACGGCAGTGCGCGGATGTTGAGCCATGCGCGAATGGGGCGCGTCGCATAGCCCGGCCGATACCAGTTCGGCGGCGGGTCGTGCGTCACCGCGCGCGTCTCGATGGGTTGGCCGCGTCCGTCGAAACCGCCGCCGCTCTGCTCCATCGCCAGTTCGCCGACGAGCGACGGGAGAAGGGCGGCGGAGACGTTTGGAGCGAGGCGAATGTGTTTTGGTGCGCTCCGCTCGGCTCCCGCGCGCGCAAGGGTATCGGCAATCGCGGTCACGATTTCAACATCGAACGTCGCGAGGTCGATCAGTGCGCGCAGCGGCGGATTGACGAGCGCGATGTGAACGCGGCGCGACTCCTCCGTCCAGGTGATGCCATTTGTTTGATGAGTTGCGCTTCCGGCGGAGGCGATGAAGCGTTCAATCCTGCCGTGCCGCACAGACAAGAGTGTCTGTGCCACATTGGTCTGCGTCTCTGTCACATAGATCCGTATTTTTTCGCGGAAGTCTTCGAGATCGGCGCCAGTCGCGTGTGGCACAGACACTCCTGTCTGTGCGGGCCGCGCCTGAAACACACCATCTTTTTCCAACGCCTCGCCAGATTCCGAAACGCAAATGAAGGTTTCGTTCTCGTACCGGACCACGCGCCCCCACTTTCGGTAGACCTCGGTCATAACACTCCGTCCGTGATCATCACCGGCGCGTGCGACGCGACGTACAACTCCTGCCCTTCGCGCGAACAGATCACGCCGGGATAGCGAATCGGTTCGCCGGATGCGCCGGTCAGCGATGCGGCGATTTCGGCGCGCGAACGCCGGATCGTGAAGCGACCGGCAGACGATACGGCCACGTCGACCGTCACCATGTCGGTGATCGGATCGTACGCACCTCCGGCGACGAGTTGCACCTCGATGTATTCGTCGCGAAGAGCGAATGGAGCGTTGGCTTGCCTAGCGATGAGATGCGCCATGCGCATCAGCGGAACGTCGCGAAAGGTCTCCCGCTGCGGAGTCAGCGGCGCGTCGATCGAAAGCCACCGCGGCCACGCCACTGGAGCAACATCGTGTTCGCTGGCGTGACCGAACGCCTCGTGCAGCAGCACGGCAGCGGAACCGTTCTGCCAAACGATCGGCCCGCGCAACGGCGCGGATCCATTCCGAGGTCGATGCAGCAATTCGTAATCGGCAGCCGCATTCGACGGCGTGGTTACGACCGACACGCCATCGACCGCGATCGTCATCGTCGTCTCGACCGACTCGACGTCGTTCTCGCGCAACGCGCGCACGACCACGCGCACTCGCGCATCGCGGAAAGACGCGACAGCCGTGCGAGCCTCGTCGAGCGCAACCGCGCACGCGAGCACGAGCTGCTCATCGCGTGTGTCGCTCGCCTCGATCGCATCGCCGCCCTGCGTCGCGATGCCGTGCATCAGCCGCGACTCGGTCAACGTACCGCGCAGCCACAGCTCATCGCGGGAGGCGATTGCGAAGGTATTCAATTGAACTGGAAGTCGACCCGTTTGCTCTTCGGATCGATGCTGATGACGAGCTTTCGATTCACGCCCGGCTCGAACGACTGTGCGCGCAGCGTGCGGCGCTCGCTCATGCCGAGGGAAGGGATCACTACCCAGAAATCGAGATCGGCATTCTTCGCGGGAAACTCCTTGGTCACGTTCACCTGCCGCGGGATGTGCGTGTGGAAGATGCGCCGCTCGCCCCAGAGGTTCTCGCGCGCCACCTCGTCGGAGCCGGCGCGGACGACGATGTAGCCGTCGGCCACGGTGCTGTTGACGATGGTCGTAATCGACGCGGTGCCGGCGGCCGTGATCGGCGGCGGGCCGGGATGCGCTGTGGTCGTCGGATGCGTCGTCGTGACGATCGGTGCGGCCGTCTGCGTCTGCCGCGGCTGTGTCGACGTCCGCGCCGCGCGTGCCGCCGCCCGCTCCGACTTCACGCGCTCGTCTTCCTGCTGCGCGAGCTTCAGATACTGGGCGGCGGCGTCGGAGCTCGGATTGATGTGAAACGCCGCTTCGAAAAAGGGGATCGACTCCGCGAACTTTTTCGCGTTGTACAGCGCCAGCCCCTGATCGAAGTTCTGCTGCCCGGCCGCCAGCTGCTGTTTCCCGGCTTCATCGCGCATCCGGATCTGCGACAACTTCTGCACGAGTTCGTTGATTGCAGGAGAACGCGGCGCGATTTTCAGAAGCTGCTCGTAGCGGTCGTACGCGTCCGTCACCCGCCCCTCGTGCACCAGGCGGTTGCCGTCTTCGCGCAGCTTCCGTTCCTTCGCCACCCTGGCCTCGGCGCGTGTGTCCACCGCCGGCACCTTCACCTTTTTCGCGTTCGTCAGCAGCATCCAGACGCCGAGGATCGCCAGGAGGATGCAGGGGATGGCGATGAAGAGAATTGGATGAATGCGCGCGGTAAGCAGCGGCTTCAGGATCGGTTTCGATGGTGCTTTCGGCGCCTTCACCGGCTTGACCGCGGACGACGGCACTGCTGTCTGCCGCGCGTTGCCCGGACTCGGATTCGTATCGAGCGGCTGCGGCGACTCCATCGTCGTCCCGTGCTCCGCGTCAGGGAATGGGATCTCCATCGTCGGAACGCGTTCGTGCTCGCCGCGTGTGGCCACCGTTACGTCGGCGAACATCGGCTCGTTCGAACGCATCGGCCGCTCGCCGCGCATCACCGCGCGCAACGCGTTGGCGAGATCCTTCCCGCGTTGGTAGCGCTTGGCCGGATCCTTCTCCAGGCAATGCGTGACCACGTCCGCGAATCCCGCGGGAATGGTCGGATTGATCTCGTGCAGCGGCGGAAACGGCTCGTGCACGATCTTGTACGAGATCGACGTCAGTGAATCGCCGCCGAACGGCTTGCGATGCGTGAGGCACTCGTAGAGGCAGATGCCGAGCGAGAAAATGTCGCTGCGGCCATCAACCGGCGTTCCCTTGATCTGCTCGGGCGCCATGTAGTTCGGCGTGCCGAGGAACTGGCCGGTCGTCGTCAGGTTCGCGACTCCCGACGTGATCTTGGCGATGCCGAAGTCGGTGATCTTCGCGCGATTGCCTTCGAGCAGGATGATGTTCGCGGGCTTCACATCGCGATGCACGATCCCTTTCGCGTGCGCGAAGTCGAGTCCTTCTGCGACCTGCGCGCAGATGTCGGCGGCCTGTTCGAATGAGAGTGGCCGTCCCTGCGCGAGCATCTCTTTCAGGTTCTGTCCTTCGACGTACTCCATGGCGATGAAGGACATACCCGAGGGCTCGTCCTGCCCGATGTCGTGGACGGTGACGATCGAAGGATGATTGAGAATGCCGGCCGCCTGCGCTTCGCGCTGGAATCGCAGCTGGAACTCGCGCGTGTCTTCGTCGTCGGCGTGCGCCGAGGGGCGGATCGTCTTCAGCGCGACCAGCCGGCCGATGAGCGGGTCCTTCGCCAGATAGACGATGCCCATCGCGCCCTTGCCGAGCTCACGAACGATCTCATACCGGCCGAGCTTCACCTGGTTCCGCTCTCCCCCCGCATCAGCTCCCGATCCGGGAGGTGCCTGAGCCGCCAATCATAACTCCCTCGCTCCGGCCGTCCGGCGCGTTGCTTCGGGCTTCTTCGATTCTGTTGAGGCGCGGCATTTTAAATTATGATTCACCTCCTTTTGTGAAATCCCCCAAGCGAGGTAGCCAACATGAAGGTCTATTCGGGTTCTGAGATCCGGAATGTGGCCGTTGTCGGCCACAACGACACCGGCAAAACGACGTTGGTCACGCAACTGTTGTTCAACGCCGGCGCCATCACGCGGCTGGGAAGGATCGACGACGGGACCACCGTCACCGACTTCGATCAGGACGAAATCGATCGCAAGCACTCGATCTCCACGGCCATCGCGTTCGCGGAGTGGCAGAACACGAAGATCAATTTCATCGACACGCCGGGTTTCGGCATCTTCGTCATGGAAGCGCGCACGGCGATGCGCGTGGCCGACTCCGCCGCGATCGTCGTCAGCGGCGTGACGGGAGTGGAAGTTTCGACTGAGCGCGTGTGGAAGTTCGCCGACGAGTTCGAGCTGCCGCGGCTCATCGTCATCAACAAGATGGATCGCGAGCGCGCCTCGTTCGCGCGCACGCTCGACGCACTGCAGAAAAAGTTCGGCAAGAATGTCGTCCCCATCCAGCTTCCGATCGGCGAGGAGAAAGACTTCGCCGGCGTCATCGATCTCGTTTCGATGAAGGCGTGGAAGTACGCGGCGGACGGTTCCGGCAAGTACGAAAAGATCGACATTCCCGCGGAGTTGAAAGCCGAGGCCGACGACTACCGCGCGCAGCTGATCGAGAAGGTGGCCGAGGGCGACGACACGTTGATGGAGCGCTTCTTCGATCAAGGCGGCTTATCGCAGGAAGAGTTGCTCGATGGTCTGAAGCGCGAAGTCGGACATCACGAGATTTTCCCGGTTGTCCTCGATTCGGCCGCGCACAACATCGGCGGCCACGCGATTCTCGACTGCATCGTGGCGCTGCTACCGCCGGCGGACGAGTTCAAGACAGTCGATGGAAAGAACAAAAAGGGCGAGCCGACGACATTCGATCGCCGCGCCGAGGCCTTTCCGTCGGCGCTCGTGTTTAAGACCTTCTCCGATCCATTCTCCGGCCGCGTTTCGCTCTTCCGCGTCTACTCCGGCACGTTCACGTCGGATCATCCGTACTGGAACACGACCAAGGATCACGAAGAGCGCGTCGGCAAGCTCCAGCTCATTCAGGGCAAGCAGCAGGTTTCCGTTCCGGAGCTGCGCGCCGGCGATATCGGCGCGGTCGCGAAGTTGAAGGACGTACACACCGGCGACACGATCGCCACGAATCAGCATCCGATCGTGCTGGAGCACATTCACTATCCCGAGGCCGCAATTTCGTTTGCGGTGGAAGCGAAAGCGCGCGGCGATGAGGACAAACTCGGCGTCGCCATCGGCCGCATCATCGAAGAAGATCCGTCGATCAAGTTCGGCCGCGACGAGCAGACCAAGGAGTTCCTCATCTCCGGCCAGGGCCAGCTCCACGTCGAGATCGTCGTGTCGAAGCTGAAGAAAAAATACGGCGTCGACGTAATCCTCCATCCGCCGAAAGTGCCGTATCGCGAAACGATCACCAAGCAGGCGGACGCGCACGGCCGCCACAAGAAGCAGTCCGGCGGCCACGGGCAGTTCGCTGATTGCAAGATCACCGTCGAGCCGCTGCCGCGCGGCGGCGACTTCGAATTCGTCGACGAGATTTTCGGCGGCTCGATCCCGCGCCAGTACATCCCGGCCGTCGAGAAAGGCATTCAGGACGCGCGCAAGAAAGGCTTCCTGGCCGGCTTCCCGATGGTCGACTTCCGCGTTCGGTTGAAGGACGGCCAGTATCACGACGTCGACTCGTCGGAGATGGCCTTCAAGATCGCCGGCTCGCTGGCGTATCAGCAGGCCATGGAGGCGGCGCGCGCAACGCTGCTCGAGCCGATCATGCACGTCGACATCAACGCGCCGGCCGAGTACATCGGCGACATCATGGGCGATCTCAACTCTCGCCGCGGACGCGTGGAAGGCGTCGACGCCGACGGCGACGCGCAGACGGTGAAGGCGCGCGTGCCGCTCTCGGAGATGCTGACCTACGGTTCGACGCTGCGCTCGATCACGCAGGGCCGCGGCAGCTTCCACATGGAGTCATCACACTACGAGGAAGTCCCGCGCAACCTGCAGGAGAAGATCATCACCGAGCACAAGAAGCTGCAGGCGGAGCACCAAGCGGCGCATTAGCCACGCGTCACTTCACCAGCTTCACATCGAGCCGCGCAATCTCCTGCTTCGCGTCATCGGCGACGGTGACGATGAACTGCTGGTCCTTATAGCCAGGTGCGGAGATGTGGATCGTGTAGCTGCCCGGCGCGGGGAAGTCGTAAATCTCGTCGGGCTTGTCGAACTGCTTCGCCTGGCCGATGACGAGATCGTTGACGGAAACCATCGCATCGTCCGGAACGACGTTCGTCATCATTCCGCGGCGCGCCCAGATGCGGACCGTCGAGGTGATGCCGTGGCCTGTACCGGTGATCTCGGCGCGCGCGCGGCCGGTGACGGCATCGTGCGCGGCCGGCGCGTTGTCGGCATCGCCCGGAAACATCAGCGACGCGCCCGGCTCCGGCTCGCCCGGAGGTCCCGCGCCGCCGGTCATCGCCCGCGCCGGACGGCGCGACTTCATCACGCCGTTCGCAAGCGTCGGCGTCCGATAACGCAATCCGGTGTAGACCGCCAGCGCGGCCATGGCCACGAGCACGGCGCCGATCACGCCGGGCACCCAGCGCGGCATCATCGGAGGCGCGTCGTGAGGGTGCTGCTCTTCGGTCATTCGGTTTCCGCCGGCTCGATCTCTTCGTCCTCGGTGATTTCGGCCGTCCCTTCGTCGGTGATGACCGTGTCGGCGTCGTCTTCGAGGCGGTTGAAGTCCGTGTCGCGCTGCTTCAACAACTGCTGCGCGCGCGCTTCGTCTTCGGCGGAAACGTAGACGCGGATGTCGCCCATCGTGCCGAAGTTGACCGGCTCCATGCTGAACCTGACGTTCTCGATTTGCGCCGGAATGTCCTCGGCATCGAGGAAGCCCTTGATGATGCGCGCCTCGTCGTCCGTGCCGGTGCTGGCGATTTCGACCCACGTCGTTCCGTCTTCGCCCTGCACCGTCTGAAACGGCTGCTCGGCCACAGGCGCCTTCTTGTCGTCCATCGTTCTCTCCTCGACTTTCAGGGTAGGAGCGTCAGCGTACCGCTTCGCTCGTTTATCGTTCCGATCGTTGCATAGAACAGGCCGCTCCGCTGCATCCGCGCTTCGAGCGCGCCGAGGTTCTCGGACGGTACCGCCATCAACAGGCCGCCGCTGGTCTGCGCATCACACATCAAAGTGAACTCGGAACGCGGCACACGAACATCGACCCGTTTTTCAAACGTATCGACGTTGCGCATCGTGCCGGTGGGACGGAAGCCGCGCGCCAGATAGTCGCGAACGTGCGGCAGGACCGGCACCGCGCTCGCGCGAACCTCGGCGCCGACTCCCGAGCCTGCGCACATTTCGAGCAGATGTCCGACGAGTCCGTAGCCGGTGATGTCCGTGGCGGCGTTGACACCGACCTCGGTCATCGCATTCGCCGCATCGCGATTGAGCATCGTCATCCAGCGGATTGCCTCATCGAGCGATGGGGGAGTGCGGCGCGGAAAACGGCGACGCGTAAGTCCGCGGTACGCGCTGATAAGAATGCCGTTGCCGATCGGCTTCGTCAGGATGAGCGTGTCTCCCGGTTTCGCCGTCGAGTTGCGCACCAGCTTCGCTACGCTGACGACGCCGGTCACCGCGAGGCCGTACTTCGGTACATCGTCGATGATCGTGTGGCCGCCGGCAATCGGGAATCCCGCCTCGGCCGCTTTCTCCGAACCGCCGCGCAGGATTTCCTGCAGAACGTCGAGCGGCAGGACGTCGGTAGGGAAGGCGGCGATGGCCAGTCCGAGGATCGGCGTGGCGCCCATCGCGTAGATGTCGGAGACCGAGTTCGCCGCGGCGATCGCGCCGAAAAGGTAGGGATCGTCGACGATGGGCGTGAAGAAATCGACGGTTTGTGCGATGGCGATATCTCCGGAGATGCGTACGACCGCCGCGTCATCGTTGGTGCCGTAACCGACGACAAGATCCCCCAGCCCTTCCTGGGAAGGGAGTTTTGCCAGGACGGAGTGAAGGTCATCCTGACCCAGCTTGCACGCTCAACCGCCGGTTGTGGCGAAGGAGGAGAGCGGCGGATACGATTTGATTTTCCGCTTCACGCGCGAATGGTATCGCCCAAAAGCACTAACGGAGCCTTTCGGCTCCGTTGTGGTACATCGCTTTGGTTTGGACTGCTGCGGCCAGTTGGTGGGATTCAAGGAAGCAAAGTGAATAATCGTCCAAAATCGGTCCAATAGTTTAGGAGGGGGCTCGCAGTAGCCACTAGACGCGGGCGAGTGAGATGGGACCCGCGTTGCGGTCTCGAAGCTGTCGAAACCTGTTTCATCGTGCCCCGCCTTACTGCACGGCCCCTGCCAAGTTAAATAAGTGACGGTTTCAGGAGCAATTTCTCTCGCGCTCTCTCGGAAATGGCTCCCAAATCGCCTTTTGGCGTGCTGGCAAATTTTGCGAAGGCCTCGACGAGCCTTGCAAATTTGTCCAAGGCATCGAGATCACGCCAGCCTGTTTAAGTCCGACAGCAGCTTCTCGAGATCCAGCCGATACCCTTCCGCGACCTCGGCCAGCGTCTCGTTCGAGGCCGACGAACAGCCGTCGCAGCCTCCGATGTGATACGCGGCGAACACCCATCGCGCGGCGGGGTGTTGCGCCAGCGCTGCGTCGACAGTCATCGAAGATGTGAATCGCGATTCCACGGCGGCGCAATTCTACGCAGATAGAATGCGCGGCGATGAAAATCACGCTCCTCTTCTTCGCCGTCCTGCGCGACATCGCTGGCCGCACCGACAAGGTGATCGATGTCGCCGAGGGAACGCGTGCCGGCGACGTCTGGCAGCGGCTGCGCGATCGGCATCCCGAGCTTCGTGACTACGTCCAGCCGCCGATGATTGCCGTCAACGAGAGCTACGTCGGTGCCGACGAACTGTTGCGCGATGGCGACGAGCTTGCGTTCATCCCGCCCGTTGCTGGCGGATGACTTCGGCGGGGGACACGGATGGGTGCCTTCCGGGGCGGTACTCCGAGCGTCGCATCCACGCGCGGGCCACTTCGCCTCTCAATCGGTCAACTGCTTCATCAGCTCGTTGATCTGATCGTAGACGAGGCGCACCGACGGTTCGACGCTCGTGAGGTGCGCGGCTGACTTGTAGGAACGCTCGTCGCGGAGCATGTCGAGGATCATGTCGCTGGCGAAAAGCATGTCCGCCAGTTTGTCGACCACCCGCTCCTGCAGCGGCATCTTCAGGTCGCCGATCACGTCTGAGGTTTCGGTGAACATATATCGCACTCTGTCTAGGAGTGATTTATCTCCCGCTATCCCTACCCTCTTTTTCGTAACAATCAGCATTTTTCTTTGATCAGGCGCGCATAGGAGCCAGTTCGGTGAACGTTTGGTTACGGCAGGTAGGGATTTGGCACCCTCGAGGCTCCTACGTTTCTAATAGCCTGCGGTATCGTTGGCGCTTTCCCGGCCTGCCCGGCTGACTCAGCCAGTCCGGCAACCACAAATAAAGGAGTATCGACATGCACCGACTGCGCTCGATCATCGCCCTCGCCGCCCTCTTCGCGCTGCCCGTTTTCGCGGCGACGCAGACAAGAGTGTCTGCGCCACATAGGGCTTCGAAAGACACCGCCCCGGCTCCCGTCAAGCGAGGGATGTCCCTCCTCAGCGGCAAGGCCATGGCTGCCCACGATCAGTTCCTCGCCAGCGATCTTCTCGAAGGCCGCGGACCTGGAACGCGGGGCGATGAGATCGCGCAGCAGTACATCGCGGCGCAGTTCGAGGCGTACGGCCTCCAACCCGGCGGCGACGGCGGCACCTACTACCAGAATGTTCCGCTCCTCGGCATCGCCACCGATCGCGACAAGTCGTCGCTCGCGTTCACGAAGAACGGGACTGCGATCGGCACGGCATTGAAGTTTGGCGATCAGATCGTCGGACAAAACCAGACGCAGACCGAGAACGACACCATCGACTCCGATCTCGTCTTCGTCGGTCACGGCGTCGTCGCTCCTGAGTACAAATGGGACGACTACAAATCGCTCGACACGCGCGGCAAGACGCTGGTGATGCTCGTCGATGATCCGCCCGCGAACGCGCAGGAGCCCGATCTCTTCAAAGGCAACGCGCGGACGTACTACGGACGCTGGACCTACAAGTACGAGATCGGGATATCGAAAAACGCCGCGGGCGTGATCCTCATTCACACCACGCCCGCCGCCGGCTACGGCTGGAACGTCGTCTCGAACTCATGGGGCAGCGAGAACTCGTTCATGAAGAACAAGCCCGGCGCGCCCGCGCTGAAGTTCGCCGGCTGGATGACCGAGGAGGAAGCACGAGCCGTCTTCGCCGCGGCGGGACAGGACCTGAATGCGCTGACGCAGCAGGCATCGTCGCGCAGCTTCCAGCCGGTGCCGCTCGGCATCAAACTCACCGGCAATGTCGTCAGCAAGCTGCGTTCGTTCAACACGACGAATGTCATCGCGAAGCTTCCCGGCAGCGATCCGAAGTTGCGCGATGAAGCGATCCTCTACTCCGCGCACCACGATCACCTCGGCGTCGGACCTGCCGACAAATCGGGCGACACGATCTACAACGGCGCGCTCGACAACGCCTCGGGCTGCGCGATCCTGCTGGAGATGGCGCGCGTCTGGACGCAGATGCCGGCGCCGAAACGGAGTGTCTACTTCGCGGCCGTCGCCGCCGAGGAGCAGGGGCTGATCGGGTCGGCATACCTGGCGCAGAATCCGCCGCTTCCGTCCGGCCGCATCGCCCTCGGCATCAACTACGACATGATCCCGGAGCTTGGGCGCGTACGCGACGTCAACATGAACGGCATCGAGCGGACGACGTTCTATCCGGCCGCACAGCGCATCACCAGCGCCCTCGGCCTGTCGATCATCCCCGATCCCGAACCGGAGCAGGGCCACTACTACCGCTCCGATCATTTCAGTTTCGGCAAGGTCGGCATCCCAGCGTTCTCGATCGATCCGGGACACGACGTCATCGGCAAGCCGGCCGGTTTCGGCGCGCAGTGGTCGACTGATTTCCGCGCCAATCACTATCACCAGCCGAGCGATCAATTCGATCCGCAGTGGGATTGGTCCGAGGCCGTGCAAATGGGGCAGTTGGGAATCTGGATGGGATGGGAAGGCGCGAACTCTGCCGCGATGCCGAACTGGAAAGCGGGCGACGAGTTCCGCGCCGCGCGCGACCGCGCCACGGCGGCGGCGAAGTAGGAAACGGTTTTCACTCGGAGTCCGTATGCTAGAGTCGAATCAATGACCTGGAGGCAATTCAGCATGAACAGAAGTACACGTTTGCTCGCCGCCGCGATGCTCATCGCGCTCGTGGCCGCCGGCTGCGGCAAAGAGAAAAAAGAATCGACGGAGCCGGAGTCGTTTGCGTTCACGATCTATCCCGGTTCGCGGTATCTCGCGCAGCTCACCGATCTCTGGAAGCAGGCCCGCAAGGTCTTGCGTCCGAACGACGACATTCCGCCGATCGCGATCTACGACACCGACGCGCCGATCGACAAGGTCGCCGAGTTTTACGCGCAGTCGTACGGCTACAACAAAGTTGCGCCCGACGCGACGAACAACCTCAGCTCCGCCAAGCCGCCCGCCTACTACCGCACCGGCGATCTGCCCAGGGACGTTGCGGCCATCGTTCCGGTCGCGCAGAAGCTAAACGTCAAAGTCGATCTGTCGAAAGCGGTGGGGACGTATCGCGCCGCGGAGATCGATCCGAAACCGAATCGTCCTCGCATTACGATTCAGCGGCCGTACTTCGACGTCTCGACGTCGCAGACGGTCGACCGCACGCTGATCATGATGACGCAGTGATGTCCGCGCGGCGCGCGCTGATCGCCGGACTCGGTCTCATCGGAGGATCGATCGGCCTCGCGCTGCGCCGCCGCGGATGGCACGTCGCCTTCGTCGACTCCGATCCGGACCTCGATCCGGGCGAGGCCGCCGACGAGCGCGTGCCGTCAATCGATGTCGAGGCGGATGTGGTGATCCTCGCCACCCCGGTCGACGTCGCCGTGAATCTCCTCGCCGCCGCCAGCGCTCCGCTCATCACCTCAGTGTGCAGCGTGATGGCGCCTCTGCGCGCCGTCGCGGATGACCGCTTCGTCGCCGGTCATCCGCTAGCCGGCGCGGCGAGCCGAGGGATCGCCGCTGCCCGCGCCGATCTCTTTGAAGGCGCAACCTGGTTCATCGACCGCGACGACGCAACGGTCCGCGAAATCATCGCTGCCTGCGGAGCAAATGCGGAGATCGTCGCCGCCGCGGAACACGATCGCGCCGTCGCGCTGACCAGTCACCTTCCGCAGATTCTTTCGACGGCGCTCGCCGCCTATCTTCACGATCAGCAGATCGATCTCCGCTTCGCCGGGCCGGGACTGCGGACGTTCCTTCGCTTGGCCGGCAGCGAAGCGTCCGTCTGGACGCCAATCCTCGACGCCAATCGCGAAAACCTGCGGCCACACGCCGAGGCGGTCGCCGAGATCGTCCGCGCGATCGTCGAGGGCGATGCATCGTCCACGTTTGCGAACGCCAACGAGTTCTTGGCGAAACTGTCACGCTGAGCGTACTGCTGAGGTCACATTTTTTGCTTCTGGCGCAAGCCGGAGGTTTTACGTCATGAAGTGGATGCGCATTGCTCTCGTTCTCACCTGCATTACCGCCGTTCCGGCGATTGCCGCGGACCGCACGTTCGATCTCACCGGATGGGCGGCCTGGGTCGATCCCAACAGCAGCGGCACGTTCAACTCGCCGGCGCCGAATCAGCCGCTCAATATCGATTTCAACGGAAAGCTCGGATACGGAATCGGGGCGAATATCTTTTTCGGCAACCACATATCGACAGCGTTTGACATCGTACAGGTTCGGCCGGAAGCGACACTGCGTCCGCGTCCCGTCACCGGTGGAGGAGCGTTCACCAACGGCTTCCGCATGACGCCTCTGACGGGCGTACTGCAGTGGCATTTCGCGCCGAACGGCTTCATCGATCCGTACGTCGGCGCGGGTGCGGCGTACGTCCTCTTCGAGAGGGCGAATGTTTTCGGCACGCCGAACCTCACGCGCATCGACTTCAAAGATGACGTCGGCCTGGCGTTGAACGGCGGCGTGTCGTTCCGCCTCTCGCGCATGATCGCGCTGACGGCGGATGGCAAGTACGTGCCGATCAAGTCGTCGGCGAACGCCGTGTTTACGAATGGCACGGCCACGACGAAGGTGAAGATCAATCCGGTGATTTTCTCGGGCGGATTGTCGTTGCGCTTCTAGGCTCCGGCGCGCGTCGGCCGCGGATTTGTTGCGGCGCGGATCGCCATCCGCGCCGCCCCTTCCACTGGCGTGTGCGCCGGCGGCACGATGCGCGCGCGCGGCGCGGCCGCGAGGACGGCGCGGCGCATCGGCGCGAGCAGCGTCTCGCCAGCGTTGAACGCGCCGCCGACGTAGGCGACGGGAAAGTCGGTTGACGTCAGGCCGAGCCTGTTCGCGACCGCCACGACCGCCGCGGCCAGCTCGCCGCCGGCGCGCTCGACGATCTCGTGGGCGGGAGCGTCGCCATTTTCCGCGGCATCGATAACCAGCTTGCCGACGCGGGCGATGTCGTCGGCGTGCGTCTGTGTTGCGTAAACGAAGCGCGGAAGATCCGGCGGCGTCATGTCGTAGTCGCGCTTCAACAACTCGGTCATGAGCGTTGCCGGATCGCGCCCGTCGTACGCGCGCAGAATCGCCGCCAGTCCGGCGCGGGCGATGGCGAAGCCGCTCCCTTCGTCGCCGACCAGCGGTCCCCATCCGCCGGCGCGCGCCTCGTCGCCGGCTTCGTTTCGTCCCACGCAGACGGAGCCGGTGCCGGCGATAACGACAACGCCGGCGCCGAAGCCGATCGCGCCGCTGAGGGCGATGCGGGCATCGTTGTCGACGGTGAAATTGCCGCGCGGAAAGAAGACGCTCAGCGAGTCGACCACTTCCTGCCGATGCGCGGGATGATCGGCACCGGCGATGCCGCAGTAGGTCCAGGCGATCTCGCGGCTGGCCACATCGGCCGCGACGAGCGCCTTGTTCACAGCGCGCTCGATGTTGCGCGCGGCCGTCTCGATGCCGACGCGCAGGTGATTGGACGGACCGGCCAGCCCGTCACCGAGCGCGCGGCCGTCATCGTCCGTGACCAGCGCCGCCGTTTTCGACGCGCCGCCGTCGACGCCGAGGTAGTACGCCATGCGGAGAAGTCTTTTACCGCAAGTGCGGTGCCTGATGTTGTGGGACTGGTCCTTGCAGAGTTTGCTGGAAAAAGGAGAAGTCCATGAAATCGAAACGCATTCTGACGATCACCGCGCTGGCCGTGATGAGCGTGATCGTGATCGCCGCTGCTGGCTGCAAGATGAGCGGCATGGCCGTAACGTCACGCGGCCAGCTTCTGAAACTGAACATCAATCATCCCAAGGATCTCCCCGAGCGCGGCGAGGACAACATCGACATCGTCGTCGGCAGCCGCGGCGTGAACAGCGTCCGCGACATCCTGCTCGACGTCGAGATTCCGCCGCAATTGATCATCGAGGACGAGACCCACGAGCGCGGCGTGACGATGAGTCACGATCCCGGCTCGAACGTCTATCACTACACCTTCGGCAACCTGCAGCCCGCCGAGGATTCGACGATCCGCTACAGAGTACGGACGTCGTTCGGCACCGTCTCGCAAAGCGACACCGTCAAAGCGACCGCGTGGCAGCGCGACCTCCCGGGCGACAAGCTCGTGGAGACGGCGGTGATCAAGCTGCGGCCGTAGGGGATAAGCTCTCCAACCATGTCGTCAATTGACCTCGACCAGCCGCCAAACCACGAAATCCACATTCCTCCTAAACCGCGCGAGTCGCTCGAAGACCGCAAGCTGCTCGACCGGCCGAGCCGCCACGAGGTTCTGCAGAGTGAATCGTGGCGCGTGCTGCGGATCACGAGCGAATTCGTGGCCGGCTTCGATCATCTGGCCGAGGTCTATCCGGCCGTGTCGATTTTCGGGTCGGCGCGGACGCAGCTTGCGAATGAGTACTACGACGCCGCGGTCAAGACCGCGGAGCTGATCGGCAAGGCCGGCTTCGCGGTCATCACCGGCGGCGGGCCGGGCATCATGGAGGCGGCCAACAAAGGCGCGCGGCAGGCGGGCGCGCTGTCGATCGGCTGCAACATCGAGCTGCCGTTTGAGCAGAAGGTCAACGCGTACGTCGACAAGGCCATGACCTTCCGCTACTTCTTCGTGCGGAAGACGATGTTCATCAAATACTCGGAGGCGTTCATCACGTTTCCCGGCGGCTTCGGAACGCTGGACGAATTGATGGGTGCGCTGACGCTGATCCAGACCAAGAAGATCACGAACTTTCCGGTGATCCTCTATGGCAGCGACTACTGGGGAGGCCTCATCGACTGGCTGCGGAAATCCGTCCTCGGCGCGAACAACATCACGAAGGAGGACGTGGACAGCTTGCATGTCGTCGACGATCCGAAGCGCGTCTGCGAAATCGTTTGCGAGTTTCACGACCAGGCGCTGGTCACGAACAAAGACGAGGACGAGGTGACGCCGCCGTCCCGTCCGCGGCATTCCGACTGACAAGTGGCTTTCCGCTTGCAGTTATTAGGATGAAAAAGGAGAGACCAGAATGCGTATTCAGCAGACGGATCGAATCCTCAAAGACGCCCGGATTGCGCGGCACGGCCAGCAGGTCCACGAACAGAACCGCGGCGGAATGTGGCATCGCGCGTGGCAGTCGCTGACCGACATCTTCAAACGTTCGTAAGTCCCAAGCGAGGCGCGCCTTACGGCGCCTCGCTCTCTTCCACTTCCTCGGTTGCAGGCATTTGCGTCTGCACGATCACCCAACGGACGCGAAAGCGTTCTGCGTCCAGCACTTCGATCGACAGATCACCGAGCTGCGTCCGATCACCGGGCACGACTTCGCGTCCCAACCTGGCCGCCACATACCCGCCGATCGTCTCCTCGGCAGGCTCGCCGACGTCGACCTTCAGCCGGTCCGCAAGATCTTCGATCAGGTAGTCGCCGCGCACGCGGTACCGTCCGTTTCCGAGCGGCTCGATCTCCGGTCGCTCGCGGTCGAACTCGTCCTGAATCTGCCCGAACAGCTCCGCGGTGATGTTCTCGAGCGACACGATGCCTGACGCGCCGCCGTACTCGTCGAGCACGCACGCCATGTGTGTCTTGTGCTCGATGAACTGCGAGAGCAGTGCGTCGACCGTGGAGTTCTCGGGGACGAAAAGCACGTCGCGCTTCAGCTCCATCATCGTCCGCCCCGGACCTCGGAGCTGCGCGAGGAAAAGATCCTTGACGTGAATGAGTCCAATCGTTTGATCGAGTGTGCCGTCGCAAAGGGGATAGCGCGTGTGGCGCGTCGTGCGAATGATCTCGAGATTCTCCTCGATCGATTTCAGCGTCGAGAGAACCGAGACATCTGTCCTCGGAACCATGATCTGACGCGCCGTCCGTTTCGAAAACTGGAAGACGCCTTCGATGATCTCGCGGTTCTCCTCGGACAGAATCCCCGCTTTCTCCGAGTGCGCGAGGATGAGGCGCAGCTCCTCCTGCGAGTGCACCATCTCCGTGTCGCTGGCCGGCTTGATTCCGATGAGGCGCAGAACGCGGTTCGTCGTGTGATTGAGGATCCAGATGATCGGAAACATCAGCACGTAAAACGCGCGGAGCAGATGCGCCGACCAGAGAGCGGTGCCGAGGGTCTTGTCGATGGCCAGGTACTTGGGACCGAGCTCGCCCGCGATGATGTGCAGCGAAGAAATCACCACGAATGCGATCGATGCCGCGATGGTGTGTGCGACGGCGACGCTGTAGACGCCGAAGAACGCCAGCCGCGGCTGGATCAGCGACGCGAATGCCGGCTCGCCGACCCATCCGAGTGCGAGTGACGCGAGCGTGACGCCGAGCTGCGTTGCGGAGAGGTAGCTGTCGAGTTTCTTGATGATGCGCCGCGCCATGCGCGCGCGCGAACTCCCCTCGGCGGCCATCTCCGCAAGCTGCGTCGGCCGCACTTTGATGATCGCGAATTCAGCAGCGACGAAGAATCCGTTCGCGATGATGAACAGCAAGGCGAGGAGCAAGTACCAGGTAGGCATGCTCACCGAGCACGAAGGGCCGTCGCGCTACGAGATGGAGGGATGTCCATGGAGACGCGGGATTGTATCGCGACTGCCGGAACCGCGTAGCGCCGGCGGCCCGACGAATACGGGTTCTCGCCTCGGAATACCCCCTCAGTGCCCGTGTTAGGATGCGAACTCGAGTCGGGCAGTAGCGCAGCCTGGTAGCGTACCTGAATGGGGTTCAGGTGGTCGGGGGTTCAAATCCCCCCTGCCCGACCAAATCGAATCCCGTCGCTCTTGCTAAGAAATAGATGACGACGAGTCCAGTCCTCCATCTATCGGTAAGCAGGTATTGACATCCATCCGTGGCGAACCGATACTCTAGAACGTTATCGGAGGGGGTCATATGAAACGATATCTTCCTGTTTTCTTCAGTCTATTGCTCGTTGCACTCCTCGCACCGGCCGCATTTGCATGCAACACCTGTATTCCCAAGGCCTGCGATGATCCCGAGATGTGGTGGGACTGTGCTTACTGCCAAGATCCCGGATGGGGAAACCTAGGGAGCCTCTACTGTGCGATGCATCCGGACGGATCGTGCGACCTTGGTTCAACGAACTGCCTCGGAGAGACACTACTCACGACACCGTTCAAGGCGACCTGGCAGGTGGCGTCGGTCCGAGTTCTCACACCGGACACAGCACTTCGTGCCGAGGCGAAGGTGCCAATCAACGTCGCGGCGCAGTCTCATGGCACTACGCGGCGCTGAAACATGATTCTGACCTCCGTAGCACTGATCGCGTTGGCGGCGATCAGTGCGGATGGTGCCCGGTCGACGGTCCGCTTCGATGCGGCCCCGAACGCGACGTGCACCATCCTCGTTTCGCTGGACAGCGACCATCGCTGGCCCGTTCCCGTGACGATCAAGCTTCAGAGCCTGGCGGGCGGCCGATCGTTCACGGCAACCCTGGCAGCACGGGAGGCCGTCGCCTTGCGCAAGCTTGTCGCTCCGCCAGGGCGCTATCGCCTGGAGGTTCGCGCAGCGCACCATCGAACGGCAGTACGCGACATTGTCACGTCGGCAACGGTCGATACGCGGCTGGGGGGAATCGCGCTGATCGCGTTGCCCGTCGCTCGAGGTCGCGTGATGT
>DASYJY010000106.1:0-55111 GCA_035995985.1 Thermoanaerobaculia bacterium | reverse complement strand
AGCGGCTCGGTCACGGTCAACGATCAGATCGACCTCCGTATCGTCAGCGTCACCGGATCGCCGAATCCGATCACGCTGAATACCGGCAACATCACGTACTCGACGCAGCTCTTCAACAACAGCACCTCGCAAGGGACAGGTACGGTGCTGACGATGACCATTCCGGCCGCCTCGACGTTCGTTTCGGCGTCGGTGACGGGCGGCGGGAGTTGCTCGCAATCCGCCGGCGTCGTGACCTGCAACTGGACCTCGATCGGAGCATCGGTCAACTACTTCGCGACGGTGGTCGTCACACCGACCGCAGGTGGAACGGCGACGCTGTCCGCCAGCGCCTCCGGCACGGAGCCCGATTCGAACAACGCCAACAACAGCGTCAGCGGATCGGTCACGGTCAACGATCAGATCGACCTGCGCCTCGTCGGGGTCAGCGGCGCGCCAGATCCGATCACCTTCGCCGGCGGGAACGTCACCTTCACCGTCCAGCTCTTCAACAACAGCACGTCGCAGGGGACGAACCCCGTGCTGACCGTGACGCTCCCGTCGAACTCCACCTACGTCTCCTCGACGCCGACGAACAGCGGCACGTGTACGCCGTCGGCCGGAGCGGTGACGTGCAGCTGGAGCTCGATCGGTGCGTCAGTGAACTTCTTCCCGTCCATCGTCGTCACGCCGACGATCCCGGGAACGCTGACGCTGTCGGCGAGCGTGACCGGCACGCAGCCCGATCCGAACACGGCGAACAACAGCGCCAGCAAGACCACGACGGTCACTCCGACGTCGTGCACGGCCATCCCCAGCGGCGCGGTGGCGTGGTATCGCGCCGAGAACAACGGCGTCGATTCGATCGGTCCCAACTTCGCCACCGCCAATGGCGGCGCGTCGTACACGACCGGCGAGGCCGGGCAGGCATTCAGTCTAAACGGAACGACCGCCTACGTCAGCGCGCCGGACAACGCCACGCTGCACCGTAGCGCATTCACCATCGAGGGATGGTTCAACCTCACCGGCGGAACGGGAGTTCGTACGATCGTTTCCAAAACGGCGGGGGCGAGCTTCTCGGACTCCTTCGTCGTCTACATCGCCGCGAACGGCGCCATCGCCGCCGGCTACGGCGACACGACCTCCATCGACGCCTTCTCCACCAGCACCTTCCCCACCACGAACGCGTGGCACCACTTCGCCTACACGTATGACGGCACGACGCAGCAGCTGTATCTCGACGGCGCCTCTGCCGGTACTGCCGCGGCGACGCCTGCCATCGGCTACGACACGCATCCGCTGCTCCTCGGCGCCGACATCGACAATGCGTCTCCGGCCAGCTTCTTCCCTGGCCGCATCGACGAAGTGACGATGTACAACCGCGTCCTTTCTTCGACGGAGATCCAGACCGTCTTCGGCGCCGGCACGTTCGGCAAGTGCTACATCGCCGCGCCCGCACCGACGATCACCGGCTTCACGCCCGGCTCCGGCAACAGCGGAACCAGCGTCGTCATCACCGGCACCGATTTCACCGCCGTCAGCGCCGTCAAGTTCAACGGCACCTCCGCCACGTTCACCGGCGACAGCAGTACGCAGATCACCGTCACCGTACCCGTGTCAGCGACCAGCGGCACGATCTCCGTCGTCACCGGCGGCGGCACCGCCACCAGCGCAAGCGCCTTCACGGTCATCACCACCGCGCACTGGATCAACGCCAGCGGCGGCAACTGGAACACACCTTCGAACTGGTCCACCGGCACCGTGCCGACGGCATCGAACGACGTGGTCATTGACGCGGCCGGTACCTACACAGTCAATCTCGACGTCACGCCGTCCTTCAACTCATTGAGCGTCGGCGGCGGCGCGACCGGCACGCAGACTCTCGACCTCGGCGTCAGTCACGACATCACCTTCACGACTCCCGGCAGCGTGACCGCGAGCGGCGCATTGACCTTCGGCAGCGGACGTCTCCTCGGTAGTGGTCCGCTGAGCGTGAACGGCGTCATGAACTGGACTGCGGATGCCGAGGTCGATACGACGGTGGCGGTTGGGCCGGGAGGGACGCTGAACATCAGCGGCTTCGGCACCCGCTACATCAACGGCGGAACGCTCAACAACAGCGGCACCGTGAACTGGAGCGGCGGCAACAATCTCTCGATCTACAACTCCGGCGTCATCAACAACCTGGCCACGGGGCTGTTTCTCGTTACGAACGATCAGCTCATCTACCAGCACTGCTGCGGCGCGCCGCAGGCGTTCAACAACGCCGGCACGTTCCGCAAGACCGCCGGCACGAGCACGACCACCATCGACGGCAACGGCTTCAACAACAGCGGCACGCTCGACGTCCAGAGCGGCTCGGTCATTCTCGGATCGGGAGGTACCAGCACCGGCGTTTTCAACGCCACCTCGCCCGGCGCGATCTTCGTCAGCAGCGTCTACACGCTCGGCACCGGCGCCACGCTCACCGGCAACGGCAACTACCAGCTTGCCGCCGGGCAGATCGCCGTTTCCGCAGCCGGCCTCACCGTCAATCACATGACGCTGGCCGGCGGCAATCTTGACATCCACGGCGGCGGATCGCTCAGCACTACGTCGACCGGCGTCATCGACTGGAATGCCGACGCCACGCTCAGCGGCGCAGGCACGCTCAACGTCGCCGCAGGCGGAACGCTCAACGTCAGCGGCTTCGGCACGCGTTACATCGACGGCGGCACAATCAACAACAGCGGCACGATCAACTGGAGCGGCGGCAACAACATCTCGGTCTACGACTCCGGCGTCATCAACAATCTGGCCGGCGGCCTTTTCCTGGCGACCAACGATCAGATCATCTACTTCCACTGCTGCTTGCCGGGGCAGGCATTCAACAACGCGGGCACATTCCGGAAGACGACTGCCACGAACACCACCACGATTACCTCGAACGGCTTCAACAACAGCGGCACGGTGGACATCCAGAGCGGCACGCTCAATCTGACGTCCGGCGGCACGAGCAGCGCGATCTTCAACGCCGGCGCGGCGGGACGGCTGCTCTTCAACGGCGCGACGTACACGCTCTCGGGCGCCGCGACCCTGACCGGTGCCGGCAACTTCGAGATCAACGGCGGGCAGGTCAACGTGACCGGCTCCGCCATCGCCGTTAATCGCCTGACCATGAACGGCGGCACGCTCAACGTCACCGGCGCGATCAGCACGACGCCGGCCGGCATCGTCGATTGGAGCGCCGACTCCACCCTCACCGGCGCCGGCTCACTTTCGATCGCCTCCGGCGCGACGATGAACATCACCGGCTTCGGCACGCGCTACATCGACGGCGGAACACTCAACAACGACGGCACCATCCACTGGAGCGGCGGCAACAACCTCTCCGTCTACAACTCCGGCGTCATCAACAATCACGCGTCGGGGCTGTTCAATATCAAGAACGACCAGATCGTCTACTTCCACTGCTGCACTCCCGGCCAAGCCTTCAACAACGCAGGAACGTTGCGGAAGTCGATCGCCACCAGCACGACCACGATCCAATCGAACGGACTCACGAACAGCGGCACCGTCGACGTGCAGAGCGGCACGCTCAACCTCACGTCCGGCGGAACCAGCACCGCCATTTTCAACGCCGGATCGTCGGGACGTTTCCTGTTCACCGGCGCGGCCTATACCCTCGCCGGCGCGGCGACCCTCACCGGCGCCGGCAACTTCGAAGTCGGCGGCGGACAGCTCAACGTCACCGGCAGCGCCATCGCCATCGATCACCTCACGCTCAGCGGCGGCACGCTCAACGTCACCGGTGCGATGAGCACCACCGGATCGGGTGTCGTCGACTGGCCGTCCGACTCCGTCCTCACCGGCGCCGGTTCATTGAGCATCGCCTCGGGCGCGACGATGAACATCAACGGCAGCGGCACCCGTTACATCGACGGCGGCACGCTCAACAACGCCGGCACCACGCATTGGAGCGGCGGCAATAACCTCTCCGTCTACAACTCCGGCCTCATCAACAACTCCGGACTGTTCGACGTCACCAACGACCAGCTGGTCTACTTCCACTGCTGTCTGCCGGGCCAGCCCTTCAACAACTCCGGCATCTTCCGGAAGAGCACCGCCATCGGCACCACCACCTTCCTCGGCATCGGCTTCGCCAACAGCGGAACGCTGCAGCCGCAGAGCGGCGTGATTGCGTTGAACGGCTCGTTCACCAGCAGCGGCTCGCCTGCGTACGACTTCGGCATCGGCAGCGCCACCAACTACGGACGGCTGACCTTCGCCAACGCCGTCGGCCTCGGCGGCGCGCTCACCGCCGCGCCGATCAATGGCTTCGTACCGCAGGGCGGGCAGCAGTTCACGATCATCAGCTTCCCCTCCGGCTCGGCCACCTTCTCGCCGAAGACGCTCACCTTCGGCAGCTCGCCGGTGCGTTCGTTCGCCGATTCCTACAGCGCCACCGCGGTCACGCTCACCGCCAGCGGTCCGGCCATCACGGCCGCGCTCTCCCCGAACCAGGGCTCCGACACCGGCGGCACGAACGTCACCATCACCGGCAGCGGCTTCGTCAACGGCGGCTCGCTGGCCGTGACCTTCGGCGGCACCGCCGCGACTGCGGTCACGTTCGTCAATTCGACCTCGATCACCTGCACGACACCGGCGCACGCCAGCGGCATCGTCGATGTCGTCGTGACGAATGGCGACGGCCAGCCGACCACGGCCACGAACGCCTTTACGTATCTCGGCGCGACCGACGTCTCTATCACCGGCAGCGCACCGTCGACGGCGACGAACGGCGGCACGTTCACCTACACCACCGTCGTCGCGAACAACGGTCCGTCCGCGGCCGCCAACGTCACCGCCACGATCACACTGCCGCCGAATGTGACGCTCAGTTCCGCGACATCGACGCAAGGCACGTGCAGCGGGACCACCACCATCACCTGCGCAATCGGAACGATTCCGGTGAGCGGCACCGCCACGCAGACCATCAATCTCACCGCCACCGGTTCCGGCACCGCGGTCCTGAATGCCTCCGCCGCGTCGACGCAATCCGACCCGAACAACGGCAACAACGTCACGGCATCGAACGTCGCCATCGGCGGAACCTCAACGATGATCGTGACCACGAACGCCGACAACGGCACCGGATCGCTGCGCCAGGCCATCCTCGACGCCAACAACGCCTCCGTCTGCACCGCGCCCTGCAGCATCGTCTTCAACCTGCCGGGCGCGCAGCGCACCATCACGCCGCCAACCGCGCTTCCGGCCATCACCGCCGCAAACGTCACCATCGACGCCACCACGCAGCCCGGCTACAGCGGCACGCCGCTGGTCACGCTCGACGGCAGCAGCAACCCCAATCCGAGCGCCGGGCTGAAGCTCAGCGGCGGCGGCGACAGCGTCAAGGGATTGAGCATCGTCCGCTTCCAGGGCTCGGCCATCGTCATCGACACGGCCGGCAACGACGTCGTCTCCGCCAACTACCTCGGCCTCCACACCGACGGATTGACGCCGGGACAGAACGCCGGAGAAGGCGTCCTGGTCACCACCGCCAACAACACCATCGGCGGGTTGAACGCCGCGACGCGCAACGTCATCTCCGGCAACTTCGGCAGCGGCGTCGTGCTGAAAGGGCTGACCGCCACCGGCAACACCGTGCGCGGCAACTACATCGGCCTCAACGCCGCCGGCACCTCGAACGTCGCCAACATCACCGACGGAATCCAGCTCCTCCTCGGCGCCAGCAACAACATCATCGGCGGCACGAGCGCGGCCGACCGCAACGTCATCTCCGGCAACAACAACTCCGGCATCTACATCACCGGCAGCGCCGGCGCCGTCTGCAGCGGCAACCTGATCTCCGCCAACTTCATCGGCACCGACGCCGCCGGCACCGCTTCGATCGGCAACACCGCCGGCGTCTACCTCGGCACGTTCGTTACCGGAAACACCATCGGCGGAACCACCGCCGGCACCGGCAACACCATCGTCTCCAACACCACCGGCATCACCTTCGACGGCCCGGGCGACGGCAACGCCATCCTCGGCAACACCATCGCCGGCAACAGCGGGATGACCATCGACCTCGGCAGCAACGGTCCGACCGCGAACGACGCCGGCGACGCCGACAGCGGCCCGAATGGGTTCCAGAACACGGCCGTTTTCGTCGACGCCTCAATGGCCGGCAGCACGCTCACTGCGCACGTGAACGTCGATTCCGCATCCATCGCCAACACCGCCGGCGTTCGCGTCGAGCTGTTCAAGAGCGACGCGTCCGGCGTGCACGCACTGTCGCTCATCGCCTCGCAATGCTTCGCAGGAAACGCGCTGACCGGCGTGGCGATGACGGTCAACAGCGCTCCGGTCGTCATCGGCGACAAACTCGTCGCCACCGCCACCAGCTACACCGACGCCGCCTGCTCCACGATCGCCGACGGAACCTCCGAGTTCTCCGCCGCGGCCACCATCACCACCTGCACGCCGCCCGCGGCCACGATCACACCGAGCGGCCCGACCACCTTCTGCACCGGCGGCAGCGTCACCCTCACCGCCTCGGCCGGCGCGTCGTACCAATGGCGCAACTTCGCCACGCCGATCATCGGCGCCAACGCGCAAACGTACGTGGCCACCACTGCTGGAAGTTACACTGTGACCATCACCAACGCCGCCGGCTGCTCGGCGACATCGGCAACAACATCGGTCAACGTCAACAGCGCCGTCAACGTCACCATCTCCGCCGGGGGACCGACCACGTTCTGCAGCGGCGGCAACGTCACGCTCACCGCGAATCCGAGCGGCGGCAGCGGCAGCTTCGCCTCGTACCAATGGCTGCTTAACGGCACACCGATCGGCGGCGCCAACGCCACCACGTATGTGGCCACCGCCACCGGCAACTACAGCGTCACCGTCACCGACACCAACGGCTGCACCGGCACCTCGGCGCCGCAAAGCGTCACCGTCACCACGCCCCCATCCGCCGCCATCAACGCGCCGTCATCGATCTGCGCCAACAGCACCGCCGGAGCGAGCATCGTCAGTCCCGTCGGCGGCGCGACCTACACCTGGTCGGTCACCAACGGCAGCGTCACATTCGGACAGGGAACGTCGTCGATCATCTTCTCGGCCGGCACCGCCTCGCCGGTCTCGATCAGCGTCGTCGCCTCGCTCGGCGGCTGTACCGCCAGTGGCAGCGCCAGCGTCACCGTCGGCACCTTCACGCCATCGATCACCGGATCGCATTCGTTCTGCCCCGGCGGAAACACGACGCTCACCGCCTCGGCCGGCAACTCGTACCAATGGTCGTTGAACGCCTCGCCGATCGGCGGCGCCAACGCGCAAACGTACATTGCCAACGCCGCCGGCGACTACACCGTCACGGTGACCAACGCCGGCGGTTGCAGCGGCACCTCCGCGCCGTTCACCGTTTCGCAGGCACCGCTGACCCCACCAACCATCACGCCCGGCGGCCCGACCACCTTCTGCAGCGGCAGCAGCGTGACGATCACCTCGAGCGCCGCGCCAACGTATCAATGGCTGCTGAATGGAAACCCGATCGCCGGCAACACCGTGCAGTCGATCAACGCAACGGCCAGCGGCAGCTACAGCGTCACCATCACCAGCGGAAGCTGCAGCGCGACCTCCTCCCCGATCGCCGTCACTGTCAACCCAACTCCGAACGTCACCATCACCGGCCCCACCGCCATCTGCGCCGGCGGCAGCGCCACACTCGATGCCGGCCCTGGCTTCGCCACCTACGCCTGGTCGACCGGCGCCACCACCCAGACCATCACCGTCTCGCCCGCGTCGACGACCACCTACAGCGTCACGGTCACGAGCAACGGCTGCAGCGCCAACGCCTCGAAGACCATCACCATCTCCTCCGGCGCCACGACCGCCACCATCACCGCGCCCTCCTCCGTCGCCACCCACTCCACCGGCAACACCGCCTCGGTGCCCACGGCGCAAGCCGGATCGACCTACAACTGGACGATCTCCGGCGGCACGATCACCAGCGGCAACGGCACACCGTCGATTGCCTGGACCGCCGGCAACAGCGGCACCGCCACGATCAGCATCACCATCACCAGCGGCTCCTGCACCGCCTCCGGCAGCGTCAACGTGTCCATCACCGACTCCGCCGACGTGGCGCTGACGATGACCGCCACGTCGAATCCAGTCGCCGCCGGCGGCACGCTGACCTTCGCGTTGAATGCCGCGAACAACGGCCCAAGCGACGCGCAGAACGTCACCGTCATCAACAGCCTCTCCGGCGTCGCCTCGGCCACCGCATCGGGCAACGGCTGGTCCTGCAACGTGAACGGACTCTCCGCTGTCTGCACGCGTCCCTCGCTCGCCGCCGGTGCGGCCGCACCGATCACCATCACCGCGACCGCCACGGGAAACAGCGCCGGCAACGCCGCCGCCATCAGCAGCCCCACGCCCGATCCGAACACGATCAACAACAGCGCCAGCGCCAACGTGGCGGTGACCACGGCCATCTCGTGCAACAACTCCTTCCCGCTGCTGGTCTCGCCCGCCGCCGGCGCGTCCAACCTGGGCAGCCCCGTCACCTTCACCTGGGCGCCCACTCCCAATGCCACGTCATACGACCTCTGGATCGCCAGCTCGGGCGCCGCCGCGGCTATCGCCACGACGACCCAATCCACCTCCGCCACCATCAATCTGCCCAGCGGTCCTTCCACCTGGTACATCGCCGCGCACTTCCCGAACTGCCCGACGCTCGCCTCCGCGCCGCCGCGCGATCTGACCGTGGCCGCATCGACGAACTGCACAAGCGCGGCGCCGCAGCTCACCGCCCCATCACTCAACGCAAACGTCAGCTCCCCCGTGACCTTCAGCTGGACAGCGGTGCCACAAGCGATCGGCTACCGCCTCTGGCTCGCCGTCGACGGCGCCGCCATTCAGGATGCCGCCACGACCAACGGCTCGACCTCGGTCACGCTCCCGCTCTCCGGCTCCAGCGTGGTCTGGCACGTCGACGCCATCTTCCCAGGCTGCGCGCCAACGTCGTCCGCGCCGTCAACGTTCACGCTGGCCGCGACCGCCGGCTGCGCCACCCACACCGCGCCGTCGCTCCTCGCGCCGCCGTCCGGCGCCACGCTGCCGTCATCGATCACCGACCTGCAATGGACGGCTGCCACCGGCGCGAACGGCTACCGCGTCTGGGCCTCCATCAACGGCGCCGATTTCGTCCCGATCGCCACCACGCCGGCCGCCGTCACCACGCTCCACTTCACCTTCACCACCGGCGCCGTGACCTGGTACGTCGAAGCGCTCTTCGACGGTTGCCCGGCCCTCGAATCGCCGCGCCAAACCTTCACGATTCCGCCCGCGCAGAACTGCAACAACGCCGGGGCGACACCACTCGCGCCCGCGAACAACGCCACGCTCACCAACGGCATCATCGAATTCGACTGGACGGCCGTCCCGAACGCGATCGGCTACGAGCTCTGGTTCTCGATCGACGGCGGCGCTCCCTCGCTGGCCGGAACGACGATCACCACCTCGCTCAGCCGCACCGTCGGAACGGGAACGATCGAGTGGTACGTGCGCACCCTCTTCGACCGCTGCGACGCTGTCGAATCGGCTCGCTCCCGCGTCACCGTCACGCCGCCAGCCGATTGCAGCGTCACCCGCCCCATCCTCACCGCCCCGTTCGACGGCGCGCCGGCCGTCTTCTCCCCCTTCGATCTGCGCTGGAGCAACGTCCCGGGCGCCACGCAGTACAAGGTGCGCCTCGGTTCCAACAATGAAGAGCCAACGGTCATCGGCACGACCTCGTCGCTCCACCTCGACAACGTGACCGCGCCGGCCGGCCCTGTCACCTGGTCCGTCGAAGCGCTCTTCGACAATTGCCCGCCGCTTCGTTCGACCGCAAGCAGCTTCACCGCCGCCGCGCCGCCGCCGTCCTGCGCAACGCCCGCCGTCCCGCAGCCGCGCGCCGGAAGCACCGTCTCGAGCGGCGTCGAGTACGTCATCCGCTGGACTCCAGTCGCTCCGAAGGGAGCCGCGAAGTACGAGTTCCAGGAGTCGGTCGACGCCACCTTCCCCGATCCAAACAGCTTCACCATCGAGGAGAGCGAGTTTCCCTTCAAGAACGTGAACACCGGCAATGCGCCGCTCACGATTTACTACCGCGTGCGCGCAATCAGCGCCTGCAATGGCGCCCGCAGCCTCTTCTCGCCTCCGCTGGCCGTGCAGGTCCTGCCGTCGAACGTCACCGATCCATCGAACGCGACCGGCTCTACTCCCGCCGACAACCCGCAGGCCACGCACTACCAGATCCACCTCGACGGCGGGAACGGCCCGCTGGCCGGCGGCGCGATCGCTGCCGCGGCCGGTGACACCTTCCTCGCCACGACCAATCAGCCGTGGCTCACGGTCTCCCCCTCCACCGGCACGGTCGCACCGGGCGGCACGACCCTCAACGTCACCGCGAACCCCAACGGCCTCCCGGTCGGCACCAGTACCGCCGCCGTCAACGTCGCCTTCGGATCGTCAACTGGAAACAGCCGCATCACTGCGCTCGGCAACACGCCGCCAGCGACGACCACCGTCTCCGTCAACCTCGTGCAGCCGGTCTCGCCGACCGCGAAGAACGCCCCGCCGCCGGACGCGCTGATCATCCCCGCCGTCGCCCACGCGGACGGGATCAACTCCAAGTTCCAGTCCGACGTCCGCGTCACCAATTCGTCCGCGCAGCCGATGAAGTACCAGGTCACCTTCACGCCGACCGGCGAGGGCGGCATCACGCAAGGCAAGCAGACCACCGTCGCCATCGATCCCGGCCGCACCATCGCCCTCGACGACGTCCTCGAATCGTGGTTCGGCTCCAACGGCGCCACCGGCACGCTCGAAGTGCGCCCGCTGACGGCGACGACGAACTCGACCTCCGCCGCGCTGCCGGCCGGCCTGGCGAACATCCTCACCTTCGCCTCCAGCCGCACCTTCAACACGACCTTGAATGGCACTTTCGGCCAGTACATCCCCGCCATCCCGTTCGCCGCCTTCGTCGGACGCGCCAGCGATCCATCGAAGTCGACGATCCTCAGCCTCCAGCAGATCGCGCAGTCGCCCGCCTACCGCACGAACCTCGGCATCGTGGAAGGCTCCGGCGATCCCGCATCCGTCCTCGTCAGCGTCTTCGGCGACGACGGCCACAAACTCACCGAGTTCACGCAGGATTTGAAGGGCGGCCAGCACATTCAGCTCAACTCCATCCTCGCCCAGAAGAACGTGCAGGTGAACGACGGCCGCATCGAAATCAAAGTCGTTTCCCCCGTCGGAAAAGTCACCGCCTACGCCTCGGTGCTCGACAACCTCACCAACGATCCGCTCCTGGTCACGCCGGTCGCCGTCAATGCCGTCGCGGCGTCGAAGTACGTAATCCCAGGCGTGGCCGATCTCAACAACGGCATCGCCAACTGGCAGACCGACGTCCGCCTCTTCAACCCATCAGCGAACATCGTCAAAGCAACGCTGACCTTCTACTCGCAGAGCGGCGCCGCCCCACAATCGAAGGACGTCCTACTCGCGCCGAACCAGGTTCAGACCTTTGACGCCGCCCTCCACCAATTCTTCGGCCTCACCAATGATGGCGGCGCGCTCCACATCTCCACGACCGCGACGACGCCGCTCGTCGCCACCGCCCGCACCTACAACCAGACGTCGAACGGCACCTACGGCCAATTCATCCCCGCCGTCACCGCCAACGACGCCGCCGCCCTCGGCACGCGCCCGCTGCAATTGCTCCAAATCGAAGAATCCGACCGCTACCGCACCAACGTCGGCTTCGCCGAAGTCACCGGCAAATCCGCAAAGATCGAGATCACCGCCATCCCCAGCGACTCAAAAGTAGCCGCCTCCACCCAACTCGACCTCGCGCCCGACCAATTCATCCAATACCCGCAACTCCTCAAATCAATGGGCCTCACCAACATGTACAACGCCCGCGTAACGGTGAAAGTAATCAGCGGACAAGGGCGGGTAACGGCATACGCATCGGTAATCGATTCGAAGACGAACGACCCGACATTCGTGCCGGCGCAGTAGGAGAAATGGATCGTAGTCTGATCGTAACGTTTCTAACGAGAGACTCTTTACGCTTGCCGTTCGCCGCCGCATAATCACCTATCGTCACCGGTCGGAGAGCGGTGCTACGCGGCGCGGCATCGGATTGGTGACGCGCTATTCATTCGGAATTGGTCTCAACCGGAGTTAGCCGACATAATGTGAGTTACCGATGACCGACGAAGGGCAGCCCCTGAACCCCGATCAGATCTTCAAAAAGTTTGCCTGGCGCAGCACTGTTTCGGTGGCGCCGGGCCTTGAGCGGTCAACTACCTGGACCATCACGGGTGTCGCGGCGATTGTGGCGCTATTCATTGGCAATCTCGACGCTGTGAGCAAGATCGTCAGCTCCTCCGGTATGCGCTGGACCCTGCTGCTCCTTGCGGCTTCCCTTCTCGCTGGTGCAATCAGCAAGCAGATCGGGATGGCGCTTGAAAGCGGTCTCGCTGCAGTCAACGAGATTGAAAGGCTACTCACATCGAAAGAAGGAGAGAGCCTTATGGGGAACATGACTATCGAGCCTCGCCAACTCACGAAGGAACTCGCTGAACCGTTCTTGTGGCCGATGTCCCGCATCATGGACAAGCGTGGTGAAGAGGGAATCGTCGACTACCTCTCCACTGATAAGCGGTTCATTCGCCTGTTTTGCTGGCAGATCTATTTCAATCTACTGCATGGCGCGCTGGCGGTAAGCGCCATCGTTTTCTTGGCGTTTTCCATGAAGGTGGCTTGAACGCGTGTGGAAGTCCTCGCTCCTCTCGTTTAACTCACGCGGGGATGCCGTACAATTTCGTCTGCGGCCTGGCCCGTGAGCTTGGATCAGTTAGCCGTCGCTAATGGTTGCGTTCGGCGGCGGCGACAAATATCATCCGCAGTGATCCATCGAGGAGGTGCCCCTTGAAAAACACGCCAGCCATTGCGCTGATTTGCTTTCTCCTTGTCGCATGCGTCTCGACCGCAACGACGGTCCTGAACCCCGCAGTCAAACGGCCGCCCATCACCCCGGACAAGGTTGTGATTTACATGTCGTCGGACAAAGTCCCCGGTAAGTATGACGAGATCGCGATTCTGACATCTCAGGGCGATTACTCGGTTGCGGGTGATGACAAGTTCTACGAGTCATTTCGCAAAGAGGCCGCAAAGATCGGCGCGAACGGTGTAATAGTCTCGGCGATTTCAGATCCATCAACCGGGCAGAAAGTTGGTTCCGCAATTCTCGGAGCTTTCCTCATTCCCAGCACGATGGCTAACAGAAAGACACAGGCTACTGCGATCTACGTCTATCCAGCGGAACCAAAACCGTAAAAGCGCTGCGATGTTGAATCGCAAGGTGATGTGCAGTCCGCCGTTGGATCCCGACCGTGCCGACGAATGCGATAGCATTCCGCAAAGAGCGTAGGCGACGATTTCACGTGAGCGGATCATTTTTGGAGCGATTGAGATTCAGATTGGCGCGGCGCCTGTGGCCCCACGTGTCGCCCGTCGCTTTGCCGCTGGACCCGACCTATGTGGCCGACGGACTGATGACCGCGAACGGCAGCGATTTTCTTCAGGACGAACTGTTTCAGCGGTCCTACGCGGCAGGCAAGGCGACCGGCTCCTGGTGGAATCACGACCTTCAATGGCGCGCCTATGTCGTCTGCTGGGCGGCGATGCACGGAACATCGATCGCGGGCGACTTCGTCGAGTGTGGAGTTCATAAAGGCGGCTATTCGCGGATGCTCGCCGAATACATCGGACTCGAACAGTTAACGCACAAGAAGCTGTACCTGTTCGACACCTATACGGGCATTCCCGAACGGCACCTGGATTCGCCCTCCGCCACAGCGTTTGCGAGCGTCTATGGCAATTCGTATCAGGACGTTCTTCAGACATTCGCCGGCTACAGCAACGCCGTAGTAGTTCAAGGCATCGTCCCCGACGTGCTGCGCGAAGTCAACATCGAGCGCGTCTGCTATCTGTCGATCGACTTGAACTGCGTCGGACCGAGTGTTGCCGCGGCCGAGCACTTCTGGCCGCGGATGTCGCCTGGAGCGGCGATCGTGCTCGACGACTACAACTTCAGGTTCTTCGCCGATCAGAAGTCGGCGCTCGATGCCTGGGCTGGAAAGACCGGTGTTCGAATCCTGTCACTGCCGACCGGGCAGGGCCTCTTGATCAAGTCGTAAGATTAGACATCACAACGATCACTGCTTCACCGCTTTGATCAGCGCTTCCATGTGATTGAGGTACTTTTCCAGTGCGCGGCGGCCGGAGGCCGTCAATGAATATTCCGTCCGAGGGACGCGGCCGGCGAAGGATTTCTTGCAGGAGAGGTAGCCGGCATCTTCGAGCTTGCGCGCGTGGACGCTTACGTTGCCGTCCGTCGTCTTGAGGACTGCTTTCAGTTCATTGAATGTCAGCGTCGGATTGACGGCCAGCGCGCTGATCATGGCCAGGCGGGTCTTCTCGTGGATCACGCGGTCGAAGTCGGGGATCTGCGTCTCGACGATTTCGTGTTTCTTCGCTGCTGCTGATTTAGCCACCGTAACTCCTTGCGATGATGAATCCGAAGAGGATGTGCAGTCCGCCGAAACCGATGCCGAGGATCACGTTCGATGCGCCGAGTGGGACGAGCGCGGCGAGGCATCCGAGGAGCATGAAGACGATGCCGAGGATTGGGATGACGCGGATGGAGAACGCTCCGCTGCTGACGAAGGCCGCGCCGTAGAGCAGCAGCCATACCGAGGGGATCGCGGCGTAGGCTTCGACGCGGACCAGGGCCAGCGTCACCACCGCGCCTGCCACGAGCGGCGCAAAGTAGCTGATGAAGAATCGCTTCGCGGCGCCCGACATGAACGGCTCTTCCGATCGCCGCGCCTTGACCGTCATCGTCCCGAATCCGATAGCCGCCGCGACGATCGCCTCGGCCAGCCACGTCGCCAGCCACATCCTCAATGACTTGCCGAGGAACTGCTGCGCGATGATCGCCGCCCCGATCGCAGTCACGCCGACGCCGACACCGCCCCACCCCGGAATGGACGTAAACGACCCCGCGCGCTCCATCGCATCGCGAATGAAGCGGATGTTATCGAGCGCATGCTCGCGCATCGGCAGAGGGGCTTCGGACATTGGCGGCATGGTACCGCAAAGTGCTTTGTGATCCGTCTACGATGGGCGGTGAAGGCGAGTTACGCGAAGAGTCGAGACACGAGCGATGTGTTCGAAATCCGAGTCAAACGTCAAAAGCTGCGCGCCGTGATAGATCGCTACCGTCGCGATCAGCAGATCGAGCGACCCAGGTGTCAGACCATGGCCGCGGCAGCGCCGTCCCAGCAATGCTGCGTCGGTCCATAGACTTGATGGAGAGGCCAACAGCACCATCGTTCGAAGCTGCTCCTCGAAGAGCTGCTGCTCCTCGGCAGTGGCGTAGCGCAAAACCTCAAACGCGATCGGCTCCGCAATGCACGCCGTGGGATCCGTGACGTAACCGGCAATGAAGTCCTTGAGTGCGCGAGGCGATCTAGCGCGCGTGAAATCGATCCACAACGTGCTGTCGATAAGGTTCGCCACTAACCTCTCCAAGTTCGATCGCGCGCCTCGGCAACTTCTCGATCCGCCGCGCGGCCAGCCTCGAAGCCGCGGAACTCGGTAGCCCATTCGCCGGAGAGAAACCTCTCGACGATTTCCCTGCGCTTCTGCAGCATCGCCGCATCAGCATGCACGACAGTTTCGCGTGAGGACGCGGCGAGGCCTGCGCGGAGCAACTCCGCCGCGGTCTCGTCCATCGGACGGCCTTGCTCTGCTGCGCGCAACTGAATGTCCTCTACGAGATCCTGCGGAAGATCGAGTGCGGTGACCATGCGCGCAAGTCTGCGGGTTCGCGCCCAACTTCGTCAAACGGTCGACCCTGTACAATGCCTCCCAGGAGCCCTCCCCATTGCGTAAATCATTCAGCCAAATAGTCTTAATCGCGTGTGTGACCCTTTCCCTCTTCGCCGGCGAGAACCGATGGACCATCAAAGGGCCTGATGCCGGCAGCCCGCCGAAGATCGTCTTCGATCCGGCTGACTCCTCGATCGTCTACGCCGCGACGAGCAACGGCGTCTTTCGGAGCAGCGACGGGGGACAGCATTGGACCGTCGGAGCAGGAACGCTCGGCACTTCGTTCGGCGACGTGGCTGTGGCGAGCGGCGATCCGCAGAAAGTCTTCGCGTCGTCCGTGTACGGGCTGTACAAGAGCAGCAATCGCGGCGTGACGTGGAGTGCCGTGCATCCGTTCGGATCGTTCAAGGTCGCTGTCAGCGCAAACGGCAGCGTCGTCTACAGCGTTTCCAGCGGTGGACCCATCCGCTCGTCTGATGGCGGCGTCACATTCGGCAGTACCGGCAGCGGCTTCCCCGCGGCGACCTCGGTGTCGGCGCTCGTCATCGATCCGCAGAACGCCGATACGATTTACGCGGTGCTTCTGTCGAGCGCCGGCGTCTACAAATCGACCGACGGTGCCGCGCATTGGACCGTGGCGAACAGCGGCCTCACCGCTTCGGCGTACTACTCGCTGCTCATCGACCCGTCGAACGGCTCGACGCTTTACGCTGGCGCCGGTCCGGGCCGCATTTTCAAAACGATCGACGGTGCCACGTCGTGGACTGAACTGACCAACGGCCTCGGCAACGGCTTCTATCGATCGATGGCCACTTCGGCATCGACCATCATCGCTGTCACCGACGCGGGCTTCTACAAATCGACGAATGCAGGATCGAGTTGGACCGGCCCCTCGCAGCCGGGGGCGGACACTGCGGTAGCCGTCGATCCGAACAACGCCTCGAACATTCTTCTTGTGGCGAATTTCAACCTGGTCCGGAGCACGAATGGCGGATCGACCTTCACGCCGTCCGCTTCCGGACTCACCGCCGCCTACACGCAGTCGATTTCCGCCGATCCGCGCAACGAATCGGTCGTCTACACGTCCGGCGCGGCGGGCATCTTCAAAAGCATCGATCACGGCGAGAGCTGGACGTCGATACTCACTGGACTGAACCAGGCCATCGCCGTCGATCCGTTCAACTCGGCAACGCTTTACGCAACGACGTCGGGCAGCGTGAAGCGCAGTGTGAATGGCGGCGTGTCGTGGGAGGACTTCAGTACGGGTCTTCCGACCACCTCCTCGGGCGTCCTGCCCGATCCGCTCACGCCGGGGACGTTCTACGCGGTCGCCGGCGCGCCGTACAAGAAGGTCGGTACGGCCGCGTGGACGATCAAGAACAGCGGCCTGCCGGCAGGAACGTTCCCGGCATTCGTCGCCATCGATCCAAACAATGCGTCTGTTCTCTACACGGGCGGCTCGTTCGGCATCTACAAAAGCACGAACGCGGGCGACACATGGACTTCGGCATCGACCGGCCTCTCCGCATCGGGTGCCGCCGACATCAGCATCGATCGCTTCGATTCCAATCACCTGCTGACGTGGGTGAATTCGTCCGCCTTCGAGTCGACGAATGGCGGCGCGGGTTGGGCGCCGTTCGCCACGACTGCTGGACGGCAATCGATCCAGTTCGCCTTCGATCCCTCCACGCCGGGACGCGTCTACAACAGCAGCAGCGATGCGGTCGAACGGAGCAACGACGGCGGCAAGACGTGGTTTTCAATTTCGACCGGGCTGGGCAAGTCGCACGGCAATGTCTTCGTCATCAGCCAGAGCGGCAATTCGCTTTTCACCGGTGGGAGTGACGGCGGCGTGTGGGGCTTTCATTTCAGCCGTTCGCGCGGGGTAGCGCACTGAGATGTGTAACGAACCGCGCGATGCGTGGCGCGTCATTTCCTCACACTTCCACCTAATGTAGAAAGCTTGCATTTCGTCGCGCACCGAGGGAGCCTCGGGGTTCATGGAAGGTGACGTCATGAATGCAACGCTCATTGAAGTTCTCGCGCGGCATTGGGGATTTGCGTCGTTCCGGCCGCTGCAGGCCGAGGCGATGGAAGCGGCGCTTGGCGGGTGGGACACGCTCGTGGTCATGCCGACCGGCGGCGGGAAGTCGCTCTGTTATCAGGCGCCGGCCATCGTCAATGGATCGTTGACTGTGGTGGTCTCGCCGTTGATCTCGTTGATGAAAGATCAGGTCGACGGACTGGTCGCATGCGGCGTCGCGGCTGCGCAGCTCAACAGCTCGCAGTCGAGCGGCGAGCAACGCGACGTCGAGCGCGCGCTGAGCGAACGGAAACTCCGATTGCTGTTCGTGTCGCCGGAACGCCTTGCGATGGCGAATTTCCGCCAGCTCATCGGCCGCGCCGGCGTGAGTGCATTCGCGATCGATGAAGCGCATTGCATCAGCCAATGGGGCCACGACTTCCGTCCCGAATATCGCCAGCTTCGCGATCTGCGACAGCTCTTTCCGAAAGCCTCGCTGCACGCGTTCACGGCGACGGCGACCGAGCGCGTGCGCCGCGATATCGCCGAACAGCTCGGACTTCGCAATTACGTCGAACTGGTCGGCAACTTCGACCGGCCCAACCTCACCTACCGCATCATTCCGCGCCGCGACGAAGTAGCGCAGGTCGAGGAAGTACTCCGCCGTCATCGCCGCGAGGCCGGCATCATCTACTGCATCCGCCGGCGCGACGTCGACACGCTGGCGTCGATTCTCGAGCGGCGCGGTCATCGCGTCGCTGCGTATCACGCCGGACTCTCGCCCGATCAGCGGCGCGCGGCGCAGGAGAGGTTTTCGAAAGAAGAGTGCGACATCATCGTCGCCACCGTCGCTTTCGGGATGGGCATCGACCGATCCAACGTCCGTTTCGTGCTGCACACCGGGATGCCCAAGTCGGTCGAGCACTACCAGCAGGAGACCGGGCGCGCCGGCCGTGACGGCCTCGAAGCCGAATGCGCGATGCTCTACGCGCCGAAGGACGCCGCGGCTTGGAACGCAATTCTCGCCGCCACCGCCGACACGACCGCCATCGAGAACGTCGATCGCATGCAGCAATACGCGACGTCGCTCGTCTGCCGGCACAAGGCGCTCGTCGAATACTTCGGGCAGACGTACGAAAATGCGAACTGCAGCGCGTGCGACGTCTGCCTCGACGCGCACGAGGCGGTGCCGGATTCGCTGGTCATCGCGCAGAAGATCGTCTCCTGCGTCGTGCGCGCGGGCGAGACGTTCGGCGTCTCGCACATCGTGGCCATCCTGCGCGGATCGAGCCACGAGAAGATCCGCGAGCGCCGCCACGACAAGCTCTCCACATACGGCATCCTCGGCAATCGTTCGAAGGAGGAGCTGAGCGACTGGATCGCGCAACTGATCGCGCAGGGGTTTCTGAAACGCGAAGGGACGCCGTATCCGGTTCTGCGCCTGACGCCAACATCCCGCGCGATGCTGCGCGGTACTGCCGAAGTTCGTCTCGTTCGCGCCGCCGCGCGCGAAGGCGACGACGTCGGCGGACGCGATTTCTCATGGACCGGCGTCGATCACGCGCTCTTCGAAGAGCTGCGCGAATGGCGTAAACGCGAAGCCGACTCCCGCTCCGTCCCACCCTTCACGATCCTCGGCGACGCTGCGCTGCGCATGCTGGCGGCGGTCCGCCCATCGTCGCTCGAAAAGATGAAGCACATCTCGGGCATCGGCGAAACGCGCCACGCCGATTTCGGTGCGGCGCTGCTGAACGTGATCGTCAACTACTGCGCGAAATCGGGCATCGCAGTGGACTGTCCGCCGCCGCCTCCCGCGCCGCGCCGCGAGCCTTCCCCGACGCCGAGCCGCACGCAGGCGTACGACGCCTTCCGCCGCGGCGCATCGATCGAAGAAGTGATGACGATGACCGCCCGGGTCCGCAGCACGATCGCCGGCTACCTGGCCGATTTCATCGTCACCGAACGTCCGTCCTCGATTGACGCATGGCTCGACCGCGCTCAATACGACCTCATCGCCCCCGCCGTCGAACGCCTCGGCACCGAACGCCTCAAACCAATCTTCGAAGAATTCGAAGGCCGCATCAGCTACGACGACATCCGTCTGGTCGTCGCGCATCGCGTGGCCCGCGTGTCGTCAGGAACGTTTTCCACGCGGAGCCGCGGAGGCTCGGAGGAAAGCCGCCTTTCTCCGCGCCCCCGCGTCTCCGCATGAAAGGCTTTATTCTTCGCCGATGAACGACACAGCCTTTCGCGAACACATCCTCAACCTCCTCAACAGCGGTGATGCGCATCAGGACTTCGATTCCGAGGTCGAGAACATGCCGGCGGAGATACGGGGGAAGCGTCCCGCCGGCGGCGACCATTCGTCGTGGGAGTTGCTGGAGCACATGCGGATCGCGCAGTCGGACATCCTCCGTTACTCGCGCGGCGACGCAGACTACGTTGCGGCCGAGTTCCCGAAGGGCTACTGGCCGGCATCGCCGGAGCCGCCGAGCGACGCAGCGTGGGATGAAAGCGTGGCGAAGTTTCGTGCGGACCGCGATGCGTTCGCGGCGATCGTCAACGACGAATCGATCGATCTCTTCGCGAAGATTCCGCACGGAAAAGCGACGTGGCTCGCGCAGATTCTCCTTGCCGCCGACCACAACACCTATCACCTCGGGCAACTCGTGCTGGTTCGCAAAATCCTGACATCCAACTAGGAACGAACAACGGGACGCTACCTGCGCGTGCCGTTCGGGTCAGCAACGAGTAACGGCGCGCGCGTTGGAGGCGGTGCGGACGTATGAATCTCCGCAAGGAGGAAACATCATGTACGCCATCCGTTTTGCGTTGTTCATCAGCTTTCTCTACGGGTACCACGTGATCGCGCTCGAAGGTCCGGGAATCTGTCCGCACGGCGGCCACGGATCGAGTGTTACCGCGGATCAGGGCGGAGGCCTCGATCCCGACGGACGCACGCACGCAACCGCTACCGGCGTCACCCCCGACGCCGGTCCGCGCATCGATCCCGAAGGCTGATTTAATCGGTAATGGCGGCGGCAATCGCCGCCATTACCATCTGTCCATACCTCGGCACGGCATCAGAACCGCATCTCCTGAGCAATACCAGCACCGGTAAGGCCGTTACCGAAGACGTCAAGTCCATCCCACCAACCCGCAGCCTTAGTCATTTCTCCCCATCCGACTGCCCGCGCCTTGCGATCGCGTCCGGTTGAAACAACCAGGAGGCGATTCATGAACGGAACGGTTTTCGAGCCAGCACTCCACGACGACAAGCCGCGCACGGCGGTGCAGCCGCTCGTCGCCGACATTCAGAATTTCGCGCAGGACGTCTTCGACACCGTGCGTGAGCCGCTGCTCGTCCTCGACGCCGCCTTGCGCGTGCGGTCGGCGAACAGCGCCTTCTACCAGACCTTCCATGTCACGGCGGCGGAGACCGAAAGCCGTCAGATCTACGAGCTCGGCAACGGCCAGTGGGGCGTCGCCGCTCTGCGCACGCTGCTCGAAGACATCGTTCCCGAGAGCACGGTCTTCAACGACTACGAGCTCGAGCACGACTTCCCGCACATCGGACGCCGCGTCATGCTGCTCAACGCGCGAAAGCTGCACGACGAGCTCGTGCTACTGGCGATGGAAGACGTCACCGAAAAGCGGCGCGCGCAGCATCTGCTCGAACAGATCGAGGCGTATGCGCAGGACGTCGTCGACACGGTCCGCGAGCCGCTCCTGATTCTCGACAGCAGCCTTCGCGTTCACTCCGCGAACGGCGCCTTCTACCAGACCTTTCACGTCTCAGCCGAAGAGACGGAGAACCAGCTCATCTACGAGCTCGGTAACGGCCAGTGGGACATCCCCGATCTGCGTACGCTGCTCGAGGACATCGTCCCCACCAGTTCCGTCTTCAACGACTTCGAGCTCGAGCACGACTTCCCCGTCATCGGCCGCCGGGTCATGTTGCTCAATGCACGAAAACTGCGGCAGGGCAGTCACGCGGAACTGCTCGTGCTGGCGATGGAAGACGTCACCGAACGCCGCCGCGCCGAAGGCGAAGTGGCAACGGCGAAGGAAGCGGCGGAGACGGCGAACCGGACCAAGAGCCTCTTCCTCGCCAACATGAGCCACGAGTTGCGTACGCCGCTCAACGCCATCCTCGGATTTTCCGAAATGCTGCAGGAGGAAGCGGTCGAGCGCGATCTTCAGGATTTCAGCGCCGACCTCCAGAAAATCTCCACGGCCGGAAAGCATCTGCTGGGACTCATCAACGACATCCTCGACCTCTCGAAGATCGAAGCCGGCAAGATGGAGCTTCATCTGGAGGCCTTCTCGATCTCGACGCTCATCGCCGAGGTGGCGACGACGATCGAGATGCAGGTTGCGAAAAACGGCAACAAACTCCAGATCGTCTGCGCGCCGGACGTCGGCATCATGCGCGCCGATCTCAGCAAAGTGCGGCAAGGCCTCTTCAACCTCGTCTCGAACGCGGCCAAGTTCACGCATGACGGCAAGATCAAGATCGAGGCAGAGCGCCAGATCATGGACGGCAGCGACTGGATCGTCTTCCGCGTTTCGGATACGGGCATCGGGCTGAGCTCCGAGCAGATCGTGCGGCTCTTTCAATCGTTCACGCAGGCCGATGCATCGACGACGCGCAAGTTCGGCGGCACGGGACTCGGGCTCGCGCTCACGCGGCGCTTCTGCCAGATGATGAGCGGCGACGTCACCGTGCACAGCGTTCCCGGCCAGGGAAGCGTCTTCACCATCAAACTCCCGGCGACGGTGACCGAACCAGTCGTCGCGGAGCCGGAGGCGTTGATCGAGGATCGCCGCGTGGCACCGGCGGTTCCCGACATCGTTGCCAATGAAGGCGAAGCGATCCCCGCGCCGCGCACATGCGTGCTGGTCATCGACGACGATCCGATGCAGCGCGATCTGATGCAGCGCTATCTCCGCAAGGAAGGGTTTACCGTCTGCGCGGCCAGCGGCGGCGCGCAGGGATTACGCCTCGCGCGGCAGTTGCTGCCGGCCGCAATCACGCTCGACGTGATGATGCCGGACGTCGACGGCTGGAGCGTGTTGACCGAGCTGAAAGCCGACACCCTGCTCAGCGAGATCCCTGTGATCATGCTGACCATGGTCGATGATCCGGAGCGCGGCTTCACGCTCGGCGCTTCGGAGTACATCACCAAGCCGGTCAATCGCCGGCGCCTTTCCCAGATCCTGAAAAAGTACACCTGCATGCACCCGCCCTGTCCCGTGCTGGTCATCGACGATGAATTTTCCAGCCGCTCGCTGTTGCGGGCCATCCTCGAAAAAGAAGGATGGGTCGTCTCCGAAGCTGCCAATGGAATCGAAGCGCTGGAGAGCATGAAACGCGAACGTCCGCGGCTCATTTGTCTCGACCTGATGATGCCGGAGATGGACGGATTTGCGTTCGCCGCCGAAGTGCGCAGGCATGCCGAATGGCGATCGATCCCGATCGTGGTGGTCACCTCGGCTGACCTTAGCAATGAGGATCGCCGCCGCCTGAACGGCAACGTCGAAAAGATTCTGCGGAAGGACGGTGAATCGCGCGACACGCTGCTGGAACAGGTGCGCGACCTTCTCGCCGACAGCAAGGCACCGCGCGTTGCGCGGCAACACGTACACGCGCCGGTGCTCGAAGGGTCGACGCCATGACCACCATCCTGATCGTCGAAGACAACGAGATGAACCGGGACATGCTGTCGCGGCGGCTGATGCGAAAGGGCTACGACGTCTTGCTGGCCGTCGATGGCGAAATGGGACTCGAGGTCGCGCGCAAGAACACGCCCGACCTCATTCTGATGGACATGAGCCTCCCGGTCGTCGACGGCTGGGAAGCGACGCGCCGTCTGAAAGCCGATGATCGCCTCAAGCAGATTCCGGTGATCGCCCTGACCGCACACGCGATGGCCAACGACCGCGACAAAGCGCTTGAAGCGGGATGCAACGACTACGACACGAAGCCGATCGAACTGCCGCGTCTTCTCGCGAAGATGGAAGCGTTGCTGACCTCCAAGCTGGAGCCGGTATCTTGAGTCTGGCGAAGAGACCGGAATCCGAACTGCCGGCGGGCGCCGCGAGGACGAGCGTGTCGCCGCAACTCCTGCACGACCTGCGCTCGCCTCTCAATCACATCATCGGCTACTCGGAGATGCTGACCGAGGAAGCGGAAGGCCAGCGGCGTGAAGGGTTCGCGATCGATCTCGAAAAAATCCGTACCGCCGGCCACCGGATGCTCGCGCTGATCGAGGAGAACTTCACCACGGCGCGCGAAACGATTCCCGTACTGATCGCGCGTGAGTCCGAGCCGGCCGTCCAATCAGATACTGCCCCGCAAACTGCTGCCGGACTACCCGGACTTCTCCTTGTCGTGGACGACGATGCCGCTAACCGGGAGGTGTTGTCGCGCCGGCTCGTGCGCCAGGGGCATGAGGTGCGAACCGCGAGCAGCGGCGGCGAGGCGATGCGCATCCTCGGCGACGCGGCCTTCGACCTCGTGCTTCTCGACATCATGATGCCGGAGATGGATGGGTACGAAGTCCTCGGCCGGATCAAGGCCGACAGCCGGCTGCAGGACATTCCGGTGATCATGATCTCCGCGCTCAATGAGCTGCAGTCGGTCGTGCGCTGCATCGAAGCAGGCGCCGAGGATTACCTCACCAAGCCGTTCAACGCCACGCTGCTCAAAGCGCGTATCGGCGCCTGCCTGGAGAAGAAGCGCGGACGCGACCGCGAGAGCGCGCTCTTCGAACAGCTGCAGAGCAATTACAAACGCCTGCAGGAACTCGAACAGCAGCGCGACGACATGCGCAACATGATCGTTCACGATCTTCGCACGCCGCTCACGGCGCTGATCGTCGGCATCGAGATGCTGGAGATGGACGGCACGCTGAGCGGAACGCAACAGGAGATCATCGCCATCGCCGCGGGCGGCGGCAGAACCCTCCTCGGCATGATCAACGACCTGCTCGACGTCGAGAAGATGGAGTCGGGCACCGCGCAGCTTCAGTACGACGAGGTGAACGCGGCAGCGCTTGTAGCTGGAGCGGTCACGCAGGTCGCACTACTCGCGGCCGAGAGCCGGACGACGCTCGTCACCGACGTCGCCGCGAATCTGCCGGCGTTTTCCGGCGATGGCAAAAAGCTGAGCCGCACGCTCGTCAATCTGATCGGGAACGCCATCAAGTTCACGGGCGCCGGCGCCGTCACGGTGAGCGCGCGTCAGGACGATCCGGAGACGATTGACTTCGCCGTCCGCGATACCGGTCCGGGCATCCCGGCGGAATCGTTCGGCCGCATCTTCGAAAAATTCGGTCAGCTCGATTCGCGACGCATCGGCACCGGCCTCGGACTCGCGTTTTGCAAGCTGGCTGTCGAAGCGCACGGCGGACGTATCCGTGTCGACAGCACGCTCGGCGAAGGAAGCACGTTTTCGTTCACCATCCCAGTGGGCGGACGATGAGCGCGAAACGCATTCTGGTCACCGAGGATGACCCGTCAATCCGCCGTTTACTGGCTACGATTCTGCGGCGGGCAAGCTATGAAGTCGATACGGCGACGAATGGCCGCGAAGCGATCACGAAAGCGAGCGGGACGGAGTACGACGTCATCGTGCTCGACCTGATGATGCCCGTGATGACCGGTTTCGAAGTCCTGGAGCAACTCGGCGTCCGAACGCCGAAGTCGCGCTTCGTGGTGGTCATGTCCGCCGCGCCGCACGACGTCGTGGCCAAAGCGGCCGGCGCCAAGGTATTCGCTGCGCTGCACAAACCAGCGGCGATCAACGACATCGTCGCCACCGTCCGCGCCTGCATTGACGCGCCGTAAATCACGAAAGGAAATCGATGTCCTCCAACGAACGGACTACACATCAAACCGGCGATCTTCATCTCGTGATCGAGACAAACGACGCAGCCTCGCAGTTGAACGATCTTGCCAGCGAACTGCTGGAACGGCGCGAGGCCATTCTCGATGCGTGGCGCGCCGCCGGCGACGCCGGACCGGGCGGCAGCGTTGCCTCATCGCTTTCGCGCGCGCAGTTCAACGATCACATCCCCGCCGTTCTCGATTGTCTGGCCAGCACGCTTCGCGCCTGGCCGAACGAGCAGGATTCCGAGGCTGTCAAGCTCCAGGCGGAGCGCGTTTGCGAGCACGGCCTGCAGCGGTGGCAGCAGGGATATCCGCTTCGTGAGTTGATCGCCGAGTGGGGCTACCTGCAGGTGTGTGTCGTCGATGAGCTGGAACGCTACGCGGCGGAACATCCGTCGCTCGATCCAACCGTGATGCCGACGGCGCGCCGGGCGTGGTCGCAGTTGTGCGCGAGCGGAGTCACGCAGAGCGCGACGCAGTACTGGCGGCTGCAGCAGGCGGAGTCGGCCGGACACGTGAACGATCTGGAGAAGGCGCTGTCCGCGTTGCAGGCGATCGAGCAGTCGCGCGCTGAGGCCTGGCGTACCGCCGCGCACGACCTGCGCGGAAGCGTCACGGTCGTCAAAGGGGCGGCTACGCTACTCCACGACAGCGATCCGACGCAGCCTGAGCTTCGCGGCGAAGTGGCGGACATGCTCAGCAAAAGCGTCTCCTCACTTCACGAGATGCTGAACGACCTCCTCAGCCTTGCCCGCCTCGAAGCGGGCCACGAACAGCGCGAGCTCACCACGTTCGACGCCGCGGCGCTGTTGCGCGACTTCTGCCTCGCATCCGAATCCACCGCCACGCAGCGCGGCCTGTATCTGAAGATGGACGGCCCCCAGTCGATGCCGGTGCAAGGCGATCGGACGAAAGTTCTGCGCATCGTCCAGAACCTCCTGCTCAACGCCGTGAAGTACACACAACGCGGCGGCGTGACGGTCACGTGGGGACTCGACCTCGGCCGCGACACCGACCGCTGGACATTCTCGGTGCAGGACACCGGACCGGGCATCGACGAGAACCGGGCCGCGCCGCTCGCCCAGGAGCTCCATAGCGCCACGGAAGCAGCGGACGAGGCGCGCGAGGCAAGCACCGATCGCCGCCGCGACATGCCCGCCGCCGCAACGCTTCCGTCAGCATCGGAAGCCCTCCCGCAAAGCCAGCAGCCGGGCGAAGGCGTGGGGTTGTCGATCGTGAAGCGGCTCTGCGAGCTTCTCGATGCGGGACTCGAGCTAGCCACGAAACCGGGCCAGGGCACGACGATTCGCGTGATCCTGCCGCGGAGTTACTAGCCCCGTCAGAACTTCACTTCCTGACTCGACGCCCGCACGTTGCACGGCTCGCACAACCAGCCGTGGGAGGTCAGCTTGAATGGACCTTCGTTCTCGTCGCGGAACAGCGTGCGCGTTTCGCGGCACCAGTCGCAGCGGACCACATGCGGATTTCCGAAGGTGGGATTCGCTTTCAGAAATCCGGCAGCGACTTCCTTCTCATCGGCGATCAGATCGTCGCTTCGCAACACTTTTCCCGCGGTCGTTCGAACGGCTTGTCTGCTCATGAAATCCCGCCTGCTGTGAAGGAGAACGCTAAGAGAAGTGAGTCCAGAGGTTCTGACTTAGTTCAGAAGGACTGAATGGCGGGGAAGTTTCCCAGCGAGAGTGCGATCCGCGGCTTCTCTGTGAACGTTACTTCGTTCTCGCCGTATTCTCGGCGGGCAAAGGACGAAACAACCACCACAGCGCAAACGCGGCCCCGAAGACGCCCACGACGCTGTAAAAGTGCGCTCCCGCTCCCCAGAAATTGCGCGCTACAGGCCCGTAATTGCGCTCGCTCCACGCGCCCAGTCTCAATGCATAAATCGCCTGAACATTGAACACAACCGCAGTGACGTGGACGGCGACGAGACTGATTGCTGCCAGCGCTAAACGCCATACATTGCGATCGCTCAATGGACGCCGGGCAGCCGCGAAAAGCGTCGTAAGCACAATGATGTTTGCGGTGAGATCCATGAGCAGCAGGCCGGGCCGCGGCGACGCGCGCGGAAAATCGTCGCGGTCAATCACCAGCTCCGCTCCGTCGGCGGAGAGTCGGGTCACCGGCGGACGCTCGGTCAGACGCATCAGCGATTCGCTTACGGACGCCAGCAGGCGCGCATAGGGCGCCGACAAGGCCCACCACAACGCGACGCCGGCCAGAAATCCGGCCGCGCCTTTAGCGAGAAGCGACCAGAGGTTTTTCGGCAAACTTCCAGCTCCATAGAACGAAGATCGAGATCGCCGCCAGAATGATCAGCGTCTGCCAAACGGCTACATGGACGAAATCAAAGATGCGGCGATTGTGCTCCCCCAACCAGAACAGAGAGCTCAGACGGACGAGATTCAACAGCTCGATCGCGATACTTGCGCCGACTACGCCGATCAGCCGGGAGCGCAGTGTCGCCGGAAACGCGAAAATCGCCGCCGCCAGCAGAATGACCGCCTCGATGCCATTGCAGCCGTTGCGGACATCGAGCGCGAACCGCGACGCTCTCATGACCGTCCCGTCCGCGGCCACTCCGCTCTCGAAAATACTCAGGAAGACCGCGGCGCCGTGCGTAATCACTTCCGTGAACGGCACGACGACGCGGTCATTGACCTGGTTAAGCGCAAGAACGGCATAAAGGCCGAGCATGACGCCGCAGAACTTCGCCACAAAGAGAATACGAGACTTCAGTGGCCTTGCTATTGTCTTATGAGCAGTCACGTATCAGAGCGACATCCTCTTCATCACGAACAATCCGGCAGCAGCGAGAAGAACCGTGAGGATCATCATCCCGCCGAAACTCAGCGTAGGCCCGTCAATCGCTGACGGCGGAAGGACCACCAGAGAATAGTTGCGGCTTCCCTGACAGCCGTTCAAGTCCGTGGCCCGGATGGTGACGTTGAAGATGCCCGGTTGCTGCGGCGCACCGCTGATGAATCCTGACGCACTGAGGAAAAGGCCCGGCGGAAGCGCGCCGGCGGCGATCGCGAACGTATAGGGAGGTGCACCGCCCGAGGCGGTAATCTGCTGCGCGTACGGGAACAGCGTTGTGCCGGGCGGGAGGGTCGTTGGACTCAAGGTGATGACCGGACAGCCCGAACCGGCGATGGTGATTTCGTACAGGCGGCTTCCGGAACAGCCGTTCACGTCTCTCGCGGAGATGGTGAACGTAAACGTTCCGGCGGTAGTCGGCGTGCCGGTGATCGCACCCGAGGCGCCGTTGAGGATGAGGCCAGTGGGAAGCGTGCCGCTGGAGAGTGAGAAAACATAAGGAGCGGTTCCGCCTGACGCAGTGACGGTCTGGTTGTAGGCCGTGCCGACCGCACCATTCGGCAGGGTCGCGGGATTGACAGTGATGATCGGACAGACCGACACACCACAGGTATTGACGTTGTTTCCGTCGAGCGTGACGGCGGCGTCGCGCGCCAGCGCTCTGCCGTTCGAGTTCGCCCCTGTGGTGAATGTAATGCTGTCATGGGCCAGGATGTCTCCGGTGAACGACGTGCCTGTCCCGAGCGTCGCCGAGCTTCCGACCTGCCAGAAGACCTTGTTGCAACTGCTGCCGCCGTTGTTGATGACCGTGACCGACGAGGCGCTGGCGGTCGTCAAGGTACTACCGATCTTGAACAGGAAAAGCGCGTTTGCGTTGCCGAGTGCGTTGAGAGTCAGCGCGCCGGTGAGCTGTGCGGATGAAGAGAAGCAATAGACGCCCGGCGTCAGCGTCAGGCCTCCCAGATTCTGGCCGGTGAGATCGACGTTGCACGGCGTCGTGGCGATGTTGTTGTACGCGGTGGTGAGATCGCTCTGCGCCTGCATGGCCACGGCGTCATTGCTGTGGATCGCGCCTCCGACGATGACGCCGGGAGGAAATCCCGTGACGGCGCTGCCGGGACTGACGCCGACATTCCCGTTCACCGTCGTGGCGCCGGTGTTGGTCACCGTCGATCCGGCCAGGACGCCGAAGTTCTGCGCCGTGCCGAGGGAAATCTGCGCGGAGGCTGGCGTGGGGACGAGAAGAAGAAACTGCGCAAGCCCGATGACAGTCAGCAGGCGGAGATACATTGGCTTCATTGGGATTCCCTTTTTTTCGTGAGCTGTACGCGTTGGATGGAACGGCGGCGGCAAGACTCCGTCGCACAGTAATGACGGAGGTACTGCAAAAGCTGTGCAAAAGGAGACAGATCAGAGCGACTCAGTCATGAAGGATCACATTCAGAAGTGAGCTATGAACCTCGAGTTTGCCGTTGTAATCAATGAACCCGAGCTTGCGAAACCGGTTCATGAAGAAGTTCACGCGAGAGCGCGTGGTACCGATCATCTCTGCCAGCACTTCCTGACTGATCTTCGGAACGACCGTCTCCGGCTTCCCTTCCTTCCCGAAGTTCGCGAGCAGCAACAGGATGCGCGCCAGACGCTTTTCGCTGGAGTTGAACAGCTGGTCGACGAGGTCGGCCTGTATCCGAACATTTCGCGCGAGCAGGAAAGAGACGAAGACATCGGCGAAGGCGTGCTCCTCGCTGAGGACGCGAACCATCTCCGTCCGCTTGATGCGCATCAGCGTGCAGCGGGTCAGCGCCGTGGCGGTAAGCGTCCGGATGCGTTCCGCGGCGGCCACGCACGCCTCGCCGACGAAGTTGCCCGCCTCGAGCAGGGCCACCGTCGCTTCTTTGCCGCGCTGCGAGACGACCGTGAGCTTGAGATTGCCCTTCTGCAGGTAGAAGACCGCGTCCGCCTCGTCGCCCTGTGCAAAGAGGATCTGATTCTTTTTCAGCTCCATGAGCGTTCGGCCGACGCCCGCTTCCTCGAGGAAGGCACCCGGATCGAACGCGGCGGTCCTGCGGCGGCGGGGCGCGCTCTTCTTCGCAGCCTCGGCGGAGGAGGTTTCGCGTGTCATCACTGAACCCTAGCAAAACGCCGTATACAAAACGTGTTCCGTTTTGCACAGACAGCGGAGAAATGCATCGATAGCCTTCCCCACCATGGCCGTACCTTTTTTCGATTTTCCTCGGTGCGTTGCCATCGGAAGCGACTAATGACGGCCGACCTTGCGGCTCTCGCTCTGGGCGCGTCCGAGTCGCGCTATCGCCGGCTTTTCGAGACCGCGCAGGACGCCATCCTCATCCTCGATGGCAACAGCGGCGAGATCGCTGACGGCAATCCGTTCGTCATCGATCTCCTCGGCTATCCGCTTGCGGACCTGATCGGCAAGCACCTCTGGCAGATCGGCCTGTTCCGCGACATCGAGGAGAGCAAAGCGGCGTTCAAACGACTGAAGCGCGACGGCTACATTCGCTACGAGGATCTGCCGCTCGAAACGCGCGACGGACGGCGCGCCGAAGTGGAGTTCGTCAGCAACGTGTACGAGGTGGACGGCTGCACGGTCATCCAGTGCAACATCCGCGACATCACCGCCCGCAAGTCAGCCGAAAACGCGGCGCGCGAGAGCACGGAGCGTTTCCGCTTTCTCGCCGAATCGATGCCGCAGATGGTCTTCACGGCGCGCCCCAACGGCGACGTCGACTACTTTAATCAGCAGTGGACCGCCTTCACCGGTTTCACGTTCGAAGAGATTAAGGACTGGCGATGGACGAGATTCATTCATCCCGAGGACCTGGCAGAAACCGTTCATCACTGGAGTCACTCGCTTGCCACCGGCCAGCCATTCGAATTGCAGCACCGCTTCCGCCGCGCGGACGGTATCCATCGCTGGCATTTGAGCCGTGCGTCGCCGATGCGCGATACGAAGGGAACGATCACGATGTGGATCAGTTCCAATACGGACATCGATGATCAGAAACGGACCGAGGCCGAGCTCTCGCGGCTTTACAAGGAAGCGGAGTCGCTCAATCGCTCCAAGGACGACTTCCTGGCCACGATCTCCCACGAGCTCCGCACTCCCATCACCTCAATCCTTGGCTGGGCCGAGCTTCTCACGATGACGTCGCTGGACGAGGCGATGCGCCGCGACGGCGTCGACACGATCCTTCGCAGCGCTCACACGCAAGCGAAGCTCATCGATGACATTCTCGACGTGTCGCGGATGATCACCGGAAAGTTGTACCTCACCATCGAATCGGTCGACGTGGAGAATGTCCTTCGCGCCGCGCTGACGGCGCTGACTCCCGCAGCGAATGCAAAGAACATCGAGATCAGCCTCAATTTTCAAACCGACCTCGCGGACTTCGGCGGTGACACCGTCCGCCTGCAGCAGGTCTTCTGGAATCTGCTCTCCAACTCTCTGAAATTCACGCCGGCCGGCGGCCGCATCGACATCCGCCTCGTCTCTCCCGACGCGAAATCCGTCGTGCTGGAAGTGGAGGACACCGGCGTCGGAATCAGCCCGGAGTTTCTCCCCTACGTCTTCGACCGCTTTGCGCAGCAGGACAGCACCAAGCGCCGCAATCACGGCGGCATGGGCATCGGCCTGTCGATCGTGAAACAGATCGTCGAGCTCCACGGCGGAACCGTATCCGCGGCCAGCGACGGCGACGGGCGCGGTGCGACGTTCACGGTATGCCTGCCGATGACGGCCGTCGCCGCATCGCCGATCGCGCTTCAACCGTCCGCGCCGATGTCGCGCGCGGTTCGCGAGAACGCGTACGCGATCTCGGCCGGCACACCCTAGCGCCGGCGGCTCACTCGCCGCAGATATACTCCCGCTATGCGTGCGCACAAGGCATCCGTGACGGAGATCGAGGAGCTCGCGCCGAGCGTGGTGCAGATCACGGTGGCGTTCGATGACCACTCCTTTTCGTTCCTGCCCGGCCAGTGGGTGAACTTCCGTTTCCCCGACGGCGTGTCGCGCGCATACACGATCGCCTCCGCACCGCAACGGCCGCAGGCGGTGCAGCTCTGCGTACGCGTCGGCGCTGGCCGCGGCGGCAAGGCGCTGATGAAACTCGACGCCGGAGCGTCCGTCACCATCGACGGGCCGTACGGCGATTTCGTCCTCCCGGAGAATGATGGCCGTCCGATCCTCTTCATGGCCGGCGACACCGGGATCGCGCCGGTGCGGAGCATGGTTCTGAGCATGCTGGCCGATCGCGATCCGCGGAAGATTGCCGTCCTCTACGAGCCCGACCAGCGCAACATCCTCTACTCCGGCGATTTCGATCCGCTCGCGCGCGACGGCTCCATCGTGCACGAGAGCGGAAAGATCGAAACACTCATCGCCCGCAACCGCGAGCGGATGACGTCGTCGACGCTCATGGCCGCTGGATTCGATCCGTTCGTCGACCGCGTCAGCGACTCGCTGCGCGAACACGGCATCAGCGCGGCGAACCTGATCAGCGAGACTTTCGGTCCGCAGCCGTAGTACTCCTCAGATCTCCCGAGCCTCACCAGCACAGACAAGAGTGTCTGTGCCGACAGCTGTCCTGAATCAGGTGGAGAAAATGTCGGTTCTCCTGAGTGTGCGAGCCATATTTGATGGGAAAGTACGATCGAGCCCTCAGATGCTGTCCAGGTTGCGTGAGAGTTGAGCGGGCCAGGGGAGTGGCGGTGGACTGAAGGGGCCGTAACCGCACTGCAAGACAGTGATCTTTGCAGTGGTTTGCGCAGAGGTCAAATCGGTGCGCGGCTCGAAGCCGCATACTGCCGACTGAAGGATGGCGAGAAGCGGCTTTCAGACGGGCATGTCCGGCGAAAGGCCGGACTGAGCCGGCGATATGCCGCCGTTTACCGGTTAAGAGCCGGACAATGCCGACTCAAAGACGGTTCTCTTCGGCTTACGCCGGCTATTGCCGGCTGAGAGTCGGCAATTATCGGCTTCATACCGGCTTCAACCGGTTGATAGTCGGATATGCGCGACTCAAAGTCGGGTATTGCCGGCTAAGAGCCGGACATACGCGGCTGTGTGCTGGCAGGTGTCGGCTTGGAGCCGGAACAAGCCGGCTGACGGCCGGAGCCAGCGTTCAAACAGTCTGCTGCCGCAGACGCGAGCATCCGATTGCGGAAGTCTTCCCCGCTCGAAGTCGGTGCGCAGCGAAGCAGTTGCGCGGGTTCACCGGCGGCGTGCCTGTGGGTACACGATTCGGGACGCTGCGTGCCACGGTACAGGACCCGCTAATCTGGACAACTGTGGTCGGTGCCACATGTCTACGCCATTGATGCAAGCCTTACCGGCGGCGCCGGTGTGGCACAGACACTCCTGTCTGTGCTTTCGCCAAGTTGCAGCGGCTGACCTTTGAAAGCAGGCCGGAATCAGGCACGGAGTACGCAAACAGCCGCGTCAGGCAGCAATGACGTACTACGTTGAAAAACAACTCGCCTTCGGACCGATCCGATTCGGCGTTTCGACGCGGCAGTCGATCGAGGCCATCGGCGACGACGTGACCCTCAGCACCGGCGCGAACGGCGAATTCATCCGCCGGCGCCAGGATGGCTTTTTCTTCGGCGATACGGAACGCGTCGTCGGTCCGAGCATCCCGATCAAACCGACCATCAACCAGACTCCGTTCTGGTCGTCGCTGAAACCGGACGGCACGCCGCGCAGCTATCTCTTCCTGGCGTTGATGGGACTCGGCGCGCTGATTATGCTCCTCGGCGTCAGCGTCCTCGTGAAGAAAGGTCCGCAGGGATGGTTCGAGATCATCTTCGGCGCGGTCTGCATCGCCCTTCCCGTCCTCATGACCGCGCAGCAGCGGCGGACGATCCGCGAACGCGAAGAGCGCGAGCGCGCCGAACGCGAGGCCGCCGAAACGCGCAATCAGGAGATGCTCTCCTGGTACACCAAGGCGCTCGATCACCTGCTCATCGACCGCACCGAGAATGGCCTGATCGCCCTTCGCGGCGAGCGCGCGTCGCTCGATCTCGCCTACGAAATCTGGGCCCCCGCCGCGCGCCGCGTACTCCTCCGCATCGCGTTCGAGGAGTTGTCGCGCCGCGGCATCGCCGGATCCGCGGCGATCTCGAAGCTTCTCAGCGACGCCGGCGACGCAGCCGGACTTACTCCCGAACACATCCATTCCGTCAAGCGAGAGTTCTTCTCCAGCGTCCTCTGGCACCTCCTCGCCGATGACCGCCTCGGCACGGCGCAGGAAGCCGAGATCAAAACGCTTCGCGAAGGACTCGGCCTCACCGAAGAGGACGTCGAAGAGGACTTGAGCGCCGTCGAGCAGTTCCGCGGTCTACGCGGCGTCGCCAAAGGGTTGCCGCGCGCCGACTGCCCGATCCAGCTCGCATTTCAGGAGTACTGCATCCACCAGGCGCCGCTCGACACCGGCATGCTCTTCATCACCAACCGCAGGCTGGTCGCTGACGAAAAGAAACGCACGGAAGTGGCCATGCCGAAAGTCTTCGAAGTCGTCGTCGACGCGGACGACAGCAGCATCATCATCAAGTCCGATCAGAAAAAGCCGATCCGCCTGCGCACGCGCAACCCGATCTTCACCGCCGGCCTGATCGACATGGCCGCCTCGCTGGACGAACGGCCGAAAGGTTTCGCGTAGTCGCGGTCGCTTGCGGCGATTGCGTCTGACGCAAACGCCCCATATGATCCGTCGCTCAGCTTTTCACCCCACCTAGGAGACCCCATGCCACGGACTACTTCCGCGGAGCTCGCGAAATGCCCCACTGGCATTGCCGGGCTCGACGAGATCACCAACGGAGGGATTCCGCGCGGACGGCCCACGCTGATTTGCGGCAGCGCCGGCTGCGGCAAAACGCTTTTCGGAATCGAGTTTCTCGTCAACGGTGCGATGCAGGGCGAGCCTGGTGTCTTCGTGGCGTTCGAGGAGCGCCCCGAGGAGCTGGCGCAGAACGTCACCTCCCTCGGCTTCGACCTGCGAAAACTGGAGAAACAGAAAAAACTCTTCGTCGAATACATTCACATCGAGCGCAGCGAGATCGATGAAACCGGCGAATACGATCTCGACGCGCTCTTCTTCCGGCTTGCCGACGCCATCGACACAATTGGCGCGAAGCGCATCGTGCTCGACACGCTGGAAACCCTTTTCTCCGGTTTCAGCAATGAAGCCATCCTTCGCGCCGAACTGCGGCGGCTCTTCCGCTGGCTGAAGGATCGCGGCATGACCGCTGTGATCACCGCTGAACGCGGCGACGGCGCGCTGACGCGGCAGGGTCTCGAGGAGTACGTCTCCGACTGCGTCATCCTCCTCGATCACCGTCTCTCCGATCAGGTGGCCACGCGGCGGCTGCGCGTCGTCAAGTATCGCGGCACGCGCCACGGCACGAACGAGTACCCGTTTCTGATCGACAAAGACGGTATCGACGTCCTCCCCATCACCTCAATCGGGCTGTCGCATGAGGCGTCGACGGAGCGCATTTCCACCGGCATTCCGGACCTCGACGAAATGCTTGCCGGCGGCATCTATCGCGGATCGACGGTTCTCGTTTCAGGCACCGCGGGCGCCGGTAAGAGCAGCATTTCCGCGCACGTTGCGAAAGCGGCGTGTGACCGTGGCGAGCGTTGTCTGCTCTTCGCGTACGAGGAGTCGCCGCAGCAGATCATGCGCAACATGCGCACGATCGGAATCGATCTGGCCGGCTACGTTCGCAACGGCCTGCTGCACTGTATCTCCGAGCGGCCAACGACCTTCGGCCTGGAGATGCATCTGGCCACGATTCACAAAGCGATCCGTGACTACTCGCCGAAAGTATTGATCGTCGATCCGATCACGAACTTCTTCAGCATTGCCGATCCGCGCGAAGTCAAGGCCATGCTCATGCGCCTTGTCGACTTCCTCAAGATGCAGCAGATCACCGCCGTCATGACCAGCCTCACCTCGGGCGGCCATGCGTTGGAAGCAACCGAGGCGGGCATCTCATCGCTGATCGACACGTGGTTGCTGCTGCGCGATATGGAATCGAATGGTGAACGCAGTCGCGCGATGTATGTCCTCAAGAGCCGCGGCACCGCGCATTCCAACCAGCTGCGCGAATTCGTCCTCACCTCCAAAGGCGTGAAACTGATTGCGCCCTACCTCGGACCCGAGGGAGTGCTGACCGGCTCGTCGCGCGTCGCGCAGGAAGCGAAGGAATCGGCGGCCGCTCTCCAACGGCAGGAAGAGGCGGCCCGGAAACGCCGTGCCATCGAACGGCGCGTTCAGGCGCTCGACACGGAGATCGCAGCGCTGCGTTTGCAGATCAGCGCTGAAAGCGACGAGCTGGAACGTCTGGAAAGTGAAGAGAGCAGCCGCCAACAACGGCTCTCAGCCGATCGCACGGCGATGGCCATCAGCAGGAAAAGCACAGCAACGGACGACGCTCCTCGCCCGTCGCGCCGCCGGCAGTCGAAACGGGAGGGCACCGCCCCATGAGCGCAAAGAAGGCCGCAAAAACGCCGAGCAAGAAGAAGAAAACCGCCGCGGCCACAGACGATTCGTGGAACCTGCGCCTTTACGTCGTCGGCCAGACGGCGAAGTCCGTCGCCGCCATTGCCAACCTCAAAAAATTCTGTGCCGAGCACCTCGACGACCGCTACACCATCGAGATCATCGACGTCGCTGCCGATCCGAAGGCCGCTCGCCGCGACGAGATCGTGGCCATCCCCACGCTCGTCCGCAAACTGCCCATACCCATGCGCAAAATCATCGGAGATCTTTCCAACACCGACCGGGTGCTTGTCAGCTTTGATCTGCAACCCAGAAGCTGAGGTGTCTCTATGAGCAACAAATCTGAACTACAGCAACGCCTCCGCGAGCATGAAGATCTCGTGCGTGCGTTGCACGGCGGAGAAGTGGATGCCGTTGTCGTGCACGATGCGGACGGCGCCAGGCTCTCACGGCTCCAGACCGACGAGCCGCTCTACCGCACACTCGTCGACGCGTTGCCGCAGGGTGTGTCGACGGTCCTTGCGGATGGCACCATTGTCTACGTCAATCGCCATCTCGCGGCGATGATCGGCATTCCTACTGAGACGCTCCTCGGACAGAACCTTCTGAACGTGATCGGCGACATGGAACGGCCGCGTTTCGCCACGATGCTGCAGCGTGCACTGACCGCGCCGCAGGAGAGCGGCTTCTCGTTCCGCTGGTCAACAGGAGATGGGCCCGCGCTCGTCTCCGCCATCCGGCTCCCCATCGCCGGCGCCGAAACCGTCGGTCTCGTGATCGTCGATGTACGCGATCAGGTGGCACGCCGCGCCGCGGAGGAATCGAGCCGCGCGAAAGACGAGCTCCTCGCCTCGGTGTCGCATGAACTGCGCACGCCACTGACCTCGATCATGGGATGGATTCAACTGCTCGAAATCGAACTGGCATCTCAGCCGAGCGTCCGCCCCGCACTTCACAATCTCAAAAACGCTGTCATGGCCGAAACGAAGATCGTCGACGACCTACTCGACCTTGCGCACTCTGAGAAGGGGACGCTGCATGTCGAGCCTGAGGACTTCGACCTCCGTAACGCGCTGCGCATGGCGGCGAGCTTCGTCGAAGTGCAGGCGCAGAGGAAATCGCTTGCGCTGAAAATCGATCTCCCCGACGAGCCGATCATTGTTCACGGCGATCCCGACCGGCTACGCCAGGTGTTCCTGAACCTGCTCACGAACGCCGTCAAATTCACGCCGCAAGGTGAAGTGAAACTCGCCGGCCGTTGCGACAACGGAACCGCGGTCGTGACCGTGATCGACAGCGGCATCGGCATTCTCAGCGAGTTTCTCCCGCTGGTTTTCGACCCGTTCCGCCGCAGCGAACGCGCCCAGGGCTATCCCGGCCTCGGCATCGGCATGGCCATCTCGCGCCGTATCGTCGAGGCGCATTCAGGAAGCATCGAAGTCGCCAGTGACGGCGCGGGATGCGGCTGCACGTTCACGGTGCGGCTACCGCTGGCAGCCGGCTAACGCAGCATCGCCCCCACCGCCGCCCGCGTCGCTCCGGGATACGGCACATCGCCTTTGATCGTGCGCCAGAGGATCAGGTTGAGCGTCGCGTCATCGATCGCATCGGGTTTCGAAAAATCGAGCAGCGCTGATTTTTTTGACTGTGCGCTCTCCGGATTCTTTTCGTCGAGCGGAACTCCCGGCTTGATCGCGTCGTACGGCGTCAGGTCAGCCTTCTCCGCGAAAAGACGCATCGGACGGCCGTAGTGATCGAACTGCGACAACGAATCGAGGCCGAGGATCTCCTCCATTGTGGCCAGAACGTCGGTGGTATTGACGAAGCGATGCACGAGACCGCCGCGATTCCAGGCGGAAATCATCAGCAACACGGAACGGTGCGAATCGACGTGATCGGGTCCGCTCTGCGCGTCATCCTCGACGATGAAAATCGCCGTATCGCGCCAGTACGGCGAATGCGAAACCGCGTCGATGATGCGCCCGACCGCGAGGTCGTTGTCCGCCATGAACGCGCGCGGAGTCGGCTTCCCGGCCGACGCTCCCTCGGTGTGATCATTCGGAAGGCGGAGGATCTCCAGCGCAGGTAGCGAACCGCGCTCGACGTATCGATTGAACTCGCGCAGCCACACGTCGGCGCGCGTCTGATCGGGGATGCTCATATTGAATGGCGGATAGTCGGGCGACGTCGTATCGCGCAGTGCGCGGCGCAATCCAACCACCTCTTTGGCGACACCCTCGCGGACGTCATCGCCGTCTCCCGCGAATTCGCCGTAATTGCGCAGCGCGATTTTCTTGCGCACCGCCAGATCCCACAGGTATCCGTTCGCCGGCGCGTTCACGTCGTCGTCATCATCGACGACGCGGTCGCGGTTGGTCCCCTCGTAGTCGTAGGTGCGGCCGCGCGGCGAGTACACCTGCGGCATCGTCTTCTCGAGATAGTCGGTGCCGTACGCGGCCGTCGACCAGTTGTGCCCCTGCGCACTGACCTCGGCGTTCACGAAGAAGCGGTCGAAGAGGCCGAACCGCCGCGCCAGCGCGTGATGATTCGGCGAAACGTTCTCCGGAAAAAACACCAGCGACGCATCGCCGTCGCCTTCTTTCATGTCGCCGAGGACCTGATCGTACGTGCGGTTCTCTTTGATGATGTAGATGACGTGCTTGAACGGTGGATAGCGGCGCGCGGCTCTCGTCGCGTCCCACCCGTTTGCATGCGCGACGCGCTTTGTGAATGACGCGAGCTTCGACGTCGCTGCCGGGACTGCGATCGACATCAGCGTGCCATCGAGTTGGCCGAGCGTGTAGTCGCGCGAGTCGGGCTGCAGTTTCGGACCGGGCTGGGTGCGATTCGGGTTCGCACGCGAGCCGCGCCCTTTTGCGTTGACGACGAGCAGATCGTCGCCGTGGAGTGCCAGTGCCGAGGGGTACCACTCGACCGGAATGCGCCCGAGCAGTTTGCCGGTGGCGACCGCGAACACGCCGACGGCGTTGTTATCCGCCTCGGCCACGAACAGCCGGCTGCCATCGCGCGAAAGCACCAACGCGTTCGGCGTGCTGCCTTCGTGCGGACCGGCCGGAGGCGCGTCGTGCAACGTGCGTATGAGTTTCGACGTGGCTGTATCGACGACGCTGATCGAATCGGTGCTCGCCGACGCAACGTAGAGGCGCGTGCCGCGGACCACCATCGCCGAGGGATGGCGTCCGACGGCAATGCGCGCGATGCTGCGCAGCGTGCCGTTCGCGTTCGCGCGGAAACGGTTGACCGTGTTGTCGCCCCACGCGGAGACGTACACATCGCCGTGCGCGTCGGCGACGACGGTGTACGGATAGCGATCCGTATTCAGCCGCTGCACGACGCGCTTCGTCGGCAGATCGAGGACTGCCAGCGTGTCGCCGAGGTTTTCCGCGACGTAGAGAAATCGTCCATCGTGCGACGTAGCGATGCCAGCGGGATACGAAACGCCTTCCGGATCCTTCGGCTTCGCATTCGGGACCGGCTTCGGGCGTTCGACGAGATCGATTCTGCCGTCCACCGTCGCCTCCGTTCCATTCCAGCGGTACACGAAAATCGAATCGTCGTTGCCGCCGCTGGCATAGAGCGTCTTGCCGTCCGCGGAAAACGCGAGACCGATGAATGCCGCGATCTGCGGCAGCGTCTGAATCACCGCGCCCGATTTCGCGTCGACGATCTGCACGCCCTGCTGCCGCCAGCCATTGAGGAGAAGCGCCACGCGCTCGCCGCCGGGCGCGACCGCGATCGCCAACGGAAAGCTGCCGACGCCGTGCGATTCGGCGGCGGGATCGAGCGAAACACCGGTCGAGAGCCGCACGAGATCGGCGGCGTGAACGGCGCTTGTCGTGAGAAGAAGAAGGATCAGGCAACGAATGCGCATTGGCGCGATGATACCGACATGACCAACTCGATGCCGTCACTTTTCATCTCCCACGGCGCTCCTTCGATCGCGATCAAGCAGGACGACTTCACGCGGGCGGTGGCGGCGTTCGGCAAATCGCTCAGCGGCGCGCGCGCGATCGCTGTCGTTTCCGCGCACTGGCAGGCGCGCGGCATCCGCGTCAACGCGGTCGCGCGTCCCGAAACGATCTACGACTTCGGCGGCTTCTCCGACGAGCTATACAAAATCCGCTACGAAGCGCCCGGCGATCCAGCGCTCGCCCGCGAAATCTCCACGCTCCTCGGCGGCGCACCACTCGAAGAAACACGCGGATGGGATCACGGCCTCTGGGTGCCGATGCGCATCCTTCTCCCGGACGCGAATGTGCCGATCGTCGAGATCGCGCAGCCGCATCCCACGACTCCGCTCGATCTGCTGCGCATCGGCCAGGCGCTCGCACCGCTGCGTGATGACGGCGTCGTCATCGCCGGGAGCGGCGGCATCGTCCACAACCTCCGCGCCATCCACCTCGGTGATAAAAACGCTCCGGTCGATGATTGGGCCAAAGAATTCGACGACTGGTTCGCGACCCACTTGGCCGGCCGCGATTTCGAAACGCTCATCCGCTACCGTGATCTCGCGCCGCACGCAGCCCTCGCCGTCCCAACCCCCGAACATTTCGAGCCGCTCTTCGTCGCCCTCGGCGCCTCACGCGAATCAGATTCGCTCACGACGATTTACGAAGGGTTCCACTACGGCAACCTCTCGATGCGGACGTTCGCGTACACGCCACACTGACGCCGATTCAGCCGACGACCGCGCCGACGAGATCATACGGATGCGCGTCCGTAATCGAGACGCGGGCGAATGCCGGTAAGTCCGCGGGCAGCAGGTCGATGCCGTCGTTGATCAGCAGGCGGCCGTCGATCTCCGGCGCTTGGCCGACGAGACGGCCTTCGAGGAGGTGCTCGGTTTCGTCGCAGACGCCGGTGATCAGGGCGTCGAAGGTCTGGCCGAGTTTCGCTTCGTTGCGGGAGCGCGAGATCTCCTGCTGCAGTTGCATCAGCTTCTCGCGGCGGCGCTCGGCGGTCTTGCGCGTCGGCGCGTCAGGCATGCGCGCGGCGATCGTGGAGTCTTCGGCGGAGTAGACGAAGGCGCCCATCTGATCGAACTGCGCCCACTCGGTGAATTCGTACAGCTCGCCGAAATCGCGCGGCGTCTCGCCGGGGTGGCCGGTGATGAACGTCGTGCGCAGCGAGAGGTCGGGAACGAGCTCGCGCATCCGCGTCACCATCGCGCGGTATTCGGCGGGCGATCCGGGACGGCGCATCGTCTTCAGCACGCTTGCGGAAACGTGTTGCAGCGGGATGTCGCAATACGACACGAAACGTTTCTCGCGTCCCATCAGCTCGAAGAGCGACCAGTCGATCGAGCCGGGATAGGCGTAGAGAAAACGGATCCACGGAAAATCCGTCTCCGCGAGCAGCGTGCGCACGAGTGACGTCAGACCATTCGCGATGCCGAGGTCTTCGCCGTAGCGCGTCGTGTCCTGCGCGACTAGGCAGAGCTCCTTGACGCCTTGCGCCTGCAGCGACTGCGCTTCGCGAACGAGCGACTCGATGCCGCGGCTGCGGAACTTCCCGCGCATCTGCGGAATCGCGCAAAAGGTGCACGGATTCGAGCAGCCTTCCGACACTTTCAAATACCCGTGCGCCGTGCCTTGCGCGAGAACGCGCGGCAGATCTTCGTAAAGGCGGACCGACATCTTGCGCTTTGCCGGTGCTGCGTCGTCCGTACGCCCGGTGACGGCGGCGGTAATCGCTTCGAGGGAATCGAGGCCGACGAATGCATCGATCTCCGGAATGGCCTGCTGCAGATCGGCGCGGTACTTCATCACCATGCAACCGGCCACGACCAGGCGTTGCACGCCGCGCCCTTTGCGGTCGGCGATTTCGAGGATCGTGTCGATCGACTCCTGCTTCGCCGCGTCGATGAAGCCGCACGTGTTGACGATGACGACATCCGCGGCGTCGAGATCGTTCGTGATCTCGACCTCCGATTCCTCGCGGAGTTGCCCGAGCATGATCTCGCTATCGACGAGATTTTTCGGACAGCCGAGGGAGATCATCCCCACGCGGGTGATGGGCTTTGCGATGGCTTCTACAGTCATGAACAGCCGTGGAACAGGGCCGCAGTAGTCCGTATTCTGCCGCGCTACTGTTGCTTCAACACAGCGCTGCTGCGTTCGTCGGCCATGATCGCGGTGAAGACGCGGTTCACTTCTGCCAGCTCGGCGCGCGGGACGCTGAAGCGCTCCACGCGATATTCGCGGCGGTAGTGCAGCACGTTGTTCTCGACCTTCGTCTCGCTTCCGTAGCGGAATCCGGCGGCGTTGACTTTCACCGCGGCAGGAAGCTCGTCGACGGCGACGCCGGCAGGTAATGCGATCTCGACGTCGTCGACCTGCAGCGACGGCCCCTCGGTCTCGTAATCGTAGGCGCGCTCTTTCAAATCGATGACTGTCTCGGCCTTCTCGCCGAGGACGCGCGGACGAACGAGCAGCAAACCGCCGGCAGTCTTCGCGTACGCGGGCGCGACGATGCCGTAGTTGAAGATGAGATCACGCGACGAGTCGTTGAGATTCTCGATCGTGACGCCTTTCATTTCGAACTGCGCCAGGTGCGCGCCGAGACGCGCGTGCAACGCGCGAATGCGCTCGGCCTCGGTCATCGTATGCAGCCACGCGCGCCACGCCGCGGCGATGCTGCCGCTGATGGTCTCGTGCACGTCGCCGTGCAGCGCGCCGGCAGAATCGAGCGCCAGTTTCGCGGCCACGCTCAGCTTGTTGTCTTCCGGGCCGGCCGGCGCGACATGAATCACCGTGCCGCCGTCTTGCGTGACGACGAGCAACTCGTTGTTCTGCAGGTATTCGGGAAGCGATCCGATCGGCGTCATCTCCGAGGTCGGATCGAAGAGCAGCACCTTGCCGAGCCGCGGATGATTGATGACCGCGGGAAGGTTCGGAGCGTCGGCGCCGAGGGGAATGGCGACGATGACGTGATTGAATCCATCGACCGATGCGAAGCTCGGCTCGACGGTGCGGCGCTCGGTGGTGGCGAGAACGTAATTCGAATTCACGCCCGCCTCGCGCAGCAGCGCGCGCATCAGTGTGACCTTGTCTTTGCAGTCGCCGTAGTGATTCGTGAGGATGTCGCCGGCGTGGTGCGGCTGATATCCGCCGAGGCCGATCTCGATAGCGACGTAGCGGACGTCGTGCTGCGTGAACGCGCCGATCGCGGCGACCTTGTCGAACGTCGACGTCTTACCCGCGATCAGCTCGTGCGCCTTCGCGGCAAGCGCGGGAGTGGAGGCCATTCGATCCGCGGTCAGCGACGCATACCACGACGCGACGTCGTCCCACGTGCGATGCGCTTTGCCGGCGTGCTGCTCGCGCGGCGGAATGATGTTGATGCTCATGCGCGATGCAATGGCCTCGGCGGACGGACGATGCGGCTCGTCCTTGAGCGGCGCGACGTTGCGCATCTCCCAGACGGTCGCGCCGCCGGATTGCGTCGCCGCGACGCCGGCGCTGTTGAACCACTTCTCGTCGTGCGTCCAACCGTCGGCGAGCACGAGCGAGTAGCGCGCCACGAGCACCGGCACGCCGTGCTGAAACGTCCACGAATCCTGCAGCGCGTACGGGCGGCCGCGCCGTTCGTATTCGACCGCGATGATGCTGCCGGGGTCCGCGCCGGGGATCTGCAGCACGACCGTTTTCTGATCGCTGTACAACTCTCCGGAAACGGCGGAGGTCTCGATGGCGTCGCGATCACCGGTCTGCAACTCCTCCCCTTTCGCGGTGATGGTCCAGGCGTGCAGCGATTTCAGACGCGTCTCAGCATCGCAACGGATGGCAAAAGTGCCGAGGTCGCGACCGGCGCTGGTGAGAATCTTCCACACCGTGCGTTGCGTCGACCGGATCTCTCCCGATGCGGAGACGGTGGTCGTCGCTTCGTCGAGCAGCACGACGCCGCGCGGATCGTTCGGCAGAGCCGGGATCGTCGTCGCCGCGGCGGCTTTCACCCAGTCGGGCGTGCCGCGCGCGAAGCCTGAAACTGCGACGCCGAGAAGAACAGCAGCGATCCCGATCGAGCGTTTCACTGTGTGCTCCCGGCCGCTTTCGCGGCTTTGCGCAGGACGAGCTGCTCTTGATCTGCTGCCGCGGCCTTGCTGAAAAAGTCGCGAACGATGCGGTAGTTATCGCGGCCGACCAGCTCGGTGTCCACCGTCAGTCGGCGGACGAGGCGGATGTCGTCAGCGGTCTTACCCACCGTGGCTGTGTAGTGAAGCGCGCCCATGTTGACGTCGGCGGAGGCGGGAAGCGATTCGACCGCGTAGCCGGCGGGCACTTTCAGCGTCACCTCGTCATCGACACGGTAGGCATAGTGAAAGTAAATGGCGTTCTTGCGCTGCTCGGACGAGAACGGATTCTTGTGCGTCGCCATGAAGATGGCCAACGGAACCATGGCCCGCGAGCCGACCAGCGACGCCGCCGACGGCAATTCGACCGTCGCCGAAATGAGCAGCGGCAACTCGGTCGCGCGAAGGTTCTTGACGTCGACCAGATTGACCGTGGCGCCGTCCGCGAACCATCCCTTCAGCGTTTTCTCGATCGATTTCTTCGCCGCCGCATCGTCGTCGTTGCGCATCTCCACGCGCCTGTGCAGCGCTTCCTGGCCGGTGTAGGTGATCAGAACCGTGCCGCGCACAACGCCGTCCTCGAGTTGCAGATGCGCGACGCGTTTCATCGTCGCAGTCTCATGGAGGGGCCACGGCGTGTCGATCCAAACCGCCTTCTCTTGTTTGCGCGCGATCAGCAGTCCGCTCGTGCTCGTCTTCTGCCACGACAACACGCCGAACGGCGCGTACGGAGTTCCCGGATCGAAGAATTGCTGCTTGCCGTCGATCGTAACGGCCGCGATCTCGCCGTCGAGCTGACGTCCGATCGGAACATTCTTGGCGATGAACTGCTCGTCGCGCTCGCAAAGACGGATGACGTGCGCATCGAATCCCGCCGCGCGCGCCATCGACACGAACAGGCGATTGATCTCGCGGATGTAGCCGTAGCCATTGCGGAGGACGTCCTGCGCGCCGTTGTTGTCTTTCAGCTTGCGCGTTTCGGCGTCCGTCTTCTCCGGCTCGAACGAGAGGTTGCGGATTTCCTGGACGCGCGCATACAACTTGCGCAACTTCTCTTCCGGCGTTGCGGCGCCGGCCATCGCGACCGTGGCCGCGTCCTTCACGGCGCGGCCATCACCGACGAACGGCTCGATCGCGTCAGCCCAGTCGTGTGCCTCTTTCATCCAGAAGGCATCCGGCTCAATCTTGCCGGCTGTGTACCAGAACTGTAGCTCGGGTTTGATGGTCGCCTCCGGCGGCGCGAACGGCTCCTCTTCAAACGGCGGGATGTTCTCGAGCGTCATCTCGTACTTCGAGCCGTGAATCTCCGGTTTCTTACCGGCGGGGAGACCGCGGTAGCTGAAGAACGTGTTGTAGCCGCCATAGACGTACGGCTCCAACGAGATTTCTTCATGGATGATCGGCAGCTCGCGTTGCGGCGAAAACGAGGTGTCGTAAATGAGGTTGCCGCGGTTGGCGATGTCGTAGCGGTATTCGATGATGCTGCCGACCTGCACGTCCGGCAGCGTGAAGGTCTTCGAGATGAGACGAACGCCGCCGACTTTGACGACCACCTTGTCGAACGTCTTGCCGTCGAACGTGGCGATGCTGCCGTCCGCCCGCACCGTGCGTGCCTTGATGTGATCGACGTCGTAGAGGAGAGCGATGTGCGGCACCTCTACATCGCCATACTTTTTCCCCTCCTCGGTAAGAATCTTGATGCGGAAGTAGTCGGTACGGTACGAGTTCTTGTCATCGACGACGACCTGATGCCAGTTCAGAATGACCGCGGCCGCGCCGGGCGCGAAGTCGACGCTGGTCATCGCCTTCTCCGCGGGAGTGGGGTTACGGAACTCGGCCGCTGCCGAGTCATTGCGGCAGAACGCATTTCCGGCAATCAACAGCGACAGCAACAGCAGAAGCGCGCACCGCAAGCGTTTGTGCATTCGGGGACCTTTGGTGAATGGGAGTGCGGACATGATCGCACAGGTTTTATGCTGGCCTGCATGTTCTCCATCCGCAACGCGTCACTCGATGACGCGATGGCGATCGCGTCCGTGATGCGCGAGTCGGTGGAGGCATTCGGACGCGATGTCTACACGTCGCAGCAGATCGCGAGTGCGCTTCAATACATCTGCCGCCCCGACGAGCAGCTCCTCATCGACGGAACGTACTTTGTTGCGATCACCGGCGACGAAATCATCGGCTGCGGCGGCTGGAGTCGCAGGCGCAAGGTCTACAGCGGCTCGGCGTCGTCCGTCTCTGAAAATGATCTGCTCGATCCATTGTTGGAGCCGGCTCGCATTCGATCGATGTTCGTGCGGCCATCGTACGGGCGACGCGGGATTGGACGCGCGATCCTGCAGCACTCCGAGCAGCGCGCGGCGGCGGAAGGATTTCGCCGGCTCCAACTCGTCGCCATGCGCAGCGCGGGGACGTTGTACGAGTCATCCGGCTACATCGCGATCGCCGACGCGCCGGTGGTGCTGGAGGACGGCATGGTGTTGGAGTGCACGTTGATGGAGAAGGTGATTGGCCTGTCATCCTGAGCCGCCGGAGGCGTTGGAGCGCGAAGCGCGGAACGCCGCAGGACGGTCGAAGGACCCCCTACTTATTACCCGGACCGGCGGCGGTGTACGAACGAGGCAAGCACGCGGGGTCCTTCGACCGTCCTCCGGCGCTCCGCCTTCGGCTCCGACGCCTTCGGCGGCTCAGGATGACAGCGTCATCCCACCCGCCACACCGCGCCGCTTGCACCGAATTCGGCGACGTGTTGTTGCAGGCCGGTGTTCATGACGGTGGAGTTGGTGAGGAGTTGTTCTTCGTCGCGGGGGACGGGGAGAAGTTCGAGGTTGAGCGACTGCGTCACCGTCGACACCGTGCGGTTGTGCAGCGCGATTATCGATGGCGACAGCGTGCCGGCGTTCACTTCGTGTGTCGCCGGAAGCGCTTCGCCGCGGACGATGAAGACGCGGAACGATTTCGCGCGCAGCCATTCGATGGCGGTGGCGAGCGTGAGGACGTGCCAGTTGCGATGGCGGCGATAGAGCTTGCTGATCTCGCGATTGCGATCCGTGGACGGTTTGTAGACGTTCGGCTGGATTTCCCACAGCAGCGCGATCTGGTTCGTCGCGTCCGTCGTTCCGCTCGTGGCGCCGGCAGATCCGGGCAGCGTGTGCTGACGACCGGCCGCGCGGCCTAGGGTGATCGCGTCGTCGAGTTCGTGGGCGATGATGTCGAAGGAGATCGTTTCGCTGCGTCCGCCGAAGTGCGCGTTGCGGCCTTGGACGATGATGCCGTCCGGGAGCGGCTTCCTGACGAGACGTTCGGAAATCTCGCCGAGCGGAATGGCAACTCCCGACGCGCGCCCTTCAAGGATGCGCGGACGGTAGAAGCTCGGCGTCGGCTTTCCTTCGAGCCACAACGGATGATTGCGCGTCAGATAGCGCTCGACCAGTTGCGAACGGATGGCGCCGCAGTGCTCCGGCCGCAGCGTCGAAGGATCGACCGACTCCGCGATGTCGCCGAATACCTCCAGCGCTTCGTCGCCGAGGGAAACGTAGAGATCGTAGAGCGCGGCTTTCGTGTCGGCAGGAACGCGGAAGGTTTCGAAGATGTGTTCGATGTGCGATGGGAAAGGCACTGCTACGCCGCCATGCGTTCACGCGCCGCATCGAGCAGCCGGCGGACATCTTCGACCGAGGTGATGTCCGCAAGGCCGTTGCGGATGTCCTTGCCGTGGGCGATCCCTTTCGAAAACCAGCCGATCACCGTGCGGGCCTTGTGCAGCTTCCAGTTGATGATCTGCGGCGCGCCTTCGATCTTGGCGAGGTAGCGGTGCATCGCGTCGATGCGGCGATCGACCTCGTTGCCGATGGGGACGCCGTTCACGTGCGCGAGGATGTCGCGGAAGATGAACGGATTGTGCAGCGCGGCGCGGCCGATCATCACGCCGTCGACGCCGGTCGTTTCGAACATACGAATCGCGTCCGCCGGCGTCTTCACGTCGCCGTTGCCGAACACCGGAATTCTCAGCTCGCTCTTCGCCTGCGCGATGTAGCCCCAGTCGCTCGCGCCGGTGTACGCCTCGTTGCGCGTGCGGCCGTGGATGGCGACCGACGCGACGCCGATCTCCTCGAAGCGCTTGAGCAGCGGGATCACGTCATCGCTCTCCCACCCCTTGCGGACTTTCACCGTGACCGGGATCTTCACGCGCTTCTTGATCTTTTCGACGACCCGTGCGGCACGATCGAAATCCTTGAGCAACGCAGAACCGGCGCCGCTGCTGACCACTTTGCGCACCGGGCAGCCCATGTTGATGTCGACGATGTCGACGCCCTGCTCCTCGACGATCGCGGCCGCGTCGTCCATCCGATCGGGATCGCCGCCGTAGATCTGAATCGCGACGGGACGCTCTTTTTCATCAAACGCGAGCATCGCCTTCGTCCGCGTGTTGTCGCGCGTCAGCCCCTCGGCGGAGATGAATTCGGAGACGACCAGACCCGCACCGCCCAGCTCTTTCACCAGCGAGCGGTAATACATGTCCGTCACCTCGGCCATCGGCGCGAGCGCGAGCGGCGGATCGATCAGAACTCCGCCAATGTGAAACGGTTTGTCGAGAAACGTCATCGGAGTCGTCTGCAACATTGCCTGTCGCGCTGCTGTTCCAGCCTCAAGTGCTACGATGCTCGTCCGCGGTCCCACAATCAATGAACGAATGGAGGCTTGAATGCGCCTGAAGATTACCCCGCTCCTGCTGTCGCTCATGCTGCTCGTCCCGATGGCCATGTCCGCCGCGGACGTGGCCGGTGTGAAGATGGAAGACAAGACCACCGTCAACGGCCAGAATCTGTCCCTGAACGGCGCCGGTCTCCGCAAGAAGTTTTTCATCAAGGTGTACGTCGGCGGACTTTACCTCCCCGCGAAGATGTCGAATCCTGCTTCGATCCTCGCCTCGGACACGCCGCGCCGCATGGTGATGCACTTCCTCTACTCCGTCAGCAAGGACCAGATGTGCGAAGCGTGGGAGGAAGGTCTCGAAGCGAACACGCCGAATTCATCGGCCGAGGTAAAGGGCGGGTTCAAGACGCTCTGTTCATTGATGGAGGCGATTCCGAAAGGCAACCGTCTCGTCATCACCTACGTCCCCGGAACCGGCACGATCGTCGAAGTGAACGGGAAAGTGAAGGGAACCATCCCCGGCAAAGCGACCGCGGACGCGATCGTCGCCACATGGGTTGGCCCGAAGCCGGCCATGGGCGACGACTTCAAGAACGCGGTCCTCGGGAAGTAGCCGGCACGGCCGGCAGCGTTGGTTGCCCAAGGCTCAGCCAACGTTGCCGGCTTCGACGTTCTATCGCGCCAGCTTGCACACGAACACGAGCTTCACCACTCTTCCCTCGTTCCACGGATCGAAATTGTGGATCTCGACGGCGTCGATCCCACCCTCTGCGAGCGCGGCGATGATCTCGTCGCGCTCGTAGCAGCGTTGGGTGTGGCGTTCGCGGATTTTGATTCGTTCGTCGCCGAACATTGCCCATCCCGTCACGAGCGCGCGGCCGAGGAGCTCGCGGCGGCGATACGTCGTAGCAATCTCGAGATGGAAGTCGCGCCCTTCGTCGATGAACGGCTCCTTCATCCCCCACACCGCCGGATAAATCTCGGGATGGTTCATGTCGAAGATGAAAAGCGAGTCGGAGTCCATCACCTTTGCGATTTCGCCGAATGCCGTGGCCAGCTCGCGCGGATCGAGCAGATGATTGAGTGAATCGTAGAGACAAGTGACGCGCGCGAAGGTTCCGCGAAACGGCAGCGCGCGGGTGTCGCCGGCGACGAGCGTCTTCGCACGTTTGCGCGCGACGTTCAGCATCACCGGCGAGATGTCGACGCCTGTCGAGACGAATCCGCGCTCGGCGAAGAACGGCATGGCCAGGCCGGTGCCGCAGGCGACGTCGAGATGCGTAGTCGACTTCGCTGGATAACGATCGAGCATTTCGACCAACAAACGGCGCACGGAGCGGAAGTAGCGCTCGCCGAGGGCCTGATCGTAGGCGTAGGCGAACGCGCCGTACGACTCGGCCGCGGTCATTCGGCTACGCCGGCCAACGGTAAAAGCCTTCGCCCGTTTTCTTGCCGAGCTTTCCGTCGCGCACCATCCGGCGCAGCAGTTGCGGCGGATCGAAACGCAGGCCGAGCGTCGAGGACAGATACTCCGCGATGCCGAGGCGAACGTCGAGGCCGATCAGGTCCGTCAGGCGCAGAGGTCCCATCGGATGGTTGTACCCGAGCTCCATCGCTTTATCGATGTCCTCGGCGGACGCGACGCCCTCTTCGAGCATGCGAATCGCCTCGAGTCCGATCGCGACGCCGAGGCGCGACGTCGCGAATCCGGGCGAATCGCGGACGACGATCGCGGTCTTCCCCATCGCCTCGGCTACTTCGCGCGCCTCGGCAACGGTTTCATCGGAGGTCCGATCGCCGCGCACGATCTCGATCAGCTTCATCACATGCGGCGGATTGAAAAAATGAAGTCCGACGAATCGGTCGCGCCGCTCGACGGATTGCGCGAGATCGGAAATCGAAATCGAAGACGTATTCGTCGCGAGGATTGTCTCTTCGCCGCAAAAGAGATCGGCCTGCGAGAAGAGGTTCTTCTTCAGATCGACGTCTTCCGGCACCGCCTCGACGATCAGATCGGCGCCATGCACGGCCGGCTCGAGATCGGGCGAGAGGTGAATTCGCGCGCTGGCAGCAGCCGCAGAATCGGAGGTCACTTTGCCGCGCTCGACCCCTTTTGCCAGCATCGACTCGATCGATGCCTTCGCAGCATCGAGCGCACCGGGATCGGCATCGTGAATGACGGTGTCATACCCCGCCACAGCCGCCAGATACGCGATCCCGCGCCCCATCGTGCCGGTCCCAATGACTGCAATCTGCCGGATCATGAGCGCGCGAGTTTACCGCAGCGGCTCGTTATGATTGCGATCAGGGCGGCGGCAGTCTTGGACGCGACCTCTCGAAGCTCTGTCGCCACGCCTCGCATTGCGCTTTCGAAGCAACAGACGCGTTGACAGCGACGGCTCCGATTTGAATCCCGCGACGGAATGTGAGGTGAACGACAGTCCCTCCGCTGATCCGGCTTAACCGCTGGAGCAGCGAAAGCTCATCGGCATAACGAATTGGCTGTCCGTCGATGGCGGTGATCACGTCGCCCGCGAAGAGACCCGCGCTCTCTGCCGGACCTGCGGGCGCGAGCCGCTGCACGTAGATCCAACCATCGATATGTGTTCGCGTGGGAGGATGGTAAAGAAAACCGAGGCCAAGCCAGCCCGGGCAAGCCGCGAGACGGGCGGTCAGGAGAATGAGCCCAAGGAATGCACCGGTCACTGCGCCGAGCGCTCCTCGCTCCATGACGCGAGATCAACGACGGCTTCGATTCCGGGGGCAAGCATCTTCTGAACACATTTCGATGAGACATTGCGGTCGGGACAGAACGTATACGTTCCGGGATCTACCTCGAATTCAAATCCTCGGGACGTACGATTAGGCAGGCTCGGTCCTCCCAAAGGACTGGAAAAAAGCTCCATCAACGAATGAAGATCGGCGTTGGATTGATCGAGGCGCACCATAGGCCACGGCGGCGCACTTCCGACCTTGACGATGAGTGTTGCAGCCGCCCGACCCAGCATAATCTGAGGGTTTGTCTCCATCTCGGGGGTAATCGGCAGCTTCACGATCTTGGTCGGAAAGCCAATCGCAGCGATGATGATGTCGATTGCGTCGATCCCACGCGGCAACTCCCCATGAGCATCTCCGCTGGGACCTGTCACCTCTTCATGCCAAAAATACTGATTGCTGAATCGGACGACAGCGCCGCTTACGGGCTGGCCGGAGGGCGACACAATCCAGAGAGTCACTTCGCGTCGAGCATGCAGCGTCAGGATGACGGGCTGCGAGATTCCTTCGCTGATGACATAGGGAACCGGGCCGCTGTCCCCGGCCTGACGTGACTTGGCGTTTAGTATGACATCTCCCACCTCAACGCCGATAATCAGGAAAGTTCCGTCATCAGAGGCCGACGTTGAAATCGCCGGTGAACCGGTGTGATAAACCCGCACCGTGCCAGTGACCGGCTCGCCAGCCTCATTCATCAGCGTTCCACGCACCACGCCGCCGGGCAGATCGATATCAATGTTAGCGTTACCGTCGGCGTCCTGCCTTACTTCGACTTGCTTCCGCAGCCGTTGAGAGCTTCCTTTCGGCTTAATCTCGACCTCGTATTGACCAAGGGCCGGGAATGAGCCAACGAACAGGCCGTCATCATCCGAGGCAAGCTCCAGTTCCCCCGGACCTCGCCGGCTCAGAAAATGCAGCGTGGCAGCGAGGGCTTCATGCCCGACTCTGACGATACCGCGGACGGAGATTGCGTCCATTCGAAGATGTAGAGGGGGTTGATTCGGCTGTACGTTCGCGACAAGACGCTCGCGAACGATGTTCCCTCCGTCAAATATCTCCAGCCGATATTGCCCAGCCTCTAATCCGGACTGTGACCAGCTTCCGTCAGCTGCTGCTTGCCTGTCGGCGATCGGCGGACGTGGCTGTGTTGCAGCTCCGTCGCGATCAAGAACGATGCGCCATCGTCGACCTCTTGTATCCGCGGGAGGGTCAATGATCACCTCGGCACGAGCCAGGGGAGGCAGAATCAGGATGCCTGTGTCGCTCTCCTTCGCGCCGGCCACGCGAACCTGCCGCGCGGCGCGCGACCATCCGGCCTTACTCGCGATCACTTCATAGACACCGTCGCCTATACCGGAGAACTGGAAAAAGCCGCGCGCGTTAGGCTTCGCGCGCTGAGAGCGCGATGCTATGTGCCGTTCCTCGCTTAGGGTGTTGACCACGCTTGCGGGCCGCAGCAGAATATCGGTCCCATCAAGCTCCGCTTGACGACTGGCAACAGCGACGCGCCCGCTAACCGACCCGCCCCTGATCAACGCAACCTCTACCGCTTTCTCTTCTCCGACCGATGCGTGCAGTCCCCATAGATAGTGGGGGACGAAGCCTTCAGCAGCAATACGGAGATCAACCTTCGCCGACGGCAATATGCAACGCCAATGAACACTATGAATAACGCAGTCGAGCGGCGTTTCGGAAATCGCACCGTCAATCGAGGCAGCGTCATCGGTTTGAACTGTGGCGCGCAATTCTCGGGGTGATCTCTCACCCTTCTGCATCACGAAGTTGCCAGCAATCGTCGCAGTCGGCCAGACGAAAGCAGTCCTGGTCTCACCGTTGTTGCCAGCAGCCACGATGATCGGCGGCGCCCAACATCCCTCGCCGCCGATGGTGATCTCCCACGAACGATCGGATGAAAGAGGGATCTCGGTTTCGGCCGATCCGTCTCGGAAAGCCCACTTCGCGGTAATCGCTTCGTTCCCGCATCCCGACACACATCGCGGAACGGCGCGCGCAACGCCGCCTCTGCAGGATGACTTCAAAGCCGCTGAAAAGAGCTGAATGCGCGTATTACCAGCAGACAGCGATACCGCAAAGAGTACCGTGGGAAGCATCACGAAGCAGCCGCGCGATCTCATACCCAAAGGCAGCGGTTTCCTGTGCAGTCATACCAGCAGATCTGGTGACCGTTTCCGTTAATTTCACAGTAGCGTCTCGCTTCGCAGCCCGCCCAGTTGGGTGATCCGTCGGCCTCACAGGACGAAGAATAGTCGTTGGTCGGGTCGCGGACGCATTCGTCACAACCTCCGCTCGACGTCAACGCAGCAAGTTGCGCGGGAATCGTAAGAAGGATTAAAAGCGACAGGACAAGACGAATTTTCCGCATGACTAATC
>DASYJY010000105.1:0-3222 GCA_035995985.1 Thermoanaerobaculia bacterium | reverse complement strand
GCGCGCTTCCACACGCTCCGCCAGCAGCAGGAAACGAACACCGGCCAGAACCTTGCGCTCGCCGATTTCATCGCTCCGAAGGAAAGCGGCATCGTCGATTACGTCGGCGGCTTCGCCGTCACCGCCGGCATCGGAGTCGGCGACGTCGTGGCGCGCTTCGAAAAAGATCACGACGACTACAACGCCATCATGACCAAAGCGCTGGCCGATCGTTTGGCCGAGGGGTTGGCGGAACTGCTGCACAAAGAGACGCGCGCCGGTTGGTACGCGCCGGACGAAAATCTATCGAGCGACGAACTGATCGCCGAAAAATATCGCGGCATCCGTCCCGCGCCCGGCTATCCCGCCTCGCCCGACCACACCGAAAAAGCGACGCTCTTCGCACTCCTCGGCGCCGAACGCGCCGGCATCGAGCTGACCGAAAACTTCGCCATGATGCCCGCCGCCTCGGTCAGCGGCATGTACTTCGCGCATCCGCAATCAAAGTACTTCGCCGTCGGCAAAATCGGACGCGACCAAGTCGCCGACTACCACGTCCGCAAAGACATGCCGCTCCCCGTCATCGAACGCTGGCTCGCGCCCGCGCTGGCGTACGAGCCGGAGCAAGCCGCCGATCCGAACGCCTGTCCCTGCGGCGCGATCCACAGCGCGGTCGCGGCAAAGGGCTAAAAGCTTTTCACGCGGAGACGCGGAGGTCGAGAGGTTTTCTCCGCGTCTCCGCGCCTCCGCGTGAAACCGTTCTCAAGGCGGTCCGAACAGATCTTCCGGAATCTCCACGCGCGGCAGTTCAACCGATACCCGCAGCGGCATCGCGATCGGCGGATCGAGTTTCAAGCCGAGGGCGGAGGCCGGCAGCGTCTGGATTTCGCGCTTCGCGGCGAGGCGCGGTTCGTTGATGCGCACGACGCCGCTGAACTGCAGCGGCGCGAGCGAGGGGCGCGGAATTGCGCGCAATGCGTCGTCGAGCGCGGCGCGGTCGGCGGCGGGCATCGGCGCGAAGGCGACTACGGGGAGCGGTTGCGGCGCGGTGGTATGGATGACGCGGAGATCGCGCGCGTGTTCGATCAGCAGCGGATTCGATTCCGAGACCAGCGCGGCGTCGGTGCGTCCGTAGAGCGCGTTCGCGGCGGCGGTGAGGTCGTCGGCAACGCGCGTGGTCACGTTCACTCCGTCATCGCCGAGGGCTTCAGAGCCGCTGATCGTCTTGCCGCGAAGATCGGCGAGTGACTTCGCATTGCTGCGAACCGGCACGATCACCTTGCGCACGTACGTCGTATGTCCTTCGCGGCTGAATGCGAAGCGCGGCGCGAAATCGTGGGCGATGAATTCGGGATTGGCGATGATCACGCCGATGCGGTCGTGGTTCGCGGCAATGAACGCGCGCGCGTCGTCCGCGCGGCGAAAGAGCTCCGTCTTCAATGGCAGCGACGACGCGCCGGCGAGACTCGCGACGATCGCCGTCGCAGCCTCGGCCAACTTCTTCTCCGTTTCGCCAGGCGTATCGGGCAGGAAAACGACGACCGTATGACGCGGCGTCGGGGATGTTGGATCCTCGGCGACTTCCTTCGCGGGTTGCGCGGCTTCGAGATTCTTCTTTGCCATCGATTCGACCGCAGCTGGCAAATCGCCCGCGATCGCGCGCGAAAGCGATTCGCGTGCGTCGCCGCCGGTCACGAGATCCGCAGTCCCGCGGATGAAGAGCGCTAGCGATTGCCTGCGGTCATCGAGCGATGCCGCACGTTCGGCGAGCAACCGCGCATGGCGCGCTGCTGCTTCGTCATGCTGTTTCGCGGCGCGATCGAGTTCGTCCGCAGCTTGCGCGATCAGCGCGGTCGCCAGCGATTTCTTCGCGCGGCCGCAGACGTCGGTTTCTGATCCGAGACTGAGTTCGAGCGCGGCGCCGGAGCGACCCCACGACGCGGCGTTGCAGTGAATCGCATCGAGCAACTCCATCGCATCGGCATATCGGTGTTCGCCAATCGCCACCTCGGCGTCCGCAAGCGACACCTCGCTCCAATCCGTGAATACCTTGTGTGCGACTCCGAGATGCGGTTTGGCGTCGGGCAGCATTCCGAGTTGCCAGAAGAGAAGCCCCGCATCGCCGCGCGCGATCGGTGGTGCGCTCTGCGCGAGCGACTTCGCCGCAACATCGCGTTTTCCGTCGAGCGCATCGAGCACCGCCGTCACCTCGGGTGTCGTGATGTGCAACGCGCGCAGGTTTGCGGCGTTCGGCGTTTGGCGCAGATTGACGACGGCGAGCTCCGCACGCAACGCGGGGCGGTCGGGAAGCGCTTCGAGTGCGGCGCGTTCCGCGGCAAGATCACCCGCATCGCGCGCGACGAGCGCTCGTTCGAGCATCACGATGTTGCTCGCCGGCGCGCGTTGCAGCAGCGACCTCGCATCGTCCAACCGATGCTCGTGCCGAGCGAGGCGTCCGAGGAGCAGCAGCGACTCGGCGTCTGTCCCATCGAGCTTCAACGCCTCCTCGAGCGACGTACGTGCACCGGCGCGATCGCCGCGAATCAGTTGTGCGCGGCCGAGCATCTTCAGCGCAACCCGTTTCGAATCGGCGTCGAAGTGCGGCATGCCATCGCGCAGCAGCTTGATCGCGTCGTCGTACTTTGCCGCTTTGAACGCGATCGTGCCGAGGTGGAGATAGGCGAGCGGCAGCGACGTGTCGCCAGCCAGCGCCTTGCGATACTCCAGTTGCGCGCGGTCGGTCTTGCCGGTCGTGAAAAAGAGGAAGCCGAGGTTGTAGTGCGCGGTGATGCTGTCGTCGATGCTGGCCGCCTTCTGATACGCGTCGATCGCCTCGGGCCACTTCTGCTGCTTCAGATAGATCGCGCCGAGGTTCGCGTAGGCGCGGGCGTTGACGACTTCGACCGGCTGATGAGCGGCGAATGCCTGATCGATCGGCGCAAGAGCCATGCGATACGCATCGAGTGCTTCGTCGTAACGGCCGGCATCGAAGAGAACGGCGCCGAGGTTGAAGTACGCGCGCAACAACGTGTGATCGAGATCGGCCGCTTTGCGATACGCGGCGATCGCGTCATCCCTGCGGCCAAGCGGCACGAGCGTGTTGCCGAGGGTGAACTGGTACTTCGCATCGTCGGGCGCGAGCTGCGTGGCCTGCGTGATCGCGGCAAGCGCATCGTCGTTGCGATTGAGCGAGCGAAGGATCGTTGCGCGCAGCGAATAGAGCGCGGCATCGTGCGGCGTTTT
>DASYJY010000104.1:0-31597 GCA_035995985.1 Thermoanaerobaculia bacterium | reverse complement strand
GACAACATAGTGAAAGTGGCCGATCACGTAATACGTGTCGTGCAGATGAATGTCAGCCGCGGCCAGTCCGAGCGGAAGTCCTGTTAATCCACCGATTCCAAACATCGGCAGGAACGCCAAGGCGAACATCATCGGCGTGTTGAATCGTATCGACCCGCCCCACAATGAGATGAACAGCGAACTGAGAATGATCACCGAAGGAATCGAGATGATCATCGTCGTCGTCTGAAAGAACGCGCTGATCGTCGTCCCCATCCCCGTCAGGAACATGTGGTGCGCCCATACGACGAAGGACATGAAGCCGAGGAAGACGGTCGCGAAGACCATCGACTTGTAGCCCCACAGCGGCTTACGCGTATTGTTCGCGATGATCTCCGCCACGATGCCCATCGCCGGCAGAATCAGCACGTAAACCTCGGGGTGCGCTAAAAACCAGAAGAGATGCTGCCACAGTAGCGGATTGCCGCCGCCGGCATTCGTAAGCGCCTGGCCGCTGACCACAAGCCCGCTCGGCAGGAAGAAGCTCGTTCCGGCGACGCGATCCATGAGTTGGAGCACTGCCGCGGCCTCGAGCGGCGGAAATGCCAGCAGCAGCAGGAATGAGGTCACGAACTGCGCGTGTACGAAAAAGGGGAAGCGCATGTACGACAGCCCCTTGGCACGCAATTGGATGATCGTCACAATGAAGTTGACGGAGCCGAGTAGTGAAGACGTGATCAGAAAAACCATTCCGATCAGCCACCACGTCTGTCCTTGTGAAGCGATGACCGACAGCGGCGGATACGAAGTCCAGCCGGACTGCGCCGTGCCGCCGGGCGCCAGGAAACTGGCCAGCATGATCAGACCGCCGGGAAAATAGCACCAGTAGCTGGCCATGTTCAGTTTCGGGAAAGCCATATCCGGCGCGCCGATCTGCAGCGGGACGAGATAATTGCCGAACGCGCCGACTGCCAGCGGCACGATCCCCAAGAAAATCATGATCGTGCCGTGCATTGCGCCGAGCTGGTTATAGGCCTCGGGCAACAACACGCCGCCGGGAGCGCGGCTCTCGCCGAGGACTTTCATGATGCTGAACGCCTGACCGGGCCAGCCGAGCTGCAAGCGCATCAGGATCATCAAACAAAACCCGAGGAGCAGGAAAAGAAGCGCGGTGACGCCGTACTGGATGCCGATCCACTTATGGTCGGTGGAAAAGACATAGCGGCGAATCCATGGCAGGTGATGCCCCGCATGCGCCTCGGCCACCTTCTCGTCTTCCATGACGCGCAACGCTTCGCGCAGCGCCTTATGCGCTTCGTCCGCGTACATCCATTGCGAACCTACCCGGATCTGTCGTCTCAATGCCATTGCGGCTCCTGCTGTCGCCTTAACCCTTGAAGGTGAAATTCAGCGCTTTGGACTCTTTCGCGCCGACCGTGACCTGCTGTTCCTGCTGGCCGTACTTCTCGTGCCACGCCACCACCGTGTACTGCCCCGGAGGCAGATTGGAAATCGTGAACGTGCCGTTCGTGTGCGAGACCGAATAGAACGGATGCGGCATCACCGCCATGTACGACTTCATCCAGCCGTGTACGTCGCACTTGATCTTGAACGGCGTCATCTCGGCCTTGTCGAGGTGCTTGGTGGAAACCATCCCCTGCACCGGCTGACCTTCGTTGAATTGTGAGTTCGCATTCGGCATCGCGTGAACGTTATGCAGCGTCGCGTCGTCGTTTTTGATTTGCAGCGGCTGACCGACCATCACCGCATTGACGTGCGGGTGGTATTGGCAGCCCTTCTGGTCGAGAACGACCGGCGTGGACGGCGCGGGGAAATTGCCCTTGATGTCTTTGATGTAGACAAAGACATTCGCAAGCTCGCCTGCAGGCCCGGCGACGACGTCTTCTTCCGTGGGCGGCGCGCTGGTGTGCTGCGACTGACAGTACGGATCGGCCGACATCTGAATGTTCGTCATTTTCGGGGCGGCGCCCTCGAACTTCACGAGACCCGTCAGGGTTGCGGCGTCCGCCGAAACGGCGGCGGCCGCAGGGGCGGCCGTGGCGGGCGCGCCTGAGGCGGTGCTGGCGGCGGCAGTGGTCGTCGTCTGCTCGTCGTCCTCCCCCTCATCTTCCTTCGATGCTTCTTTACCCTTCCCGCAGGCGATCGAGAGGAGCAGCGTGGTGGCGAACAACAGCGAAACGAATTTCTTCATAGTCATTGATTTATCTCCTGTTTCTAACGTCCGGCTCCGCCGCTGACCGCAGGAACGCCGCGCTGATTGCGCGTCGATTTCGCGGCCGGCGCGGTCGCGGGCGGCAGCGATTGTTGCGGCATCGCCATTGCGGGCGCGTCGCCACTCGGCGTGGCGGCGCGCATTTGTGTGATTCCGATGCTCCAGATGTAATCGCGCAGATAGTCGGTCAACGCGACCGCGTCAGTCATCGTGCGCTTCAATTCCTTTTCATTGCCGTTGAACAGCGGCAGCAACGTCGATTTGTATTGTGCGAACTGCGGTGTATCGATCGCCAGCGCCAGCGGGGACTGGAAGCCGCCCGTGGCCGCGTCGCGCGGGAAGTTCGTCGGCATGCGCGTACCTGGAATCATCTCGTTGGGACGGCGGATCCAATCCGAAATCCAGTCGTGCCGCAGGCGCAAGCGTGCGAGCGTGAGGTTTGGCGCCAGCGAGGTCGAATCGGCAACGTTCGGCGCCGGCGGGTTTTCGGGGTTGACCGGCGTCGTGCCGTGGCATTGCGCGCAGCGGAGCATTGTGAAGACCTGCTGGCCGATCTTTACATTCGCCGGTGACGGAGTCGCACCACGCGTCGTATCGAATTGCGCGCCCTTCCCAGCCTCGGCGAAGAACGTCACGAGCGTATTCGCCTCGTGATCATCGAAGTGGAACGTCGGCATACGGACGCCGAGCCACGGCCGGATCTTCATCACGGTCGGATCTTTGAGGAAATTGAACAGGAACGGCGACTGCGCTCTTGCTCCTTCCGGCGACAAATCCGGCGGGAGGAAATTCGCGTCGGCGATCGTCGCCGCAATGGCGCGGCCGCGGCCGTCGACGACATGGCATGCCCGGCAATTGTGCTGCGACACGCGTTTGCGGCCTTCTTCGATCAGCCGCGTATGCGCGTCGAGGCCGGCCATGCGATTCTCGGCGACCTTCTCCTTCGTAAGACCAACGACCACCATCGCGATGCGGCGTGCTTCCTCCGGAGTGAGATGGAAGTTCGGCATCTTCAACTTATCGTTGTAGACCTTCGTGCGGCGGTCGTCGTAGATGCGCGGATTGCGCAGCTTGTTGTAGACCCAGGACGGCACGGTATGGATGACGTGCTCGGTCGAACCGTCTTCGTGCTTCCACTGCTGATCGTTCATGAAGCCGAAATCGAAAAGGTGCAGAGCCTTCGAGCCCTCGACCGTCAACTCGGTTCCGATCGGTTTGAGACCTTCAAAGCCTTTGATCGTGTGACAGGAATAGCAGCCGTATTTTTCAATGGAACGCTGGCCGAGGTAGACGAGCTGCTCGTGATCGGACATCGAACGCAATTTTGATTCGGCATCGCGATCGCTGAGGGTGTTGATCAGGTAGCCTTTAGCCAGATCATGAACTGCCTGGCGATTCGGCATCCGGATCGGCATTTTCATGAAGTTCGGCTTCTGCAGTGTGAGTAGAAACGCGGTGACGTCCGCTGCTTCCTGATCGGATAGTCGGAGTGACGGCATCGGCGCGTCGGCGTAATACGCTTTGGGATTCTTGACCCAGTTATAAATCCAGGCAGGATTCGTCTTCGTCCCCACGCCGGTGAGGTTGAACCCGTAATTGCGCTCCAGCGGAAAATCTTCGCGCTTCGCCAGGCGCATCTGGCCGGATTTTTCGTCTTTGACCTGCTCCGTGTCGACGTGACAGCCCATGCAGCCGACGCTATTGACGATCTGTTTGCCGCGGCCGGCGTCGCCGGCGCCGGGCTGCTGCCATACGCGACGCGTCGATTTATCGAAGAGATAACTGACGATGGCGTGGATCTCGGCGTCCTGGAACTTGATGTTGTGCGCGCGCTCCTGCGGCGGCACGACGCTCGGATCGATCATGTTGCGCTGATAGAAAAACGACGGCATACGGGTCGTCGACCGGAAATTGTGCGGCTCGCTGATCCAGCGGAACGCCCATTCCGGCGTCGTCTTCTCAGCGATCCCGCCGAGGTCAGGGCCCGGCTTGCGGAGATCGGCGAAACGCCAGTTGTTGATCTTGTGGCAGGCATAGCAGCCGTAAAGCTCCACAGTCTGCGTCGCTTTGGTGATGTCGTCGCCGCGGTCGACGGCGATCTGCGCGGAATGGCACTTGATGCAGCCCGCTTCGTAATAATGCCGCGGATACATCGGCGTTTCAACGAATTCGTTTTCTTCGTAGCCCCAATTGCGCTTGGCGAAATCGCTCGGAATCGGGAAAAAGCCGGCCGAGAGTGATGTCCGTTCCGCCCATCGATGCTCCATCCTCGGACTGGCCGGCGTATGACCGGCGCGGCCGAATTCCGTGGCGCGGTCCTGGCCGCGATGGCAGACTGTGCAGCCGTATTCGAGTAGGGGGTGCGACGAGGCCGACCCGACGTACAGATCGAGTTTCGGATGCGTACGCCACGGGTTCAATGTGTCGTTGGACGCGTCCTGGATCTTCTTGAGCTGCGCGATCCGCTCTTCGGTTTCGGTCCGTTTGTCCTGAGGAATTTGATACGCGTCGAGCTTCTGCTGCAATTCCTGCGACAGCCGCGCCGCTTCCGCTTTCGACTCCCAACCCGGCGTATCGATGGCCCGATGGCAGGTCTGGCAGCGGTCGACGCGCGGGACGTTCATGTAATTCATGTCGATCGAAAGATCGTTGAGCACGACCTGATCGATCTTGATGACCGGATTAACGAAGTCGAGCATCGGCTGGCTAAGAATCCAGTTCGTACTGAACCGCCCCATATCGACAGTGGTCAGCTGTTTATTCAGCAGGTCCACCGATGCCGTCAGCTCTTTTTTCTTATCCTCGGCATCCTTGATCTTCTTGAGCCACTGGTCGACGTTCGCCTTTGCCGCGTCGCGACGCCGTGTGACTTCCTGAAGGCGCACTTGCAGATCGGCGAGGTGGGCAGATTGCCGCTCGTAATCCGCCTGTTGCTGCGCCGCGTCAGACCGGTGCTGGACGACGGAGGCTTCAGTTATGTAACGCTGTGCGTCGAGGTTGGCCTTGGCGAAACGGTAATCCTGATCGGCGCGATAGTGATCGCCTTCGATCGCGTCAAACGCTTTTTGCGCGGCCATGTACTGATCGCGATGCGCTGCCAATTCCAGGCTGTTCTTACGCTCCTGCGCATCCAGATCGGCGAGCTGCTTTGTATTCTCGTCTGATTTCGCCGTCTGAATTTCCTGGACGATGCGCTCCTGTTGCATGCGCATAAACTCGAGCTGAAACCACTTCCAGCCGCGGATGTAGTCGTAGCCGACGACGAGACCTGTCACCGCGAGGAGAACGAGACTCGACAGGGCGAATATCAAATTCAGCCTGCTCATCGAGTAATTGTGCGGAATCGGCTCTTGTGGCTTCATCGGTTCGGCGGCGTCCTCAGACGTTGAAGAAGATCTCCTGGATATGCAGGATGTACTTGAGATTGAACAGCCAGCGCAGGACCATCTTGATCGGCAGCGACATCATGATCAGGAAGAGGTACGCGCCGACGTAGTAACGGGCCGCGCCCATCTTGTTGTAGAAGCGGCGGAATGGTCCGATTGCCATCACCGGCGGCGCACCGAGGTACGCCCCGATGAGGACGAGGCCGAAAATCTCGCGGATGATCCAGAGCTTCGGCAACGACGTGCCGAGAACCTTTACCCACATCAGCTCTGAAAGATCGACATTTACGAGCGGAACGAGTTTATTGGGATCCCAGTACTCGTAGGGACCAAAGAAGTTCCAGTTCGGTCCGCGAAGAAAGGTGCCGGTGATGATGAGGAACGACCAGAGCACCAGAAAGCCGTACAAGAAAACGCTGATCTCCCACTTCCGTTCGCGGAAGGAGTAGTAGCCGTTCCCCTTGGGATTGGTATCGATGTACGGGATGGCCATCAGACCGACAATGATCAGCGTCGGCAGCACGACGCCGGCCAGCCACGGATCGAAATAGACGAGCATTTCCTGCAGGCCGAGAAAGTACCAGGGCGCTTTGGCAGGATTCGGTGACGACGTCGGATTGGCGGCTTCTTCCAACGGTGCTCTGAGAACGACCGACCATACGATCATGACGATCGTCAGCAGGATCATGCAGAGCATTTCCGTATAGACGAGGTCGGGCCAGGTGAAGAGCTTCTCGTCCGACTCCGTTTTCTCCCACGGAATGCCGCCGACTACTAACTGCGTGTCGTTGAGATATGCCTTGCGCAGCGCGAGCCATGTGAAAAATCCGAGGAGAAAAATCATCGCCACGATGGGGACGTTGTCGGGCTTCGCGGCGATGAGAAAGAAATTCGGATCGAGCATCGAAAGGCCGAACGCCAGGCCTCCGAAAACGAAGAGCCAGAGGCCGACCTTCGTATCCCAGAGCCGGCCGCCGAGCCGCGCCAGCACGAAAAGAATCAGGAAATAGGCGACGCCGAGATAAAGCAACGGCGGGACAAAAATCCCCGTCAAAAACATGAAGAGGCCGAAACCGATAAAGGCGAAGCCGCCAGTCGATTTGATCCGGCCACCCATGAGATTGAAAAAGATAATCAACGCAAAAATCGACGTCAGCAGGGCGAATGAGATCGACCCTGCTGACAGTACGTTGACGAAATCCTTGATGAAAGTCATTGCGTCCTCGGCCCGCTACAGCGGACCAGAGATGCCTCCGTCTTTTCGAACGCGCCAGAAGTGAATAGCCATCAGGAAACCGGCTGCTAGAGGAATGACCATGCAGTGAAGGACATAGAAGCGGAGCAGCGTCGCCGCTCCAATGGACCGGCCGCCAATGAGCGCGAAGCGGGCATCATCGCCCGCATGAATCAATCGTATGTCCCCTAATTTCACAAGGCCCGACATGGGCCCCTCATTACCGGCGCCGGGAGAGGCGCGAGCCATTGACGAGCCGACCGTGATCGCCCAGATCGCGAGCTGATCCCACGGCAGCAGGTACCCGGTAAACGAAAGCAGCAGCGTCAGCACAAGAAGGATGACGCCGACATTCCAGTTGAATTCGCGGGGCGGCTTGTAAGAGCCGGTCATAAAGACGCGGAACATGTGCAGCCACACGGCGATGACCATCGCGTGCGCACCCCAGCGGTGCATCTCGCGCATGATCCCGAACGGCGCCTGTTCGCGCAGGTCCATGATGTCGGTAAATGCGTATTCGATCGTCGGCCGGTAATAGAACATCAGCAGCAGGCCGGTCACTGTTTCGACGAGGAAAAGGAAGAACGACGTTCCTCCCATGCACCAGGTGTAGCTCATGCGCACGCCGGAGCGGCGCACTTTGACGGGATGCAGATGGAGAATGAGCGAGCCGAGGACCGCAAGGACGCGTTTGCGGTTCGTGTTGGGGATGCCGACCCGGAAAACGGATTTCCAGATTTGCGAATTGACGATGCCGTCCTGGAGTCCTCGTAGATTCGCCATTTTCTCCTCAGCTTCCTTCTGCCGGATGACAGCCGGAAGCTACAGCTTGATAAACGCCTCCGGGTCAGTCCACTCGCCGCGCTCCTGATGGAACTGTTTCGACTTGTCGACGACGATCTGACCGTCGGCGATGTCGATGAAAATCTTGGCGCGCTCGAGTGGCCGCGGAGTCGGTCCTTCGAAATTGATCCCTGACTTGTAGTAGCCGCTGCCGTGGCAGGGGCATTTGAATTTGTTCTGGGTCGGCAGCCAGTTTGGCGTGCAACCGAGGTGCGTACAGACGGTGATCAGCGCATAGACCATTTCCTCAGTGCGCACGATCCAGATGCCGTATTTGTCCTTCCAGCGTTCGTCGACCTCGCCGACGGAGTAGTCGGACGGGAGGCCGGCTTTGAACTTCTGCACCGGCTCGAAAAGGACGTTGGGGAAGAGAAATCGAAGGAGAACCGCGCTCATACCTCCGAGGGCGGCGGTAAGTGCGACCCAGGCCGCGGTCAGGACGACGGGGAAACTGCGGCGTGTGATCTCGCCCTGTTCGCGGATGTCAGCAGCCGCGCTCCCCGCAAGGGGGGTCTTCGGAACCATCTGATATGGCGTGATTTCGTCAGACATCCAGGTAATGAAGGGGCCGAACGGGGACGCTCCGGCGCGGGCGTAAATATCCGCTTTTCGGCAACCGGTGTCAACGAAAAAGGTGACACGTGTCACGGGGTCTGGTGCGAGCTGTTGCTTTGTCCGGTTCGTCGATAAAGCATCGCCCGTCAGAGACTTAGAACTACAGAGACGTCAGCTGCCGATCTGAGTCAGCGCCTGTTTGGCCGCGGCGCGGACGCGCAGGCTCGGATCGCTGGACGCGATCCGCTGCAAGTCGGAGGCGGCGTCCTTGCCGGCCAGCTTGGCGTAGGCCGACATCGCCACGATCATCGCATCTTCTTTCTGGTCCTCGCGCATGCCGGTGACGCCGTTCAGGCGCGAACGGTCGAGGAGCTCGCGCAGCGTCGCGAGCGCGCGCGGATCGCCGAGGCGCGCCAGGCCGATGGCCGCGTTCCAGCGGACATCAGGCGCCTGTTGCTCGAGGCCGGCCGCGAGAACCGGCACCGCGCTCGGATCGCCGATCGCGCCAAGCGTGTAGTAGGCGGTGGCACGGACGTCTTTGTCGTCATCGGTGACGGCTTTGGCGATGCGCGGAATGGCAGCCGGATCGCGTAACTCGCCGAGGGCGGTGAGCGCGTAGATGCGGTTATCGGCGTCGCGGTCGTTGAGGCCGTCGAGCAGGATCGGCGTAGCGCGGCGGTCGCCGAGCTGGCCGAGGACCATGCCGAGGTAGCGGCGGATGCGCGGATCGTCGGATTTCGAGTTGGCGTAGAGCGTGGCCACGTCGTGCTCGAGGTTCGGATAGCGTTTAGCCTCACCGCGTTTGAGCGATTTCGAAAGCTGATACGCGGCCTGCCAGCGCTCGTGCGAGCTGCCGGAACGAATGGCGTTGATGTAGTCGGGGATGCCCTGCTCGTCCGTGGCCAGTTTGCCGAAGAGGAAGAAGATCAGGACGGCAATCGCGACGACGCCGAGCGGAAAGACGACAAACTGGAAGAGGATGGTGCGCGGGGACTCTTTGGGGACGTCTGTGGACGGGACCGGCCTCTCGCTCAACGTCCGGTTCCCATCACCACGAAGTCAGGCAGGTAGGTTTTGAGCTGCGTCGGCGCGTCGGGGACGACGATGGCGTCCTTGTCGCAGACTGACTCGCATAACCGGCAGGCCACGCATTTTTTCTCGTCGACGAAGGCGATCTTGTAGTGGTTGGCGATCGTCTCGTCGTTCGGGTCGATCATCTTGATGCACTCGAACGGACAGATGTCGACGCAGAACTCGCACCCTGTGCAAAGCTCCTTGATGACCTCGGCTTTCGGGATCTCTTTCGGCTTGACGCGCGGGATGAACTCGCCGTGCTGGTTCTGGATCGCGTCGACCGGGCAGTAGATGCCGCAGACGGAGCAGTCGATGCAGCGCTCCGGGTGGATGTAGTACAGGCCGCGGGCGGTCCCCCAGATGGTGTTCGTGGGGCACTTCACCTCGCAGACGCTGCAACCAATGCACTTGTCGGTGATGAAATGAGGCATGGGCGGCGAGTTTACCTTACCAGCGCAACCATCGCACGGTCGTTGATGAATAGCGGTTCGATGATGCGGCGGTCGCGGCGGATGACGCCCAATTCGGGCGCGGCGCGCTCGCCGGCCCAGAAGAACGCGCTGGCCGGCGAATGAAGTCCCGCCTTCGGCAGCGCCCGCCAGCCGGGATGGATTGCCTGCTCCGCCGGGAAGGCGGTCGCGCGCGGATGACCGTTCATGATCGTTTCGAGATAGCAGTAGCCGGAAGCGAGGACGGTCTCATTCGCAGGGATGTAGTTTGCGATCCAAGTCGCTGCCTGTCGATACGAATCGGGCGGACGGGTGGCGTGATCGACGATGCCGAGGGTCGTCCAAACGGCGCACGTCGCGACGAGTGCCGCGGTGAGCGGGACGCGAAAGCGATTCGTCTTCAGCGACTCCGCCAGCCAGAGCACGATTGGCGCGGCGATCACCGCTTCGAAACGCAACGGAACGTAAACGCGTGTGGCGATGGCGAGGAGCAACGGGACGAGCACCATGATCGCGTAGCGATTTACGCGGATCGAGGTCACGACGGCGACCGCGCCGATGATCGCGATGGCGATCGGCGGCGCGATGAAGAGGGCGTCAGGCCAGGCAGCGTTCATCCAGGCTCGCGCTTGGGCAGGTTGATGGAGCGCGAGCCAGAATCCGGGGATGTAGAAAATGATCGCGGCGGCGAGCGCGGTCAGTCGCCGGCGAATTGGCGGCGAGCCGCCGGCGCTGCGGCCTTTTAACAGGAGGATCGGAAACAACAGCACTGCGTAGTAATGGCTGTACGCAGCCGCGAGCAGCGCCACCGCCGCGCCGAATGGACGATCGTCATCGATCGCCAGCACCGCGATCGTCACGAACATCGCGCACATTGCATACGCGCGCGCGTCGACCGCGAAAAGAATCGCCGGCGGGAAAACGGCAAGCAGCAAGGCCGCGATCGCATTCTTCGTTCGAAGAATCAGGACCAACGAAATCGCCGCGCAGACCAGCGACAAGATCCGCGTCATCGTCACCGAGGGATCGCCGAGCAGCCGCACCACAAAGTAGAAAAGCGGCGGACCCGAATCCCACCGCAACGCCGCCACGATCCCGGTGAACGGCTTCGCGGAAATCCATCGCGTGAACAGCTCGTCGAAAAATGGCGCGCGGACGATGAGGAGAGGGATGCGCGCGGCAGCGAAGAGAAGAAGGATCAGCGCCGGGCGGAATCGTGAAACTGTCATCCTGAGCCGCCGGAGCGACGTAGGCGAAGCCGTAGTCGCGGAGGACGGTCGAAGGACCCCGCGCTGATAACCAGGGTAGGGCGGCGGGAAATCACTATGCAAGCACTGAGGGGGTCCTTCGACCGTCCTACGCTGCTTCGGCTTCGCCTACGCAGCTCCGGCGGCTCAGGATGACAGTACTCCCGATCGCTCACACCGCCAGCAACTCCGAGATCGTCTTGATCAGGTGCGACGACTGGATCGGCTTGGAGATGTACGCGTTCGCGCCGAGCGCCAGGCCGCGCTCGCGGTCCTCTTCGGCGCCTTCGGTCGTGATGATGATGATCGGGATGTTCTTCAGCTGCGCGTTCTGACGCACCAGCGAGACCAGCTTCAATCCGTCCATCACCGGCATGTTGATGTCGGTCAGGATCAGATCGATCTTGTCGGGTCCGGAGAGCTTTTTGAGCGCGTCGACGCCGTCGACCGCCTCCAGGATTCTCGCGTTCTTGAATCGCTTCAACGAAAACGAGATCAACTGGCGCATGGTCGGCGAGTCTTCAACGACCAGGAAGTTCGCGTTGTCCAATGCCACTATCCGCCCCTCACGACGTGGTCGTCAGCAGGTCGAGGAAGCTCTGAATCGTGTTCAGCTTCCTCTCCGACTGCGAGTAGAGTTTCGACGAGAAAATCGCCGTCGCAGCATGCGCGGCGAGCAGCGAAAACAGCTCGTAGTCGACTGCCGAGAACGAGTCCTTCTGCTGCAGAAGTTTGTAGATCACCACCAGGCCGATTACGTGCTCTTTGATCTTGAGCGGCACCGCCGCCAGCGGCTTGTCGAGCGTGACTTTGCCGCCGTCTTCGAGATCCTGATTGATGTAGTAGCTCTCGCCCGTCTTGGCCACGCTGCCGAGAACGCCGTCGCCGAGGCGCGTGGAGATGGTCTCGATGCCGGGCATCACGTCTTCGCCTTCCGACGCGATCGTCTTCAGCTCGTTCGTCTTCTCATCGAGCAGCAGGATCGCGAACGATTCCGCGCCGATGAGGTTGATCACGATCTCCTGAACGATCTGAATGACTTCGCGGAAGTCGAGCGTGGAGTGGAGCTGATAGCTGGCCACGTAGAGGTTGGCGAGGTTGTTGTTCTGCTCCTCGACCTCGATGTAGCGGTTGGCGAAGTCTTTGTTCTCTTCCTCGACTTCCTTGAACCGCTGGGCAATGCGCCGGTTCTCTTCGGTGAGCTGCTGCACCTCGGCGCGCAGCCGCTGCACTTCGTCATTCGAACCGGCCGTGCCGTCGGTTTCGAGCGAGGCAAGGCGATACCGCAAGCGCTGATTTTCCCTCAGCAACTCCTCGGTGAATTCCTTCCCCTTGTTGAACAGCTCAAGGAACTTCTCAGCTCTCTCTTCGGTCATGGGGGATTCTCTCGGACGACGAAGGAGAGTAGCACACGGAAGCTGACGAAGAATGCGCCCGCGGCGCTACAATGCGCCTTCATTAATCATCAATGGAGATTCGCAATGACGGCTGACGCAGATCCGGTGGTGGAACGTCTCGAGGATCAGATCTCCTGGTACGACCGCAAGAGCAGCAGCAACCAGCGGATCTACAAGCGCATCAAGGTGACGGAGATCGTGGCCGCCGCCATCATCCCGTTCCTCGGCGCGCTGAATCCGCCGCACGTCGGATGGTGGACCGGCGCGCTCGGCGTCGTGATCACGATCTTTGAAGGGTTGCTCCATCTGAACCAGTACCAGCAGAACTGGATCGCGTATCGATCGACCTGCGAGTCGCTCAAGCACGAAAAGTACGTCTACATCGCGAACGCGTCGCCCTACGGCGGCGTGGACAACGCCCGCGCGCTGCTCGCCGAACGTGTCGAGTCGCTGGTCGCGCAGGAACACGCCAAGTGGGCATCCGTGCAGCAGGAGACGACGAAGTCGAAGCAAGCCGCGTAAATGCGTTTCACCCCGCGCAGAGCCGCTCGATGGCGCGGGGGATGTCGTTGAGCGCCAGGACCTGATCGACGCAGCCGGTCTTGATGGCTTCGTTCGGCATGCCGAAAATGATCGCGGTTTGCGCGCTCTCGGCGATCGTGCGTCCGCCGCGTTCGCGGACGCGGCGGATTGCGGCGGCGCCGTCGTCGCCCATGCCGGTCATGATGATGGCCACCATGCGCTCGGCGCAGGCATCGCTGGCGGAGATGAGAAGACGGTCGACCGAGGGCGCGTAGAGATCGCTCGACTTCGCGGCGAACGTGCGTAGCTGCAATCCTTCCGCGATGCGCCGGATCTCCATCTGCATCCCGCCGGGTGCGACGTAGATGCTCCCCGGTTTCAGGACCTCGCCGTCGTCGCCTTCTTTCACCGTGTAGCTGGTCAGCTTGTTGACGCGTTCGGCGAAGAGGCGGGTGAACGCGGGCGGCATGTGCTGCGCGACGACGATCGGAATCGGCAGCAGCGGCAGGTTCTGAAAGACGTGTTGCAGCGCCGGCGGTCCGCCGGTGGAGCATCCGATCGCGACGAGGTCGATGCCGCCTTCGCAAACGGCCGGCGGTTCGACGTCGTGCGGCGCGACGTCGTCCTCTTCGACGATACGGCGCCGCAGGTTCTCCATGCGGATGTCGGCGACCTGCAGCACTTTCGCGATCAGATCGCGCTGGATTTCTTCGAGCCGCGGCGAGACGCGGCCGCCCGGCTTGGCGATGAAATCGACCGCGCCGAGGTCCAGCGCCTTGAACACGCTGCGGTCGGACGAACGCGACGACACCGCGATCACCGCCGTCGGCAGATTCGCCATCAGCCAGCGCAGAAAGGCGAAGCCGTCCATCACCGGCATCTCCAGATCGAGCGTGATGACGTCGGGACGATGGCGCATCGCCTGGCGGATTCCGTCCTCGCCGTTGACCGCCGTCGCCACGACGTCGATGTCGGGCGACGACGCCAGCAGCCGCGAAATCGTCACGCGGTTGTAGGCAGAGTCGTCGATGACGAGGGCGCGGAGCGGCTTCACTTCTGGTACACCATGTCGTTCTTCAGGTGGCGCAGTTTGAATTGCGTGGAGAGCGAGATCAGCGACTCCGAGTGGCCGAGGAGGAGGTAGCCGTTGTCGGTGAGGCGGTTGTAGAAATTCGAAACCACCACCTTCTTCGACTGGTCATCGAAATAGATGATCACGTTGCGGCAGAAGATGATGTCGAGGTGGCCGAGGAGCGAGACGCGCGGCTCGTCGTAGAGGTTCAGGCGGCCGAAAGAAACGCGATTGCGGATGTCGTCGTGGATGTGCCACGAACCATCCTCGCTGCGCGTGAAGTACTTGTCGCGCAGCGGTCCGTCAGTGGCGCGAAACGCGCTCTCGCGATAGTGGCCGCGGCGCGCTTTGGCGAGCACTTGCTGATTGATGTCGCTGGCGAAAATCTCGAACGTGGCGCGGTCGTAGTAGCCGGCTTCGTTGAGCAGCATGGCGATCGAGTACGGCTCTTCGCCCGATGAACAGCCGGCCGACCAGATGCGGATTTTCTTGACCGCCTTGCGCGAAAGAATCTCCGGCACGATCTCGTCTGCGAACGCCGCGAGTTGCGCCGGCTCGCGAAAGAAGTACGTTTCATTCGTCGTGACCAGGTCGTAGATCTGATCGAACTCAGCTTCGGCGCGCGGGTCGTACTGCAGAAAGTAAAAGTACTTCTGAAAGGATTCGAAATTCAGCTCGCGCGCGCGCGGCGAGAGCCGCTTCTGCAGCAGGTACTTGGAGGTGTCGGCGAACCACATCCCCGTCCGCTTGTAAATCTGATCCCGCATCAGCCGGAACACGTCGTCCGGCAGATCGAGATGATGATTCAAGGAGAGGTTGAATGTGGACATGTAGAAGGATAGGGACGAGGGACGAGGGACGAGGGAAGGCGCCCCCTCGTCCCTCGTCCCTCGTCCCTCATCCCTTCTCCTTCATTGCCTGCAAAATCGCCGCGATCACCACTTCGCGACGGCTGTCGGCCGTGCGCCACGCCTCCTCCAGAAGATCGCGGTAAAGCTGTTTGTGCCGCACGAAAAGATCGGAAACCTCGTCGAGGATGACGCTGTTTTCCAGCGCCCGGAACAGATGCGGGAACGACTCGCGGTCGGGCAGTTTGTCGAGCGCCAGCACCGCGGATTGCTGCACGTAGGTGTCGGGATCCAGCAGCGCGGTGTGCAGCGCCGGCAACGCGGTGCGGTCGCCGCGAACGGCCACCGCGGTCACTGCCGCGGCACGGATGCGCCAGTCGGCGTCCGTCGTCGCGAACATCAGATAGTCGAAAACTTCTTCGCCGGGCACGCGGCCGAGGGAGAGGATCGCCGCGCGGCGGACTTCGAGATCCGATTCATGCGCGCAGTCAAACAGCACGCTCTTGGCCCGATCATCGCCCGACTTGCCGAGCGCTTCGATTGCGGCGATGCGAACCGGTGGCAGATCGTGATCGAGGTGATGGACCAGCGGCTCGATCGCGTCAGGATGGCGATACTCGCCGAGCGCCTGCGCGGCCGCGGTGCGAATCCAGATGTCGGAGTCTTCGAGCGACGAGATCAGCGGATCGAGACCCTGCGCCGGACGATGACGAACGATCGCGTTGATCGCCGCGAGACGCACCGACGTCGCTTCGTCGGCCAGCGAGAGCACGAGCGCGTCGGCGAAGCGCTCCTCGCTGAACATCCCCATCAGCGAGACGGCCTTCTGCCGGATCACCGGATCGCTGTCCTTCGACGCCAGCAGCAGCTCGTCGTGATACCCCTCCCCCTGGATGTTGACGAAGACCGAGAGAGAGTTGAGCTTCATCGGCACCGAGGGGTTCTGGAGCAGACGGCGGATCTTCGCCAGCACCTGCGGCTTGATTTCGGGGAACGCCGCCACCATCGCTGAGATCGCATTCACCGCGGCCTGCTGCGACGCGACGTCCGCGTCATCGAGTTTGGCGAGCAGATAATCGGCCGATCGCGGATCGACGATCTCGCCGAGCGTTTCGATCGCGAGGCGGCGGATCATCGGGTTCTCGTGATCGAGCAGCGGCAGGATGTTCGGGCCGGCCTCGCTGCCGCCGATCACGTTAAGCACGCGCAGCAGCAGCGCGATGATCTCGTCCTCTTCGGCGGTGCGGAGCGCTTCGAGAATGGCCGGAACCGCATTCGGTCCGAAATCGATCAGCGCCTGTGCTGCAGTCTCCGCGGAATCGGGATGTTCGAGGCAAGTCATCAGCACCGGCAGCGCGCGCTCGTCGCCCGACCAGCCGAGGAACTTCAGGATGAACGTCTTCACATCGCGCTTCGGCGTCGAATGCAGATGCTCGATGAGCGGATCGATCTTTGATTCCGGGAACGACTCGCGGAACTTGCGCTGGATCAGCAGCCGCTCCGTCTGCTCCACGATTTTCGGCTTGCTCGTCTCCGCGATCCGCACCAAGGCGCGCAACGCGGTCAGGTTCAACTTCTCGTCGGTGGCGATGATCTTCAGCAGGAACGACACGGTGCCAACGTCCGCGATCTTGCCGACCGCTTCGAGCACCGGCTTGCGCAGCGACTTCTCTTTGTACAGCGGCAGAATGGCCGGCAGTGCGGCGCGGTCGCCGATCTCGCCGAGCGCTTCGATGGCGTGGAACTTCAGCCACAAATCCTCGCGCTGCAGAACGCGCAACAGATGCGGCAGGGCGGCTGCGTCGCGATACTTGCCGAGCGACGAGACGATCGAGGAGGAGACGTTGATGTCCGGCTCCCCTTCCAGCGTTTCGACGAGAATGTCGAAAGCGTCGCTGCTGCGAAGGTCGCCGAGGAGGTTGACGAGCGACAGGCGGACGTCGACGTCGCGTTCGATGCGCAGCCGTTCGACGATGGGAATGATGGCGTCCTCGCCGATCCTGATCAACGCCTCGGTGGCCGAATTGCGCTTGCCGGCATTCTCGGCATCGGCGAGTGCGTCGAGCAATCCGGTGACGACCTCGGGTTGCGGATCGCGCACGAAGCCGTCGACGATGGTCTTGCGCACGCGCCAGTCTTTGTCGCCGAGGAGCTCGAACATCAGCGCGTAGTCGCGATCATCGACCATGTGCGCGACGAGATACGCCGCCTTCTGACGTGCGTCGGGATCGGCGGAACGCGCCTGTTCGATGAGAAGCGGGTCGGCGTTCATTGATCCGTCCCCGTCATCAGCCGTCCCATCTCTTCACGCTTCATGCGCACGAATTGTTGGAGCGTCTCGGAAAAAATCTCGGTGTTCTGGCGCACGCGCAACGGCACGCGCGAGTCGTAGTAGTTGCGGCCCTCGGCAATCTCGGATTTCAGCACGTCGAAGAAGTTGTCGTCGCGAATGCCCACTTCCACCTTGCCGGGATGGTAGATGACGATGTCGCTGAGGATGAGCCGCGCCAACCGTCGGGCTTCGTCGTACTCCTTTGGCTCGACGGGCAACTCCTCGGTATGACCAACCTGCGGGAAGAGTTTTCGGATGATCTGCCGGAACTCTTTCTCCGGAATCTGCTCTTCGATGTATTCGTCCGCGCCGTAGAGGTTCGTCGGATTTGCGCGGAAGCGATTGGCGCGAAACAGCGCGCCGATGAGGATCACGCGCGTGCCTGCGAGCGACGGATCGGCGCGAATGTCTTCCGTCACTTCGACGCCGAGGCGTTCCTTGAGATAGACGTTGACGATAGCGAGATCGGCGCGCGCGCGGCGGATGAAATCCAGCGCCGGCTCGCCGGACTCGAACATCGTCACGTCGAAACCGAGACGGCGAAGATGCTCGGCGAGGAAGGAGCGGAACGGGCGAGGATCGTCTGCGATCACGGCAATGCGCCGGCTTTTCTGCGGCAGCGGCGTGTTTTGCAGCGTCACGGGCTGACTGATCGGCCGCGGCGCGGCGGCCAGAAACGCGGCGGGCTTGAGCACCATCTGATTGCTGCAGGACGGGCAGGCCACGCGCACGGCGCGAGTCAACGGCTCGGGAATCGTCGCGCGAAACCGCGCGCCACATTGCTTGCAGGTGAGATCCATCAGTCGGTCGGGGCTCAGGTCAGGCCAGTAGCTTGTCCAAATCGAGCAGGATCGTCAACGCGTTCGCATTGCGGAAGACGCCGCGCACGGCATAGGTCAGCTCACTCGAATGCACGACGGGATGCGGCTCGACGGCGGCGGAGTCTACTTTGAGCACGCGCAGGACGCGATCGACTTCGAAGCCGAGAATCTCGCCGGCACGTTCGACGACGATGACGCGCGCATCGTTGCCGCCTGCCGCGGGCGGATGGTGAAGCTTGCGACGGACGTCGATGACGGTGACCATCGTCCCGCGCAGCGAGATGATCCCGACGATGGTCGGATCCGCATTCGGGACCTGCGTCGTCGCGCGCGGCGTGATGATCTCGACGAGGTGCTCGATCGAAACCGCGTACTGCTCGCCGGCGATGATGAAGGTGAGCAGCTCGACCTGTTCCGCCGAGGTGGTTTCGTCTTCGCGTTCGAAAAAACCTTCCCGGCGCTGGCCGGCGGTGGCTTTGAATTTTTCGAGTTTGGGGGTGCTGGGGATCGGCGTGTCGGGTGTCGGGTGTCGGGTGTCGGGAGCGGAAACTACCGGCTCCGGTGATGGAACGGGGGCCGGCGGCGGCACTTGTTCCGCTTCGCGCGCCTTCGCTTTTTTCTTCCGAATCTTGACCAGATCAACCATGAACGTGGTCGATCCTCTCATCTTTCGACGGCGCTTCGCGCAGACGGTGCTCGCGGGCGGCGGCGGAGATGCGCGATGCGTCGATCGTCTCGGCGTCGTCACCGAAGGCGTCGAGCAGCGCGGTCGTGGCGAGTGTGTTCAGGACACGCGGAATGCCGCCGCTGACGGCGTGCATGGCGCGGACGGCGTCCGCAGTGAATGGATTCCGCGAACCGCCCGCGACGCGGATGCGATGCTCGATGTAGTTGACGGTCTCCTCGAGCGTCAGCGGGCCGAGGCGGTAGCGCATTCCGATGCGCTGCCGGAGCGGCGCGTAGTGCGCGCGTTCGAGCCGCGTTTCCAACTCCGGCTGACCGATGAGCAGGACGGAGAGCAGGTTCTGGTCGTCGAGCTGGAAGTTGGTGAGCAGACGGATCTCGTCGAACGTCGCTTTCGTCGGAATGAGCTGCGCCTCGTCGATGATCAGCACCGGCTCTCGTCCCGCTTCGTACAGCTCGAAAAGTTTGGTGTGAATCTGATCGAGCAAGTCGTTGCGAAAGCGCGCCGGCTGGATTCCGAGTCCCGAAGCGATGGAGCAGAGGAGTTGCGTGGGCGTGAGGCGCGGATTGATCAGCAGGATCACCGGACGCGCGTCGCCGATGCGGTCGATGAGCGCGCGCGACAGCGTGGTCTTCCCCGACCCGATCTCGCCGACCAGCAGCGACAGCTCCTTCTCCTCAACCGCGTACTCCAGCCGCGCCAGCGCTTCGCCGTGCTGCGCGCTTTCGTACAGAAATCCCGGATCGGGTGTTTTGCCGAAGGGCTTGGTGGTGAGGCCGAAGAATTCTTCGAACATGCGCTAAACCGTTCACCACAGAGGCACAGAGGACACAAAGAAAACCTCTGTGCTCTCTGTGTCTCTGTGGTTCAACGCTTCTTTTTTCAAACCAGAACTCCCGCCCGCATCTCCCGCGCCGCTCCGCCGAATGCATCGATCAGCGTTCCGACGTCAATCACCAGCACGATCTCTCCTTCGCCCACTTCCGTTGCGCCGGCGATACCGGGAATCGTTTTCAGACGCTCGCCGATTGACTTGATTACGACTTCCTGCTGGCGCACGAGCGCGTCGACGAGGATCCCCGCTACCTTTTCGCCGGAGCGGGTGACCACGACGAACCACTTCGCGTCGGGACCTTCGTCGCGGTCGCCGTCGAGACGGAAGGCGTCCGCGAGGCGGAGTAGCGGGAGGGTGAAATCGCGGAGCGTGAAGACCTCGCGGCGCTCGACAGTGCGGATGTCGCGCGAATAGATGCGCAGCGATTCTTCGACCGAGGTGAGGGGGATCGCAAACTGCTCACCGGCGGCGCGGACGACCAGCGCCTGGATGATCGCCAGCGTGATCGGCAGCATGATCCGGAACGTCGTCCCCTCGCCCGGAACGGAGAGGATGTCGATCGAGCCTTTCAACTCCTGCAGGTTTTTCTTGACGACGTCGAGACCGACGCCGCGGCCGGAAATCTCGCTCACAGCGGCGGCCGTGGAGAAGCCGGGCGTGAAGAGCATTTCGTACGCGCGCTGCTGATCGAACGGATCGTGCTGCGCGATGAGATTGCGCTTCACCGCCGACTTGCGCACCAGTTCGGGATCGATGCCACGGCCGTCGTCGGTGACGTCGAGCACGACCGAATTGCCCTGCTGATAGGCGTTGAGCGTGACCTTGCCGATCGGGTTCTTGCCGTTCGCCACGCGCTCGTCCGCCGATTCGATTCCGTGGTCGAGCGCGTTGCGGATGATGTGCATCAGCGGATCGGTCAGCTCTTCGACCATCACCTTGTCGAGCTCCGTATCTTCGCCGCGCAGCACCAGCTCGATCTCTTTGTTCAGCTCGCGCGCGACTTTGCGCACCGTCCGCGAGAGCTTGGCGTAGATCTGTCCGACCGGAACCATGCGCGTCTCGATGACCGACTTCTGCAGCTCGTTGAGTTTGCGGTCGAGGTTGCGCGCGATCTTGGTCAGCTCGTGCGCGGTGAGCCGCGCCTGCTGCAGCGCCTCCCCCTGGTGCAACGAGCGCGTGAGCGAATCGAGCTGTGTCTTTTCGATGATCAATTCGCCGACGATGTTCATGACGTGATCGAGCTTGCTGATGTCGACGCGCACGGTCTGCGAGATCGATCGCAGCGACTGTTCTTCCTCGGCCTCGGCTTCAATCGCCGGCGCTTCCGCGTTCCGCAGCGACGTCACCTTCCCCTCGGGGACGAGCGCACTCACGGCGTCGGCGCCTAAGATCGATCCGTACAGCAGCCGGAACGCGATGCCCGATCCGCCGCTGCTGTCGATGGCCGGCAGTGTGGAAATCACCTCGCCCGACGCGCCCAGCAGCTCGGTCAGCGCGCGCAGTTTTTCGTCGAAGTCGCTGAAGTCGAAGCGAACTTCGACGGCCAGGATCTGCTTCCGCGCGCGAACGTTTTCCTGCAGGCGATGCTCTTCGTATTCGGTCAGCGATTTGCGCGTCTGCTCGTCGAGCGTCAACTCGCCGAAGGGATTCACATGCACGAGCGCCGGTTGATTCGTGACCAGTTGATGGATGCGCCGCGTGAGTCCCGTGACGTCGATCAGGCCGCCGACCGTCGGATCGTTGATGGAGATGACCAGCCGGTTCAGCGAGTCGATGGCGTCGTAAAGAAGATCGATCAGATCCTTGGTGATCTCGATCCTGCCCATGCGCAACCGGTCGAGCATGTCCTCGAGGCTGTGCGCGAGCTCCGAGATTTCGCCGAAGCCGAGCATGCCCGCGAGGCCTTTGAGCGAGTGCACTTCGCGGAAAATCTTGTTGATGACCTCGGGGCGCACATCCCGCCCCTGCGATTCGAATTCGACCAGGTCGCGCGAGAGCGTATCGAGCAGCTCCTCCGCTTCGCCCGTGAACTCGTCGCGGGCTCGATCGTCTTCCTTCGACATTCGAGGCATTGTAGCGGGTGAGATGATTGCTGATGAATGCCCTCACCGTGGCACTACCTGTCGCGCGCGCCGATGAAGTTCCGCAAGGTCTTCCTGCCGAGCCGTGCGGAGCGGCTGCACATCGGCTCCGGACCGCAGAGCCTCAGCGGATGGGTGAACATCGACATCGTCCGCTATCCCGGCGTCGATCGCATTCTCGACGTTCGCAAAGGTCTGCCATTCAAAGATGTGCGGTTCACTTTTGCCGAACACTTCATCGAGCACCTCGACCTCAACGACGCGATGTACCTTTTCCTTGAGTGCCGCCGCGTGCTGCGCGATGACGGTGTGCTGCGGCTCTCGACGCCGAATCTCGATTGGGTCTGGGCGACGCATTACGGCAGCGAAGAGGCGGTGAAAGACTGTTTCCAACTGAATGGCGCCTTTCGCGGATGGGGACATCGTTTCCTCTACAACGAGGCGACGCTCCGGTCGCTGCTCCTCGATGCGGGTTTCGCGAACGTGGTCCGCTGCGAGTACGGCGAAAGCACGCACCCGGAATTGCGCGGAATCGAGCGCCACGAGCGGTCGGAAGATTTCAACGGACTGGCCGACATCCTGATCGTCGAGGCTTCCGGCCGTGACGGCACAGCGCCGGAGTGTCTCAAAGAGCCGCAACGCGACTTCTTTCACAAGCTGGGCGCCGCCTGAGCCCGTTGCGGCATTGCAGCGGGCGTTGTAACGTCCCGCGTTCATGGCGGCGCAGCTCATCGACGGCAAACAGGTAGCGAAGACGATCGAGGCCGAGGTCGTGGCGGCGATTGCATCGCTCGGCGTCGCCCCCGGACTCGTGGCCGTTCGCGTCGGCAACGATCCGGCCTCCGAGGTGTATGTGCGGAGCAAGGCCAAAAAGGCGCGCGAGCTGGGTCTGCGCGGCGATGAATTGATCCTGCCGGAGTCGACGACCGAAGCGGAACTGCTCGCGCACATCGATCGCCTCAATCACGACGATGGCGTCGACGGAATCCTCGTCCAGCTTCCGCTGCCGCCGCAGATCGATGCGAAGAAAGTCATCGACGCCATCGATCCTTCGAAAGACGTGGACGGCTTTCATCCGATCAACGTCGGCAAGCTGCACCTCGGACGCTCAACTCTCGCGCCGTGCACGCCCGCCGGCGTAATCCGTCTCATCGAATCGACCGGCGTCGCCGTCGCAGGCAGCAACGCGGTGGTGATCGGACGCAGCGACATCGTCGGCAAACCGATGGCCGCATTGCTCCTCCAACGAAATGCGACGGTGACGATTGCCCACTCGCGCACGCGCGATCTGCCGTCGGTCGTGCGCGGCGCGGACATCATCGTCGCCGCTGTCGGCAAACCGCTGCTGGTGACTCGCGAAATGGTGAAGCCGGGCGCGGTCGTCATCGACGTCGGCATGAACCGTCTCGCCCCCTCGGACGCGAATGTCGTCGCGCATGACGAAGAGAAATCGCGGCTTCTGGCGAAAAACGGAACAGTCCTCGTCGGCGACGTCGACTTCGCCCGCGTCCGCGAAGTGGCGGGCTGGATTACGCCCGTTCCGGGCGGCGTCGGTCCGATGACGATCGCCATGCTGATGCGCAACACAGTGACTGCCGCGGAATGGCGGCGGCGATGATCCTCCGCACGGGCCTGACCGGCGGCATCGCCAGCGGCAAATCGACCATCGCGCGCATTTTCGCAACGCTCGGCTGCATCACCGTCGACGCCGACCAGATCGTGGCGCGTCTTTACCAGCCCGGCCAAGCGGGACACGAAGCGCTCGTGCGCACCTACGGCTCCGGAATCCTTCTGCCGGACGGCGCGATCGATCGCCGCAAACTCGCCGACGTCGCCTTGGCTACCGACGAAGCGGCGAAGGCGCTGAATGCGCTCATTCATCCGCTCGTCGTCGCCGAGGAAGTGCGGATGATGGACGAGGAAACGCGCGATGGCATTGTGGTCGTCGAGGCCACGCTGCTGATCGAAGCGGGCGGCAAGGATCGCTACGACCGCATCGTCATCGTCGATGTCGATCCCGAAACGCAGCTCGCCCGCGCGATCGCCCGCGGCATGACGCGCGACGATGCCGAGCGGCGCATCGCCAGGCAAATGCCGCGCGAGGAGCGCCTTCGCTACGCCGACTACGTCATCGACAACAGTGGCGATCTGCCACAGGCCGAGGCGGAGACGAAGCGTGTCTTCGCGTCGCTGCAACGCGATCTCGAAGCGCGACGTTAACGGCTCGCGATCCTTCGTGGCGGCATGGCATACGATGTTGTTCGATGCCTCACACCCATCCAGAAAACGTGGCAGTTGGCGGCGCGGCGTCACCGAAGGAGCGCGACGAGCGGACGCGCTTCGCGCCGGTCGAGTTCGAGCATGACCGTCGCGTTCGGCCGCACATCGAGCATCACGACCGTATCCAGACGCTGAATGTCGACGCCGAGATTCTCGCCTCGGAGTTGCACCGCGCGATCAAAGGGGAAGTGCGCTTCGACGATGGATCGCGCGCGCTCTATGCGACCGATGCCTCGAACTATCGCCAGGTTCCGATCGGCGTCGTCCTTCCGCGCGACGCGGATGACGTGATCGCCACGGTCGCGCTGGCGCGCAAGCACGGCGCGCCGATCCTCGCACGCGGCGGCGGGACGTCGTTGGCCGGCCAATGCTGCAACGTGGCAGTGATCCTCGACTTTTCGAAGTACATGCACGCCATCCGCGAGCTGAACGCCGGCGAGAAGTTCGCGATTATCGAGCCGGGCATCATCCTCGACGACCTTCGCAACGCTGCCGAAAAGCACACGCTGACCTTTGGACCCGATCCCGCCACACATACGCACTGCACGCTCGGCGGGATGATCGGCAACAACTCCTGCGGCGTTCACGGGTTGATGGCCGGCAAAACCGTCGACAATATCGAGGAGTTGGAGATTCTCACCTACGACGGCGTGCGCATGCGCGTCGGTCCGACTTCCGACACCGAGCTGGAAGAGATCATCGCCGCGGGTGGACGGCGCGGCGAAATCTACGCGGGGATGAAACGCATCCGCGATCAATACGGCGATCTCATTCGTGCGAAATATCCAAAGATTCCGCGGCGCGTCTCCGGCTACAACCTTGACGCACTTCTCTCCGAAAACGGCTTCAACGTTGCGCAGGCGCTGGTCGGCACGGAATGCACCTGCGTGGTCGTGCTTGAAGCGAAGTGCAAGCTGGTCTACTCGCCGCCCTCTCGCACGCTCGTGGTCCTCGGCTACGACGACATCTTCGAAGCCGCCGACGACGTGCCGCGCCTGCTCGACTTCAAACCAATCGGCCTCGAAGGCATCGACGACCGCCTCATCGCCGACATGAAAGCGAAAGGGCTGAACGTCGACAAGATCGATCTGTTGCCCGAAGGAAAGGGCTGGCTGCTCGTCGAATTCGGCGGCGAGACGAAAGAAGCCTCCGACGGCTACGCGCGGACGATGATCGCGTCGCTGGCATCGTCACCGTTCAAGACTTCGCATCGCGTCTACGACGACAAAAAAGAAGAAAAAATGATCTGGGCCATTCGCGAGTCGGGCCTCGGCGCGACGGCGTTCGTTCCCGGCAAAGGCCACACGTGGGAAGGGTGGGAGGATTCGGCCGTCGATCCGAAGCACCTCGGCAAGTACCTTCGCGAGCTGCGCGCGCTCCTCGACAAGTACAACTACAGCGGCGATCTGTACGGCCACTTCGGCCAGGCCTGCGTCCACACGCGCAACAACTTCGATCTCGAATCAGCCGCGGGCATCGCCAAGTTCCGCGCGTATCTCGATGAAGCGGCCGACCTTTGCGTGAAGTACAACGGCTCGCTCTCCGGAGAGCACGGCGATGGCCAATCGCGCGCGGAGCTACTGCCGAAGATGTTCGGACCGGAGCTGGTGCAGGCGTTCAACGAATTCAAATCGCTCTGGGATCCGGAGTGGAAGATGAATCCCGGCAAGGTGGTGATGCCGTATCACCCGACCGAGAACCTCCGCCTCGGCGCGGACTTTGACCAGTGGTCACCGAAGACGCACTTCCATTTTCCGGACGATAACGGCCGCATCGACCGCGCCGTCGGACGCTGCGTCGGCGTCGGCAAATGCCGGCGCATGGACGGCGGGACGATGTGCCCGAGCTTCATGGTCACGCGCGAGGAGGAGCACTCCACCCGCGGCCGTGCGCGGCTGCTCTTCGAGATGTTCGAGGGGAAAATCATCCCGGCGAACTGGAACAACGAGGCGGTCAAGGATTCGCTCGACCTCTGCCTGGCCTGCAAAGGCTGCAAAGGCGATTGTCCGGTGAACGTGGACATGGCCACCTACAAGGCCGAGTTTCTGTCGCACTACTACGCGCGAAAGCTCCGTCCGGTCGCGGCGTATTCGATGGGGTGGATTTACTGGTGGGCAGGCATCGCGCAAATCGCGCCGGCGGTGGCAAACGCGATGATGTCGCTGCCGATTTTCAAGACGCTCGGCGGCATGGCGAAGCAACGGACGATGCCGCGCTTCGCGAAAAAGACGTTCGTCGAGCAGTTCAAGAAGCGCCCTTCGGTTTCGAAAATGAAGAAGGTCGTGCTCTGGCCCGATACGTTCAACAATCACTTCCATCCAGCGACCGCGAATGCGGCGGCCGATGTCCTCGAAGCCGCCGGCTACGAAGTGATCATCCCGCGCAAACGCCTCTGCTGCGGGCGCCCTCTCTACGACTGGGGCTTCCTCGGCATGGCCAAAACGCTGCTGCGCGAAACGATCGACGCGATGAAGCCGGAGCTCGACGAAGGCATCCCGATCGTCGGTCTCGAGCCGAGCTGCGTCTCCGTCTTTCGTGACGAGCTGCCAAACCTTTTCGCCGGCGATGCGGACGCGATGCGTTTATCCAAAGCAGTGAAGACGCTGCCCGAGTTTTTGCTACAGGAGAACATCGACCTGCCGACGCTGAATGGAAAGGCGCTCGTCCAGGCGCACTGTCACCACAAAGCCATCCTCCATTTCGACGACGAAGAAAAAATCCTAAAGAAGCTCGGACTGGACGTCGATCACCCCGATTCCGGCTGCTGCGGCATGGCCGGCGCGTTCGGCTTCGAGCCGGACAAGTACGAGCTGTCGATGCGCGTCGGCGAGCGCGTCCTCCTCCCCGCCGTCCGCGAAGCGTCGCGCGACACGATCATCGTCGCCGACGGCTTCAGTTGCCGCGAGCAGATCGCGCAAGGAACGAATCGCAAAGCGCTCCACCTCGCGCAGGTGTTGCAGATGGCGATGCAGAATGAAGCACCCGGCGAGTTGCCGGAACGGCGGCACGCCGACGAACCGGCGACTCTCAACATTTGGCGCGCAACGGGCATCGCCGGTGGAATCGCGCTCTTCATTGGCGGTATCGCGTTACTCCGTCGGCGTCGGCGGACGAAGTCGAAATTCCGGTGAGTTGACAGGGTGTTTTCGCCGAGGTAGTTTCGATTCCCTGTTTTTCCGGAGAACGAGCGATGGCTAAGAGAAAACAAGATCGATCTTCAATCGTCGTCAGCCTCACTTTGCTCGTCGGCCTTGCCGCTCAGGCGTTATACGGCCCAATCGCCGGCCTTCTCGGCGCCGCGGTGGCCGCCACCGCTGGCGGTTTGGCCGTTCGTTATCACGATCACCACATGATCTGAGACCGATGACGATCGCCGCCGCCCACGTTCCCAATGGTGCTGGTGGCGCGCTCGATCATTTCGGCCGCTCGGCCCTTGCCTTCGTCGATTACCGCGTCGTCAGCATCGCTTTCCTGCTCGTGCTTGGCGCGTTCATGGCGATTCATCGACTGCACCGCGGAGCGTTTCCGCCATTCGATTCGTGCCTCAAGGTGATTCACGCGTGCGGATTGATCGCGACAGGCCTGATCGTCGGATGCGTGTTCCTTCTCACCTCACCTCCGGCGGTCGATGAGCTGTCGCATGAGTCGTGGGGAGCGATCGGCCTCGTGACGCTGATCCTGACGTCGTACCTCGGGGGGAAGACCTTCAGGGAAGCGTACCGGCACGACTAACGCGGCGCGCTGGTTGCGCCGTGCCGCTGGCGGAGAGAGAGGGATTCGAACCCTCGGTAGAGCTTTAGGCCCTACGACGGTTTAGCAAACCGTTGGTTTCAGCCACTCACCCATCTCTCCGTGGCGGAACCGTGGTGCCAAATGCACAGCGCAGAATGCGGATCGCTGAGCGCCAATTCCCGAGGGGGCGATCGGTGCGGTGAGCAGCTGTTATTGCGGAGTTCACTGGCACACTTCGTGAAGCCCGATTAGCTCGCCTCACGCATGTCGTTACGCAGTTCTTGCGGTATCGATTTTCAACGCGAAGGAGACACTCATGGCGAATACAAGCAAACGCGGTTTTGCGTCGATGGATGCGAGCAAACAGCGTGAGATTGCAAGCAAAGGCGGACGGGCGGCGCATGCAAAAGGAACCGCGCACGAATTCACGTCCGATGAAGCGCGCGTAGCAGGCCGCAAAGGTGGCGAGGCAGTGAGCCGCGACCGCGCTCACATGTCGGCCATCGGCCGCGAAGGTGGCCACAGCCGCGGACGCACGCGCCAGCCGGGACTCGCCGGCAACAACGGCGGCACCGACACCGAGCGTCAGAATTACATCGGCCACGGCAACGACCGCGGCACGTTCGACGAGTCGAATCGCGGCGCATCGTCGCCGTCATCGCGTTCGGAAAGCGGTAACGATTTCCGCGACAACAACAACGCCAACCGCGGCTCATTCTGAAGCTGACGCGCGGCGCTGCTTTTACGGCCTAGCCTCTACTAAGATCCAGTTGGATCACGCACTGCCGGCGGAGGCTAGGCCAACCAGCGCTGCGGGCCGTGCCCGCTGGTGTCCCCGGCAGGGATCGAACCTGCGACCCACAGCTTAGAAGGCTGTTGCTCTATCCGACTGAGCTACGAGGACTGACGAGCGGAAGGAAAATTGGTCGGGGCGAGAGGATTCGAACCTCCGACCCCCTGCTCCCAAAGCAGGTGCGCTACCAGACTGCGCCACACCCCGACGAGGAACTCCCCACAACAGCGTTCGCGGCGGACGCGATTCCGTCAGACCGCTTTCGCGTGGTCCGCGCCCCTGTCGACTCGGCGGGCCGGCAGCGCCGTCTCCCACTGTTTCGCCGACGGCAGATCGAGCGTGAACTCGAAAACGTGATTGTGCGCGCGGAGGCGAAGCACCTTTCCGGCAATCGTGTGCCCGGTGGCCGTCTCGTCGTCGTACTCCACCTCTTCGATGACCGAAAGATCGATCGACGCCTGCAGGTCGCGGTTCTCGTAATTGATCGAATCCGGCGTCAGCGCCAGCGCGACCGGGATCTGCTCCATCCCTTCGAGCAGGCACGCGCGGCTGCAGACGCGGCCGGCGGCCTTGTGCTTCGCCAGCACCTGTTCGACATGGTCTTTGCTGCGCAGACGGAAGTAGATCCAGATGAGGATCGCCAGAACGACGACACCAACAACCGTCATGATTTCAAGCTGAGTCATTCGTTAGACCTCCTGTGGTCTCGCTGTTCGTGATGGAAAAAAGCGTACCCCTTTTTGACTGGTTCGTCACGTGTTTGTCGCGAAATGATTTTAAGCAGCCGGATCCGGACGTCACGCGCGCTGACGGTGACTACGTCAATGAGCGCCGGGTGGTTTCGGTTGGGCGGCAGCTGGCTTGGCCGGCGCAATCGTAAGATTTGGATCGATTGCGATGTGAGCTGGCGGCTCGACAACGATCACGCCGAGGTTCTTCAGCGCCTGTTGGGCCTCTCTGCCAGCGGTGGGAACGAGGCAGCGTTCGTCCCACAACTTCCTGTACAGATCGATTGCGCCTTCTTTGTCGTTGCTGGCGACGCGCTTCTTTGCCTCGATCACCATCGCGTACATCGCTTCCCCGCGGCTGTCGAACTCGTCCCGCACCATCTTTTCCACGGAAGCGATCGCCAGACGGCCACCGACACTTTCGACGCGGCGAAGGACGGTACCCTTTGCATCGGCCAGGACCGCGGCCGGAAGTTTGCCCGTCTCCCCGAATTTCTCGATCGTCGCGCGATCCTCCGGAAGAACGATCTCGAAGCTAAGGCAGCGGTCCGCGTCGCGCACGAGCTCCTCTGAGTTCAGCAGCGGAGAACGTTCGGTCTCCTTCGAGGACGCAGGCAGCCAGTACAGAACAAGCGGAGCGTCCAGGAACGCGCCGCCCTTTTCGAGGAAGTGCCACGGAACCAGACGTTCGTACGGATCACCGGTGCCGGGACCGGATCGCGCGCCTCCTCGCCGGGACTGCGCAAACGCATGCAGCGGGAGGAGCAGCAAACAAGAAACGGCGACAGCTGTTGCACGGGCGGAGATCTTCCGGCGAAGAGACGTGGACATGAGCATAGGACGACTCCGAAGCTCGAACGTTTCTCAAGTCCCGGAAATCGAGAGCGAGCTGACGTAGCTCGCGAAGATTTCGTTGAACAGCGCGCCGGGCCGCCGCGCACGCAAGCGGTCAACGATGTCAGGGCCCTCCAGTCCGAGCTTGTGAAGGATGAGACTCGCAACAAGCGCAGAGCGGTTGAAACCCATGCCGCAGTGCGAGAGAACGCTATGCCCGCTCCGGACCAGATGCGCGCCGAAGAGCGCGACCGCCTCGAGGCGGGCAAGGTCGGGCAGTTCCTCGTCGTAGATCGGAAAGTAGACGTAAAGACAAGACGCAGGAGCGGTGGGGATGCATTCGTCCAGGCCGCCCTCCATATCGATCACCACGTCGATTCCGTGGCTGGCAACACTCTCCCAATCGCTGATCGCAGGCGAGATGAAAAGGAGTCCGGAATCGTCAACCTGAAAGATGTCCATCGAGGGAGAAGGCCACGAAATACTAGCTCATCCTGGCGCGACCAACTTTCGTGTTAACCCGGCGTCCAATCGTCCGTACAAGCCTTGAGCAACTCGGAGAAACTGCATGCGGAAGCTATGGAAAACGTTGTTCATTCTCGTTGTGCTGGCGGGCGTCAGCGCGGGCGTTTACGCGTGGACACGCAACGGCAAAAAGGGTGATGGCGGCTTCAAAGAAGTCGAGGTCACGCAGGGCTCGATCGTCGAGAAAGCCGTCGCCGTCGGACAGATTCAGCCGAGGCAGAAGTTCTCGGTGAAATCGAAGATCTCGGGAATTGTCAAGCGGGCGCTCGTGCAGGTTGGCGACACCGTCAAGGCCGGCGATCCGCTGTTCGAGATCGCGCCCGACCCGACGCCGATGGAAGTGACCGAGGTCGATCGCCAGGTCGAATCGGCGGCCGCGTCGTATCGGAAAGCCGAGGGCGACTACCAGCGCTCGTTGCAGCTTTCGAAATCGGGAGTGCTGCCGAAGTCCGACGTCGAGGCGAAGAAAGAGTCGTACGACCTCGCGCGCGTGGCCATGACCAAGGCCGAGCAGAATCGCGATCTGACGCGCAAAGGACGGCTCACGGTTTCCGGAACGGAGTCGATCATCCGCGCACCGGCCGCGGGAACGATCCTCACTCGGACCGTGAATCCCGGCGATCCAATCGTGCCGTTGACGTCGTACCAGCCCGGCACCGAGATGGCCACCGTCGCCGACATGCGCGATCTGATTTTCAAAGGAACCGTCGACGAGATCGATGTCGGCAAACTCTCCGTCGGAATGACCACGCGCATCAAAGTCGGCGCACTGCCGACTGACGTCGTCACCGGACACGTCTCGCGCATCGCTCCGCAGGCGCAGCAGAAAGAAGGCGCGACGCTGTTCGACGTCGAAGTCGAGCTCGAGCCAAGCAAGATCGTCCTCCGCGCCGGCTACTCGGCCAACGCGGACGTCATCATCCGCGAGAAGAAGGACGTCCTGGTCATCCCCGAACGCCTCGTCACGTTTGGCGACGGCGGCAAGAAAGCAACGGTCGAAGTTCCGGGAAGCGATCCGAAGAATCCGAAGAAAGTCGACATCAAGACCGGCATCTCCGACGGTCTGAATGTCGAAGTTGTCTCGGGGCTAACGAAGGGTCAGAAGCTCGTCG
>DASYJY010000103.1:0-5963 GCA_035995985.1 Thermoanaerobaculia bacterium | reverse complement strand
TTGCGCGACGGGATGACCATGTCGTCGACGCCGATGGAGACGCCGGCTTTCGTCGCGTAGAGGAAGCCGAGGTCCTTGAGGTCGTCGAGCATGCGCACGGTCAACGCGTTGCCGAAGTTGACGAACGCGAAGTTCACCAGCTCCTGCAGCGCGCGCTTCTTGAGCAGCCCGTTGATGAACGGGATCTCATCGGGCATGTGCATCTTGAAGATGACGCGGCCGACGGTGGTCTCGACGATTTTCTTCTCGAGGTCCTGAATCTCGGCGTGCATCAGATCCTGATCGTTGAAATGCTTGGTGAGGTCGATGAACTTGCCGGTCACACGGACGCGGATCGGCGTGAGCAGCTCGACTTCCTGGGCCTGCAGCGCGAGGACGACTTCGTCGAAGCTGCCGAAGACTTTGCCTTCGCCCTTGGCGCCGCGCTTTTCCTTGGTGAGGTAGTAGCAGCCGAGGACGAGATCCTGCGACGGAACGGCGAGCGGCTTGCCGTTGGCCGGCGAGAGGATGTTGTTCGAGGCAAGCATCAGGATCTGCGACTCGACCTGAGCTTTCGGCGACAGCGGGACGTGAACGGCCATCTGATCGCCGTCGAAGTCAGCGTTGAAGGCGGTGCAGACCAGCGGATGAATCTTGAGCGCCTTCCCTTCGACGAGAAGCGGTTCGAAGGCCTGGATGCCGAGGCGATGGAGCGTCGGCGCGCGGTTCAGAAGAATCGGATGCTCTTTGATGACCTCTTCGAGCGCATCCCAAACTTCGATCGTCTGCAGCTCGACCATCTCTTTGGCGGCCTTGATCGTACCGACCAGACCCTTCTGCTCGAGACGGTTGTAGATGAACGGCTTGAACAGCTCGAGGGCCATCTTCTTCGGCAGACCGCACTGGTGCAGCTTCAGCTCGGGGCCGACGACGATGACGGAACGGCCGGAGTAGTCGACGCGCTTGCCGAGGAGGTTCTGGCGGAAGCGGCCCTGCTTGCCCTTGAGGGTGTCGGAGAGCGACTTGAGCGGACGATTGTTCGAGCCCTTCAGCACGCGGCCGCGGCGTCCGTTGTCGAAGAGCGCGTCGACCGCTTCCTGCAGCATGCGCTTCTCGTTGCGGACGATAACGTCAGGCGCGCGGAGCTCGAGCAGCTTCTTGAGGCGGTTGTTGCGGTTGATGACGCGGCGATACAGATCGTTCAGATCCGACGTCGCGAAGCGGCCGCCGTCGAGAGGAACGAGCGGACGCAGCTCGGGCGGAATGACCGGGATGACGTCGAGGATCATCCAGTCGGGATGATGACCGGACTTGCGGAAGGCATCGACGACCTTGAGCCGCTTGGCAGCCTTGAGCTTTTTGATCTGCGACGTCTCGGTGCGCATCATGAGACGCAACTCGTCGCTGAGCTCTTCGATGTTGACGCGGCGGAGCAGTTCTTTGATCGCCTCGGCGCCCATCTTGGCGACGAAGACATCGCCATGCTGTCCGCGAAGTTCGCGATAGCGCTCCTCGGTGAGCAGCTCTTTCTCGTCGAGGACGGTGGCCAGGTCGCCCGGGTCGATCGTCACGTACGACTCGAAGTAGAGGATGCGCTCGAGGTCACGAAGCGAGATGTCGAGCAGATGGCCGATGCGCGATGGAAGACCCTTGAAGAACCAGACGTGCGAAACGGGCGAGGCCAGCTCGATGTGGCCCATGCGCTCGCGGCGGACTTTGGACTTCGTGACTTCGACGCCGCACTTGTCGCAGATGACGCCGCGATGCTTCATCCGCTTGTACTTGCCGCAGAGGCATTCCCAATCGGTGATCGGTCCGAAGATCTTGGCGCAGAAGAGGCCGTCGCGCTCCGGTTTGAAGGTGCGGTAGTTGATCGTCTCCGGCTTCGTTACTTCGCCGTACGACCACGACCGGATCTTTTCCGGGGACGCGAGGCTGATCTTGATCGCGTTGAAATCGTTGACCACCGCTGGCTTTTGTGACTGAAACAATGAGTTGAAGCTTTCCAAATGCGCCTCCCTATGTGTCAGGCGTTATCCGTTGAACGCGGTTTCGGAAGCGAGAAGGCCACGGTGTTGCCGTAGCACATCCAGCACGGAGCTTCCCATTCCTGGTCGCCCGTGTAGAAATGCGCCGTCATCGACACCGCGCCCATACCGTGACAGGCAGGGCAATCGGCGTTCGGCATGCTGGCAACTGCTGTGACTTTGTTCGCCATGCGCTATTCCTTGAGCAACTCGACATCGAGGCAGAGTGACTGCAGCTCGCGGACGAGAACGTTGAACGACTCGGGGAGACCCGGATCGTCCGGAACCTCGCCTTTGACGATGGCTTCATAAATCTTGGAACGCCCTTCGACATCGTCGGACTTCGACGTGAGCAACTCCTGCAGCGTGTAAGCGGCTCCATATGCCTCGAGAGCCCAGACTTCCATTTCTCCGAAGCGCTGGCCGCCGAACTGGGCTTTTCCGCCGAGGGGCTGCTGGGTGATGAGCGAATACGGTCCGATCGAACGCGCATGGATCTTGTCGTCGACCAGATGCGAGAGCTTGAGCATGTAGATGTAGCCGACGCAGACGCGCTGCTCGAACTGTTCGCCGGTCATACCGTCGAAGAGCGGCGTCTTGCCGTCGTCGGGAAGGCCGGCGGCCTTGAGCTGCGCCTTGATCTCCGACTCGATGGCGCCGTCGAAAACGGGCGTCGAGAAGTAGAGACCGAGTGAGCGCGCGGCCCAGCCGAGGTGCGTCTCGAGAATCTGTCCGACGTTCATACGCGACGGAACGCCGAGCGGGTTGAGCACGATCTCGACCGGCGTGCCATCCGGCAGGTACGGCATGTCCTCCTCGGGGAGGATGCGGCTGATGACGCCCTTGTTGCCGTGGCGTCCGGCCATCTTGTCGCCGACACTCAGCTTGCGCTTCATGGCGACGTAAACCTTGATCATTTTGATGACACCCGGCGGGAGCTCGTCGCCCTTCTGGAGGTCTTCGCGACGCTCCTCGGCTTTCTGCTCCAGCACGCGGATGCGGTTCTCGGCGCGCTCGACGAACATGCGGATCGTCTCGCGCGTCTCTTCATCGACCGGCAGCGCCAGCAGCTCGCGGCGCGAGAGGCGGCCAACGGTTTCGCGCGAAGCGGTTTCGCCCTTGCCGACGAGCGTTTCGCCCGTGCGGAAGTCGACCACGTCGCGCTGCAGCTTCTTGTCGCTGAGGACGTCGCCGATACGCTTGTTGCGCGCGTCGGTGATGATGCGGATCTCGTCCTGGATGTTGCGGTTCATCCGCTCGATCTCGCCCTCTTCGATCGACTTGGCGCGAAGGTCTTTCTCGACGCCCTTGCGCGAGAAGATCTTCACGTCGACGACCGTGCCTTCGATTCCGGGAGGCGTTTTGAGCGATGCGTCGCGGACGTCGCCGGCCTTCTCGCCGAAGATGGCGCGGAGCAGCTTCTCTTCGGGAGTGAGCTGCGTCTCGCCCTTCGGCGTCACTTTTCCGACCAGGATGTCGCCCTGCTTGCACGTGGCGCCGATGCGCACGATGCCGGACTCGTCGAGATCGCGCAGCGCGCCTTCACTGACGTTCGGAATGTCGCGCGTGATTTCCTCGGGACCGAGCTTGGTGTCGCGGGATTCGATCTCGAACTCTTCAATGTGGATGGAGGTGTAGTAATCCTCTTTGGCCAGCTTCTCGGAAACCAGGATGGCGTCCTCGAAGTTGTTGCCGCGCCACGGCATGAACGCGACCAGGATGTTGCGTCCGAGGGCCAGCTCGCCGGCGTCGGTGCAGGGGCCGTCGGCCAGGACCTGGCCCTTGCGAACCCGCTGACCTTCGCGAACGTTCGGCTTCTGCGTGATGCAGGTGTTCTGGTTGGAGCGCTTGAACTTGATGAGCTGATAGATGTCGGCGCCGAATTCTTTCGTTTCGCCGGTCTCCTGATCTTCCGCTTCGACGCGAACGATGATGCGGTTGGAGTCGACGAGATCGACGATGCCGCCGCGCTTGCAGAGAATCACCGCGCCCGAGTCGCGGGCAACGATGTTCTCCATGCCGGTGCCGACCAGCGGCGAATCGGTACGGAGCAGCGGAACAGACTGGCGCTGCATGTTGGCGCCCATGAGTGCGCGGTTCGCGTCGTCGTTCTCGAGGAACGGAACGAGCGAGGCGGCCACAGACACGAGCTGCTTCGGCGAGACGTCGATGAAATCGACCTTCTCTTTTTCGATGGAGACAAAGTCGCCGGACTGGCGGGCGATGACGCGGTCGTGAACGAGATTGCCTTCCTCGTCCATCACCACGTTCGCCTGCGCGATCGTGTAGCGCTCTTCATCCCACGCTGAGAGATAGAACGCGTACGGCTCGGCTTCGGCGAGCTGGAGCTGGCCTTTGCGCGATTTGTTCGCGGCGTTCTCTTTGGCGATGCGGTTGTTTTCCTTCTGCAGATCGCGCTTCTCGATGATCTGGCTGAGCGTGAAGCTGGAGTCGCCGACTTTCACGGCCCGATAGTGATCGAGCACGCGGCCGTTCTCGACCTTCTTGTACGGGCTCTCGATGAAGCCGTACTCGTTGATGCGGGCGTAGCAAGCGAGCGACGAGATCAGGCCGATGTTCGGACCTTCAGGCGTCTCGATCGGACAGATGCGGCCGTAGTGCGTCGGGTGAACGTCGCGGACTTCGAATCCGGCGCGCTCGCGGGAGAGACCACCCGGTCCCAGGGCTGACAGACGCCGTTTGTGCGTGACTTCGGAGAGCGGATTCGTCTGATCCATGAACTGCGACAGCTGCGACGACCCGAAGAACTCCTTGATGGCCGCGATGACCGGCTTGGAGTTGATCAGATCGTGCGGCATCGCCGAGTCGATGTCCTGATGGACAGACATCTTCTCTTTGATGGCCCGCTCCATGCGGACGAGACCGATACGGAACTGGTTCTCGAGCAGCTCGCCAACCGCGCGAACGCGGCGATTGCCGAGGTTGTCGATGTCGTCAACGCGGCCGACGTCCTTGCGGAGGCGGAGCAGGTAGTTGATGACGACGAAGAAGTCTTCGGCCGACATCGTCTTCTGCGTGACCGGCGAATCGAGATCGAGCTTGATGTTGAACTTGAAGCGGCCGACGCGCGAGAAGTCGTACTTGCGGGCGTCGAAGAACATCCCTTCGAAGAGGGTCTTGGCCGACTCGAGGGTCGGAGGATCGCCCGGGCGCATGCGGCGGTAGATTTCGATGATGGCCGCTTCGAACGACTTCGAGGTGTCCTTGCGAACGGTGTTGAGCAGGATGTCGGAGACGAGATCCCACTCCGGGAAGATGACGTCGACTGATTCGACGTCGTGCGCGCGAAGGACGTCGGCCCAATCAGCCGGCAGATTTTCGCTCGCTTCGAAGAGCACTTCGCCGCTGTTGACGTCGACGACGTCGGAGAGGAAGACGGCCTTGTCCATCGCCGCGAAGTCGACTTTCGCCGACGCTTCGTTGTTCTTCGTCAGCGCATCGGCCATCTTCTGGTCGAGCTTCACGCCGGCGAAAACGGTGCGGACCGTGCGGCGGCCGCGGATGGAGTGGCGCTCCTTTGCTTCTTCCTGATCGAGCACACGGCGGTCGAACGAGAGCGTGACCTGATCGCCGGTGATCTTGGCTTTGATCGGCGTGTAGAACGGGCGAAGAATCTCTTCGTCAGTGGTCAGGCCGAGCGCGCGCAGGAAGACCGAGCCGAGGAACTTGCGCTTGCGGTCGATGCGCACGTAGAGGATGTTTTTCTGGTCGTACTCGAACTCCACCCAGGAGCCGCGGTACGGGATGATCTTGGAGAGGAAGGTGTGGGCCGACTCCTTCGTGAAGAAGACGCCCGGCGAGCGGTGGAGCTGCGAGACGATGACGCGCTCGGTCCCGTTGATGATGAACGTACCGTTGTCGGTCATCAGGGGGATGTCGCCGAAGAAGACTTCCTGCTCCTTCATATCGCGCAGGCTCTTGACGCCGGTTTCAGGG
>DASYJY010000102.1:0-22595 GCA_035995985.1 Thermoanaerobaculia bacterium | reverse complement strand
CCGGCGGGTTGCGGGGCGAGCGCGCTGGCAATCGCGACGCGCTGACGCTGACCGCCGGAGAGCTCGTTCGGCTGGTGATTCATCCGGTCGCCCAGTCCAACCGCCGTCAGCGCCTCCTCAGCCATTTGACGCCGTTCGGCGCGGCCGATCTTCGCGTAGACCAGCGGCAACTCGACGTTCTGCAGCGCCGTGGTGCGCGAGAGAAGATTGAACGTCTGGAAAACGAATCCGATCTTCTTGTTGCGCACCGAGGCCAGCGCGTCGTCGTCCATCGACTCGACCGGAGTACCGTCGAGGATGTACTGGCCGGCCGACGGACGGTCGAGACAGCCGACGATGTTCATCAGCGTCGACTTGCCCGATCCCGAGGGACCCATGATGGCGACGTACTCGCCGTGATCGATGACGAGATCGACGCCGCGAAGCGCGTAGATGTCCTGCGGTCCGAGCTGATAGGTGCGCGTCAGGTCGCGCATCTCGATGAGGTGATTGCCGTTGCCGTTTCCGTTCACTTTGAGGCCGTCCCGTTTTGAGGAGTCTTCGACTCTTCTTTCGTCACTTCTACGGAATCGCCGTCTTTCAGTTTCTTCAGAGTGCGGAATGGTCCCGTAACGATTTGATCGTTTTTCGAAACGCCCGACACGAGCGCGACATGCGTGGTGTCACTCACGCCCGTTTTGACCTCGGTCATTTTCACTTTGCCGTCTTTGACGACGAAGACGTACTTCGACTTCGGCGCGTTCGCGTCCTCATCGTCGGTGCCGCTCTTCGATTTGGCCAGCGACGGCGGAACGCGCTCGACGACGCTCTGGATCGGAACGGAGAGCGCGCTGCCGGAGGTGGTGGTGACGATGGAGACCTGCGCGGTCATGCCGGGACGGAGGCGCTCGTCGGCATCATCGAACTGCACCTTCACTTTGAAATAGCGCATGCCCGCGCCGGTGCCCTGTTTGAGCGCGGCTGAGCTGCCGATTTCAGCGACGTGTCCGTTGTACTCCTTGTCCGGAATCGCATCGACGTGAACCTTCGACGGTTCGTTTAGTCGGATACCGGTGATCTCCGTCTCGCCGACATCGGCTTCGACGAGGATCTCGGAGAGGTCGGCGATGACGGCGATCACCGAGCCGGGATTGTTCATCGTGCCGGGGATGACGACTTCGCCCTCGTGTGCGTTGACCTGCACGGCGCGGCCGTTCATCGGAGAGAGGATGGTGGTGTGATCGAGATCGTTCTGCGCCTGCTGCAACAGCGCCTGCGCCTGCGCGACGCCTTGGTTTGCGGAGTCATAGGCCGCGACGGCATTGTCATGATTCTGCCGGGCCTGATCGAACAGCTCCTGCGCCTGGATGCCCTGCTGCTTGAGGTTCATGGCGCGCTTGTACGCCAGCTCCATCGTGGCAACGTTCGTCTTCGCACGAGCCACTTCGATCCGGCTGTTCGAGACCGCTGCAGCCGCTCGTGCGTAGGCGGCCTGATACGCGGTTCTCTCGAGATCGACGAGGCGCTGGCCTTTCTTTACGGCATCGCCTTCGTTGAAATAGAGCTTGTCGATCTTCGCGATGATGTACGCGCTGATGTTGACTTTGACCTTGGGGTTGACCTCGCCGGGCGCGGTGACGATCGCCTGGATGTTGCGCTGCGTCACCGCCTCGACGTAGACAGGCTCGCCCTTTGACCCGCCGCCTTTAACACTCGCAAAGATGATGATGGCGACGAGAACGATCGCCGCGATGATGATGAGAGTTTTCTTCATTATTTACGCAAGCCCTGTAGCGCCGCCGGGACGAGCTTGAAGAGGATGGTAATGAACCAGAGCGAAACGACGATGACCGCGGATTTCGTCTTTGAGATCCGCCCGACGTACGCGAATCCGATGACGAGAAGCACAACGCCCCAGATCGTGAAGATATCGAACGCCGAGAGCAGCGCGAATGCCATCGGCTGAGTCTTCATGTCCACCATGAAGGCGAGGTTCGATCGAACTAATATCGGAAGCGTCTGCGGATTGATCGCAGTCGCTCCCTTGGCGAGGATCACGATCGTAAAAAGGATGCTTTGAATGACGTTGGGCAACCAGGCGTAGCAGGTCACGGAAAAGGCCTGCTTGAAATCGCCCTCCCCTCCCATCACGCGTACTGCCAGCAAAAGCACGCCGGAGATGATGAGAAACACGATGATGGTGAGGACCGGTGCGATGAACTTTGCAACCTTCCCCATACCGGCGGAAAACCTCTCCGCACGATCCATCTGCTCCTGAGTCACGTTCTTGTTCTGCGCCATGGCCTCGCGGGCCGGCGCTCCAAAATCGATGTGCGACGCGGTAAGAATGCCGTTGGCGAGGGCGATGATCACGATCAACACCAGCGGTACGACCCAGTCCGGACGGCGGGCGATCGAGGCGAATGTCGCATCGGGCGAGAACAGAACGCCGATGATGCGCTGGAACGAATTCGGTTTCGGTTCGGCGCCGGGCGCGGGCGTAGCGATGGCGTTATCCTGACCAACAGTCATGGCTCATTTCTCCTCTGGTGCGGTGTCGTGGGATGAGAAGTTGAGCCAATTGTAACGGGTGAACTGCGAGAAGATCGAAGGTTCCTGCACCTTCGGCTCGTCCACGCTGATGTTGCGCGTGTCGAGGAGATCGCCGACGGCGCGGTGATACGCGGCCACGGCTTTGTTGTAGCCGACCAGCGCCTGCAGCTCATTCGCGCGGGCGTCGGAAAGCTGCTGCTGAATCTGCAGCACCTGGAAGTTCGTGCTCATGCCGTTTTCGTAGCGCTTCCGCTCAGCGTTGACGTTCTCTTCGGCCGCTTCACGCGCGGTGCGTGTGGCGCTGATCTGTTTCGCGGCGGTGTCGACGGAGCGCGCGGTGGAGCGGACATCGACCGCAATGTTCTGCCGCGTCTGCGCCTCGGTGATCTGGGACGCCTGAAGGTCGAGCCGGGCGCGGTTCTTTTCGGCGCGCGCGCCCCAGTTGAACACCGGCACGCCGATCGTAAAGCCGATGTTCCAGCCGGGGAAGTCGTTGCGGAAGACCTGCTGGACGGCGTCGCTGAAGCCGGTGGAGTTGAGGCCCGGCGTCGTGCTGATGACGGTGCCCGCCGCGCCGGCAACGTTGTAGCCGAGGTTCAGATCGAACTGCGGAAGCACCTGGTTGCGCGCGTACTGATACGTGACGCGGCGGATGTCGGTGGTGAGCTGGTTTTCTTTCACCTCGGGGCGAAGCTCGTACGCGCGGGCGACCGATTCCTCGACGTTGATGCCCATTGGCGTGTAGCCGATCGTGTCGGTCGGAATGATCGGACGATCCCAATCCTCGGCCGGCAGATTCAACAGCGCGCGCAGCCGGTCTTCGGCGGAACGGACGTTGGCGACGGCGGTGATGAGGTTCTCTTCGCCGGTCGCAATCTGAACGCGCGGCTGGAGGATGTCGAGCGGCGCCGACGCGCCGACGTCGATACGGATCTGCGTGATGCGCGACTGGTCGCGGGCCAGGAAGAGCGCTTCCTTGACGACGTCAACGAAGCGGCGGGTGTAGATCAGATCGTAGTAGGCCTGCTCGACGGTGGAGGTGCTGTCGAGCAGTACGCCGCGGAAGGCTTCGCGGCTGATGCCGAGGTTGTTGCGCGCGATGGTGATTCCGCGGCGGGTGATATCGACGCCGAAATTGCGCGCCAGAGGCTGCGTGAGTCCGAAGCCGAGGCCCGTCGAGAAACCCGGGCTGATGGTAGTGCCTGCGCCGCTGCGCGTGAAGCGCTGATTCGTCGTCGAGATCGAGAACGCGCCGCCGGTCGGGATCGTGTCCCGCAGCGAAGCGTTCGCGTTCGTCGTCCCGCCGCCGCTGGCATCGAACGCCGACAGCGCGGGACTCTGGCTGCTGGTCTTGCTGATCGTCGCGCCGGCGAAGGGATCGAAGATGTTGTACGCGCCGGTAACGCCCTCGGCCGACATCTGCAAGTCGTAGCGCTGAATCTGCACGCCGATGTTCTTCTGGAGCATCGTGTGGATGGCGTCATCGAGCGACAACCGCATGGCGCGCGGGTTGTTGACATCCTGGTCTGTAGCGGCCGACACGGTCACGGTCGGAGCCTGATCAGCCGGCGGAACATCGACCGGCGCACCGGACGGACTCGTGGTCACGGTAACCGGCTGCGGCGTCGAAGTCGTAGTCTTTTTCGTCGTCTGCGCCGAGAGCGGCAGAGCGCTCGCAACACAGGCAATGATCAGCAACCGTCGAACAGCGGTATTCATGTAAACCCTCCTGGACACGCATCTTCTACGCAACGTTGTTGGGATTGTTTCGTGCGCGCGCCCTTGCCAGACGCCGGCAAGGCGGACCCGATTTTCGGCGCGCGCATTGTAGCTACGTTTGACGTACCGAAACGTGGAAGGTTAACTCGGCACCCAGGCTACGACGGCAACGCCGTCCCCGCCGGAACCGGCTCGCCCGCGAAGTGACACGCGGCGAAGTGCCCCGGCTTGTGCTCGATCAGCGGTGGAACGACGTCTTTGCAGATCGGGAACTGCGCGATGGGACAGCGCGTGTGGAAGACGCAGCCGCTCGGAGGATGGAGCGGCGTGGGGATGTCCCCACTGAGGATGATGCGGCTCTTGTGTCGCGTCGGATCTGGAATCGGCACCGCGGACAGCAGCGCCTTCGTGTACGGATGGAGCGGATCGGCATACAACTCGCGGCGGCCGGACAACTCCATGATTTTGCCGAGGTACATGACGGCGACGCGGCTGGAGATGTGCTCGACGACGGAGAGGTCGTGGGCGATGAAGAGATACGTCAGGCCGAGTTGCTCCTGCAGATCCTGCAGCAGATTGACGACCTGCGCCTGCACGGAGACGTCGAGTGCGGAGACCGGCTCGTCGAGCACGAGAAACTTCGGATTCGTGGCCAGCGCGCGCGCGACGCCGATGCGCTGCCGCTGTCCGCCGGAGAATTCGTGCGGGTATCGCTTGCGGTAGTCGGGGCTGAGTCCGACCGTCTCGAGGAGCTGCGCGACGCGCGCATCGCGATCGTGCGATGACATGCCGCCGTGAACGATCAGCGGCTCGGCGATGATCGTGGCGACGTTCATGCGCGGATTGAGCGATGCATACGGATCCTGAAAGACGATTTGCATGTGGCGCCGCATCCGGCGCATGTCGCCGGATCCGAGGGCGAGAACGTCCTCACCTTCGAATTCGACGCTGCCCGAAGTCGGCTCGATCAATCGAAGGATGCAACGGCCGACGGTGGTCTTGCCGGACCCCGACTCGCCGACAAGTCCCAACGTCTCGCCGCGGCTCACCCCGAAGCTGATGCCATCCACGGCCTTGACCTGTGCTACGACGCGCGCCAGCACGCCGCGTTTGACGGGGAAGTACTTCGTCAGATCGCGCACGACCAGCAGCGGCTCACCGATGCCGAGCGGAAGTATCGGAGTCTGCTGCGATCCGCTGGTTTCGTCGGTATCGTGCGGCGTCTTCGTCACCGGATTCCGATCGCGCACGGTCTGATCGGCTGGCATCTGGAGGCCGCCCGTGATGGCGGGGGAGACGTTGTCGTCGCCGGGGACGAAGGGGTTGTCGCTCATCGGCCGACCTCGATCCTCTCCGGATCGGCCTCATCGCCGTGCAAGTAGCACCGCGCATCATGCCCCGGTGACACGATCATCCGCGCGGGTTCATTGCCGAGGCAGATGTCCATGACGTCGGGGCAACGTGGATTGAATTTGCAGCCGCGCGGGAGGTTCGAGATCGGCGGCACCATCCCTTTGATCGTCGGCAGACGGTTCGGCGCGGATGGATCGCCGGCGCTGATACTCGGCAGTGATTTCAAAAGTCCGCGCGTGTACGGGTGCGCGGGCGCCGCGAACAGTTCGCGAACCGGCGACTCTTCGACGACGCGTCCGGTGTACATGACCACCACCCGTTCACAGAATTCAGCGACGACGCCGAGGTCGTGCGTGATCAGCAGGATGGCCAGTCCGAGCCGTTGCTGGAGCGACGCGAGCAACTCCATGATCTGCGCCTGGATGGTGACGTCGAGCGCGGTGGTCGGCTCGTCGGCAATCAGCAGTTCGGGATCGCACGAAAGCGCCATGGCGATCATGACGCGCTGCCGCATACCGCCGGACAGCTGGTGCGGATAGTCGTCGAGCCGCTTGATCGGATCGGGAATCGAAACCAGTTCCAGCATCTCGCCGGCCCGCTTCCACGCCGCTTTCTTCGACACTTTGTTATGAATCCTCACCGCCTCGGCTACCTGCGCGCCGATCTTGAACACGGGATTCAACGACGTCATCGGCTCCTGAAACACCATGGCGATGTCGTTGCCCCGCACGGTGCGCATGTCGCGCTCGGAAAGATCGGCGAGGTTCTTCCCCTTGAATCGCACCTCACCCGCGGTGATCCGCCCCGGCGGCGCGACGAGCCGCATGATCGACATGGCGGTGACGCTCTTCCCGCATCCCGATTCACCAACGAGCGCCAGCGCTTCCCCTTTGCGAACGCTGAACGAGACGTTATCGACCGCATGCACGAATCCACGATCGGTAGGAAATGAGGTGCGAAGGTTCTTGACTTCGAGGATCGCCTCGCGCGGATCGACGTCGGCGTCAGCCACCGTCGCGCCGGGTAACCCCAGCGGTTGCACTGGTTGCGAATTGTCGACAGCGGGATGCTCACTCACGCGAGCAGCATCGTAGCAAGAATGGTGTCAGCGATTCCGAGGTAGCCTCGGCGGCGTGAAGACGACACCACATGGAGCACGACGTCTGCGTCGCCGAATCATTACGGAAGAGATGTGTCGGCAGGTAATTCGGAACGCTGTCGAGATTCAAGAGCAAGAGAACGGGTTCTTTCGTTTTTGGGGCTACATTGAATCGGTGGAAAGGTATCTTCGAGTAGTGACGTTGGAGGATCGTGAGACCATTGAGACGGCACACTGGGATCGCAATTACAAAAAGAGGCGGCGATGAAAATCACCTACGAGAAGGAATCAGATGCTCTCGCGATTGACTTCCGCGACGCCGAATACGATGAGTCGGAAGAAATTTTCGACGGATTCGTGATCGACTTCGACAAGTCCGGTCGCCCGATGGGGATCGAGATTTACTACGACGCTTCGAAGTTTGTCGACATTGATCGCCTCATGCGGATGGTCCCCGAGCAGCTTACTTCCGACTTTGAAGAGCCACTCGTCAAGACGGCGGGCCGCCGTTAGCGTCGCTTAAACCGTTTCAGCGTCGCGCGCGCTTCGTTGATGCCGAGGAGGATGGCGGCGGCGAAGTAGACGACTCCGAATACGCCCGAGACCACAATCGCTTCGCTGATGTGGCGGAAGGGGAGATGCGGCGTGATCAGCGGCGCGAGGTAGATGTGACAAGCGACGCCGGCGATGGCGGCCACCAATCCTGAAATCCAGAGACGTCCGAGGAATGACGGCGTGAGTTTGACGCTGCCGATGCGGCGGGCTAGTGCGCGGCGAAGCAGGGCGAACTCGATCCAGCCGGCCATTCCTGCCGATGCGGTCAGGCCGATCACGCCGAGCAGCTTGGAGCCTTCGGGCAGGTTCGGCACGGGCATGTGCAGCAGGAGGATGAGATCGATGATGTACGGCCGCAATGGAAACGCGAACAGGAGGCCGAGGACGGCGGTCAGCGTCACGCGGACCATCGCGAAACGGAGCGGCGTTTTGGGATCGCGCAACGCGTAGAACGCCGAGGAGTAAAGCCGGCCGAGCGTGACCGCAAGCAGGCCAAAGGTCGAGCCGACAAGGATGTACCAGACGTAGAGCGTGTCGTCGCTGTGGAACTGGCCGGATTGGTAGAGCGCGGCGACCAGAACGCGTCCGATGAAGATGAACGCGGTCACCGTCGGCACGACGAAGAATGCGATCTGACGAAGTCCGCGCTCGAGGCGCTTGCGCAACGCGACGTTGATCTCATCCGCGGTGCCGATCGCGCCCGACATCTGCGGCAGTTCCGCCGCGGCGACCGACATCCCGAAAAGGCTGATCGGCAGAAAGTAGATCGTCTGTGCGTACGACAAACCGGCCACCGCCGCCGTGCCGAGCCAGCTGGCGATGATCTGATCGACATATCCGCTCAGTTGCACGACTCCGCGGCTAACGACAACCGGTCCGAAGCTGCGAATCACGGTGCGGACCTGCGGCAACGACGTCTGCAACGAGAGTTTGATTCGTGGTGCGTAGCGAAGTACGAACGGCACCTGAATGCCGAACTGCAGCGCGCATCCAACCATCGTGCCCCACGCGAGTGCGATCACCAGGCCGCTCTGCGATGTGCGCGTACCGAAAAACACCAGCGTGGCGATCATCGCCGCGTTCCAGACCACCGGCGCGACGTACGACACGAAGAATTTGTGGTGACTGTTCAGAACGCCGAGGCACCACGCGGAGAAGACGAGCATGCCCGTGGCGGGGAAGAGAATCTGAACGATCCGGATCGTCAGCTGCCGAACCTCGCCGTGAAAGCCAGGCGCGATGAGGTCGATGATCCAGGGCGTAATTGCGACGCAGACGGCCACGATGATGCTGACGATCACGCCGAGGAGCGACAGGATCACCCCGGCCACCCGGCCAGCCATGTCGTCATCGTCTTCCGCGATCAGCCGCGCGTAGACAGGAATGAATGATGCAGAGAGGACGCCCTCGCCGAACAGGTTCTGCAGAAAGTTGGGGATCTTCAGCGCGGCATTGAACGCGCCCGCGGCGGGCGAGTTGCCGAGGTAATGCGCGAAGACGCGGACGCGAATGAGTCCGGCGATGCGGCTGAGAAGGATTCCGGCGGCAACGAGCACCGCGAAGCCGGCAGCGCGCGGCTTCGCTTTCGCGGGAACGTCAGGTGGGGTGGCTTCGGCGGTCATCGATAACGGGCGGCAAGCCTACTGCGGAATTCGCGCCGAAACGGCGCGGTACCATACGGCGACCGTGCCGAATCAGGGACTTATACGGATCGCCGGTGCCGGACCGTCGGGGCTGGCTGCGGCCATCATCCTGGCCCGCGCCGGCCGCGAGGTCGAGGTTCACGAGGCCAAAGCCGACGTCGGCACGCGCTTCATCGGCGATCTCCAGATCATCGAGGGCGCGTCCGAATCCGAGCCCGTTCCCGCCTTCCTAGACCGCCTCGGCATCGAGCGCAATTTCTACTTTCGCGCGGCGGATTGGGCGACGTTCTACGACCACAAAAACGCCGCGCGCGTGATCCGCAGTAAGGAGCCGTACGGCTGGTTCATTCATCGCGGCGCCGAGGAGGGGACGCTCGACCGCGGCCTCCTCGCGCAGGCACAGCGCGCGGGCGCGAAGGTGATTCTCAATAGCAGGCTGGCGCCCGATCAAGCGGACATCGTAGCGACCGGGCCGGCATCGCCGGATGGACTGGCGAAGGAGATTACGTGGCGTTCGAGCGATGACGAACGCGTCGACGTCTACTTCAATCACAAACTTTCCCCCGGCGGCTACTCGTATCTCTTCATCCTCGACGGTGTGGCGACGTTCGGCTGCGCGATCGTGGCGGACTTCAAGCAGATCGATTCGTATTTCGATCACTCGCTCGCCGCGGCGCAACGGCTGCACCATTTCGACGTGCCGGCCGACGCGCGCACCGGCTACTCGTACATGAACTTTCATCTCAAGCACGCCGCGACGTCGAATGGCGCGCGATTCGTCGGCGAGGCCGCCGGATTTCAGGACTACCTCTTCGGCCTCGGCATCCGCTACGCGCTCACCAGCGGTTCGCTCGCGGCGCGCAGCATCCTCGAGGAGCGCGACTACGACGAGCTGTGGAGGAGCGAGCTCGGTGCGAAGCAGCAGACCAGTCTCGTCAATCGGTTTCTCTACGAAAGCGGCGGCAATTTCGGACTGTCGATGTTCGTCCGGCAGGCGTCGCGCGCGAAAGACTTTCATCAGTATCTGAGTGGCTGGCATCGCACGACGTGGTGGAAGTCGCTGCTGTCGCCGGTTGTGCGGCGTGTCTGGAAACATAAGGGCCGCTGCCAGCACAAGCCGGGTCCGCACTGGTGCCGCTCGCGCGATACGCAACTCCAGGTTCCGCCGCTTGGGCCGGTGGAGACGCGATGACATCCGACGCACTGCCGATGCCGGTCTCGCCGACGGTGGATGAGGCGTACGCGTTCTGCCGCGACATCGCCCACCGCTGCGGCGCGAACTTCTCCGTCGGATTTCGATTCCTGCCGCGTGTGAAACGCCGCGCTGTCTACGCCGCGTACGCGTGGTGCCGCTGGGCCGATGACATCGCGGACGAGCCCAGCGACTCGCCGCAATCCGTGCTCGATCGTCTCGATGCCTGGCAACGCGAGTTGGATGCGACGTACGCCGGCAATCCGTCGCATCCGATCACGCTCGCTCTCGCCGACGCGCTGCAACACTTCGCAATTCCGAAAAGCGCGTTCGTGGCGCTCATCGACGGCTGCCGGCAGGACATGAGCAAAACGCGCTACGAATCCTTCGCCGAGCTCCTCGGATACTGCGAGTTGGTCGCGTCGTCGATCTCCGACATCTCGCTCGCCATTTACGGCTACCGCACTCCCGCCGCGATCGACTACGGACGCAACCTCGCCACCGCGCTGCAGTTGACGAACGTAACGCGCGACGTCGGCGACGACCTCGATCGCGATCGCGTCTACCTGCCGCAGGAGGAACTGCAGCGTTTCGGCGTCAGTGAACGCGATCTCTTCGACCGCCGCGAAACCGATGCGATGCGCAAGCTCATCGAGTTTCAGATCGAGCGGGCCATGTCGTACTTCAACGCTGCCGAGCCGCTCGTGCGCGAGCTCTCATTCGATGCCCGCTTTCCCACGTTGCTGATGGGCGGCGTCTACGCGACCGTGCTCAAGAAACTGCGCCGCGATCCGCTGATCGTTCTTCGGAAGCGGCTGTCGTTGAGCCGAGTTCAAAAAGTGATGGTCGTGGCGCGGCGGCTCGTCCGTCCGCGTTTCGCGTGAAACGTGCGACGATCCGCTCTCGTCCCACGAACGGCATGGCGCGCGTACTGACAGCGATTCTCCTGCTTCTCGGCGCGGCAGCCGCCGAGGCTGCGGACGCGCCAAACGTGAGCGTGCTCGTGCCGATCGTCGGCAGCGTCCTCGGAATGAACAACGTCCGCTGGAAGACCGACGTCGATCTCTTCAACGAGACGCGTTCCGAGGCGAACGTGATGCTGTCGCTGCCAACGGCGCCGGATCAGCCATTCATCTTCGTCACGATCGCGCCCGGTGCCGCGCAGCATTTCAGCGACATCGTGGCGTCGACGTTCGGGATGACCGAAGTCCTTTCGCCGCTGAAGATCACCACGATCGACAGCGCGCGTTCGGTGCGCGTGCTTGCGAACGTCTACGGCATTCGCGATGCAGAAATTACGCGTCCGGAGCCGATCGCGATCACCTACAGCGCGACGTATTTTCCGTTGCGCGCGCTTGCCGGACTCTCCCTCAGCGACACCTTCCGCACCAACATCGGCCTAGCCAACCTCGGCGATCACGAGGCCGCGTTCACGCTGGCGCTGCAACGCGCCGGCCGCAACGTCGCCGTGACCCGCTACCGCATTTCCTCAAACGCGCTCGTGCACACCTCGGTGCAGTCGCTCTTCCCGATGATCACGAAGGGTGACGACTTCACGATCCTCGTCGAAACGAGCGCGCCCGATACGTACATCTACGCCTCGGTGATCGACAACGAAACGAACCAGACGCACTTCATCCAACCGTCGATCGGCAGCGCGCAAGCGCAGGAAGTGCGGCGCGAGTAGCTCCACGGCCAGGTACGCTATTCTTCGCCCTCATGGACGAGCCCGAGTACCTCATTTGCCTCGAGTGTGAGACGCCGACCTATCTGTTCGAATTCGGTGCAAACGGGAAGCTGCTCTCCGTCATCTGCAACACGTGCGGCAATGACAGCCCCTCGGAATTCATGACCGAGAACGAATTGGAAGAGCAGTCGCGATGAAAATCCCAGTCATCATCGGCATCGCCGGCGGCACTGGATCGGGCAAGACCACCGTGGCGCGTGCCATTTACGACCGCGTCGGCAAAGACCGCATCGAGTGGATCTCGCACGACTCGTACTACCGTAACTTCGACGGCTACTCGCCCGAGCAGCGGGGCCAGATCAACTTCGATCATCCGGATTCGCTCGAAACCGAACTGCTCGTGCGCCATCTCGATGTGCTCGCGAAAGGATCATCGGTCGAAGTGCCGGTCTACGAATTCGCCACCCACTCGCGCAACCTGGAGAAGACACAGCGCGTGGAGCCGCGCAAGGTGGTCATCGTCGAAGGCATCCTCGTGCTCGCCGAGCCGGAGCTGCGCAAACGGATCGACATCAAGCTCTTCGTCGACACACCGCCCGACATTCGCTTCCTGCGCCGGCTGACGCGCGACATCGAATCGCGCGGCCGGAGTTTGAAATCGGTGATCGATCAGTACCTCACCACCGTCCGTCCGATGCATGAAGAATTCGTCGAGCCGTCGAAGCGGCACGCCGACCTGATCATCCCCGAGGGGGGCGAGAATCAGGTGGCGCTGGACGCCATCATTTCGCGCGTCGAGCACCTGCTTGTATAGTTATTAGTGTCACGTGAAACCGCAAACAGCGGCCCTTCAGCGGGTTACGAAATTCACATCCGACCGGAATGGAGCGGCGCTTCGCCCTCGTTTCGGTCTGCTGCCGCAGCTCCGTTGACCGGGACCGCGGCGCTCCTTAGAATCACCATCTCACGGGACCGCTATGCAGAAGGGGGGGATTGGGATTGCCTCTGGTGCACGTCAAAGAGGACGAGAGCTTTGAAAACGCGCTTCGCCGTTTCAAACGGAAATGCGAGAAGTCGGGAATCCTCTCCGAGTTGAAAAAACGGCAGCATTACGAAAAGCCGAGCATGAAGCGTAAAAGAAAAGCGATCGCGGCGCGGAAGAAAGTGTTGCGGAAACTCGCCGAAGAACGTCGTACAGGTTACTGATCCAAACGACCCGCGGAAACGCGGGTCGTTTTGTATCTGCGCTGTCCTCCTGAGCCGCCGGAGCGACATAGGCGAAGGCGGAGTCGCGAAGAGCCTGCCCTGAGCGCAGCCGAAGGGACGCCCGAAGGACTCCCGACGTGCTTGCATCGTGAAAAAACCGCCCCCCTTCCCCGGATACCGGATCGGGGTCCTCGGGGGGGGGGGCAGCTCATGACAGGAACGCGCACACGAGCCACAGGCGGTGTGGCGCTGCGACACGGCAGGCGCGCGTGCACACCGGCGATGTAGCGTTGCGACACGACACGCGCGCACGTGCACACCGCCGAGGGAGCGTTGCGGCGCGGCAGGCGCGCAAATGCACACCCCCGAGGGAGCATTGCGATGCGGCAGGCGCGCACGTGTACACCACCGAGAGAGCGTTGCGGCGCGGCAGGCGCGCACGTGTACACGGCCGAGGGAGCATTGCGGCGCGGCAGGCGCGCACGTGCACACCGCCGAGGGAGCATTGCGGCGTGGCAGGCGCGCACGCGCTTCTTGCTTGCGCGGCTCGCGGCATATTTCGCGAAGCTTTGGAGTGCGGGTGACAAGGCCACGGCTTTGGGAGGAAGGGACGGTACCGAATCGCGCAGACGCAGCAAGCATCACACGCTGGGTGGCGTCGCGATTTCACCACCCTCCCAAAGCGGCGGCTCGACGCCGCGCGCACTCCAAAGTGCTGCGCACGAAACGAGGGCCGCATTTCCTCACACCCTCTCAGGATGACAATTCGGAATAGCCCGCCAGCCCCTCACGTCTAGCAGTTTCGCGTGAACCCGATCCCTCTCCAACAACTCGAGCTCGACCGCGTCCTCACGCTGATCGCGATGGAGGCGAAGAGCACGCTCGGCAAGGCCGGCATCGCGCGGCGGCGTCCGTTGCGGACGCTCGCGGAGTGCGAAGCGGCGCAGGCCGACCTCGCGGAGATGGTGCGGTTCGTTTTGACCGAGGGCTTGCTGCCGCTGGCGGGGTTGACGGATGTCGCGCCGCTGCTGAATCGCGACTCCATCCTCGACATCGACCAATCGTGGATCGTCGTCCGCAGCGTCCGCGCGACGCAGGCCATTCGCGAGACGTTCCTTCGCACCGACACGTTTCCTCGTCTCGCGACACACGCGCACGGCATCCCCGACCTCGGCGGATTGATTTCGAAACTCAACAAGTACTTCACGAATGACGGCAAGCTCCGCGAAGAAGCGTCGGCTGAGTTGCGCGCGATTCGGCAGCGCATGCAGGGGAAGCGGTCGGCCATCCAACGCGTGCTGAACGACGTGATGTCGCGCGCCGCCGACGCCATCCAGGAGCCGCTCGTGGTCATGCGCGGCGATCGTTACTGCATCCCCGTCCGCGCCGATCATCGCAATGCGGTCACCGGAATTCTGCACGAGCGCTCCGGCTCGGGCGCGTCGTTCTTCATCGAGCCGATGCAGGCGATTGAGCTCAACAATGATCTGGCCGATCTCCTCATCCAGGAGCGCGAGGAGATCGCGCGCATCACGCGCTACATCTCCGCCGCCATCGCGGACGAAGCGGACGACATCCGCGATGCGGCGCGTGTTGGCGGCGAGTTTGACGCGCTGCAGGCGTGCGCGCAGTTCCATTCGTTGGTCGGCGCCTCGCGTCCGATCTTCAGCGACGATCACATCCTCGAAGTCATCGACGGCCGCCATCCGCTGCTCGATGAACGCCTCGCGCCGGCGCGCGCCGAGGCGTTCGGCGAGGAGCCGTCGGACCGCAAGGTGATCCCAATTTCGGTGAAGCTTGATCGCGACAGCACCGCGCTGGTAATCAGCGGTCCGAACGCAGGCGGCAAAACGGTCGCGCTGAAAACGACCGGACTGCTCGTCGCGATGGCCATGAGCGGATTGCCGGTCGCTGCCGCCGATGGAACGACCATTCCGATCGTCGATGACTTCCACGTGCTCATCGGCGACGACCAGAGCGTGCTCGAACATCTGTCGACGTTTTCCGCGTACCTCGTCAGGCTTCGCCGCGTTGTCGAGCGCGCCACCGATCGATCGCTCGTGCTGCTCGACGAGCTGGGGTCGGGAACGGATCCCGAGGAGGGTTCGGCGATTGCGACGGCGGTGATCGAGCATCTTCTCGACACCGGCGCCTTGATGATCGTGACGACGCACTTGTCGGCGCTGAAGAGCTTCGCGGTCAACGACAAACGCATCGTGAATGCGTCGATGGAGTTCGACGCCGCCACCGCGCAGCCGACGTATCGGATGATCGCCGGCATTCCCGGCCGCAGCCGCGCCATCGACGTCGCGCAGATGATCGGCCTCCCTCCCTCGATCATCGATCGCGCCCGCGAACACCTCGGCGACCGCTACGGCGAGACCGACTCGCTCATTGCCGAGCTGCAGAAAAAGATGTCCGAAGTGCTGGCCGTGCGCGACGAAGCAGCAACTCTGCGTTCGCAACTCGAATCGGAGCGCGACGCAGTCGCCGCGGAACGCGCGAAGCTGGAGAAAGAGCGCAGCCGCGTCGGCAGCTCGTTCCGCGAAGAGTTGGACCGGCTGCGCGACGACGTGCAGCGCCAGGTTGCCGCCGAGATCAAGAATCTTCGCGAGTCAGACCGCAACGCACGCGCGAGCGTCAACGCGGCGGAGATCGTCCGCACGTTGACGAAGCCTGTCGATAAGGCGCTCGACTTTCTGCCGGCGGAGCAGCGCGATGTGCACGTCGGCGAAAAGGCGGAGCATCGTTCGTTCAAGGTGACCGGCACAGTCGATTCGATCGACGGCAAAAAAGCGGTGCTCAATGTGAATGGCCGCAGGATGACCGTCGATGTGAAGGACCTCGTTCCGCTCCGCGCCGACGCGCCGAAAACGAAAGGGAAATCGCTGGCGGCTCGGCCTGCACCCGACTCCCTCGAAACAGTCGTCGATGCAGAAATCAACCTCATCGGTCAGCGCGTCGATGAAGCCATCGACGAATCCGATCGCTTTCTCGATCGCGCGCTCCTCGAAGGGAAACAGGCGGTGCGTCTCATCCACGGCTTCGGCACCGGGACGCTTCGCAAGGCGTTGCGCGAGCACCTGCGCAAACATCCGGCGGTGAAATCGTGGCGGCCGGGCGGGGAGAACGAAGGCGGGGATGGGGCGACGATTGCGGTGCTGGAGTGATCCCCACGCTCCGTAATGCAGCGCTTACGCGCGCGACCTCGCACTGCGGTTTACGGCAGCGCGGCGCCACCGGAGATCCTGACTCGCGCTTCGCGCTTCGCAGGATTGGGTAGCGAAACATGGCCTTCTCTGACCTCAACGACAACGTCATCGCCCAAGTCCGCCAGGCGGCTGACATCGTCGACTTCGTGGGACAGGTCACGCCGCTAAAGCTCGCAGGCAAAAGCTACAAAGGGCTTTGCCCGTTTCATCGCGAGAAGACGCCGTCGTTCACGGTGGATCGCGGCAAGGGACTCTTTCATTGCTTCGGCTGTGGTGCGGGCGGCGACGTCTTCAAGTTTCTCTCGATGACGGAGCGATTCAATTTTCCCGAGGCCGTCGAGTACGTGGCGGCGCGCGTCGGAATCGAGTTGCCGAAGAAGAAACGGACCGCGAAAGAGAGCGACAAAGAAGATCTGCTCGAAGTTCTTGATGAGGCATCCGAGGCATTTCATCAGGCGCTAGGGTGGGGCGACAACGTCGCCAAACGCTACCTCGACGAGCGCGGCGTGGCGCAGGACATCGTCACAAAGTACGGCTTCGGCTACGCGCCCGACTCGTGGGACTACATCCTCACGCGGCTGTCGCGGAAGCATGGCGAGAAGAAGCTCGAATCGGTCGGACTGGCCATGCCGCGCAAGACCGGCAACGGTTTCTACGACCGTTTCAGGAATCGACTCATGATTCCGATCCACAACGAGAGCGGCACGATCGTCGGATTCGGCGGACGTTCGCTCGACGGCAGCGATCCGAAGTACCTCAACTCGCCAGAGTCGGACGTCTTCAACAAGTCGCGGCTGCTCTACAACCTGCACCGTTCGAAAGACTCGATGCGGCGGAAGGATCGCGCCATTCTCGTCGAAGGCTACTTCGACGCCATCGCCATCGATCATGTGGGCGTTCCCGGTGTGGTTGCATCGATGGGAACGTCGCTCACCAGCGGTCAGGCCTCACTGCTGCGCCGTTTCACGACCAACGTCGTCATCGCCTACGACGGCGACAACGCCGGCCGCACCGCCACGCTGCGCGCCGCACCGGTGTTGCTGGCGGCGGGACTGAACGTCTCCGCGCTCGACCTGCAAGGGGAGAAGGATCCCGACACGGTCGTGCAGAAGTTCGGCGCCGACCGATTCCTGGAGTTGCTCAGCAACGCCACCGATATCTTCGAATTCGGCCTCGGCGAATGGGCTGGTGACGTCGCGAAACTGAGTGGCCGCGAAAAGTCGGAACGGGTGGAGCACTTCATCCCGCTGTTGTCCGCCGTCTCCGATCCCGTCGTCCGCAACGACGCCGCGCAGCGCATCGCGGACGCCTTTCGCCTCGAGTTCCAGACCGTCTGGTCGCGCGTGCGCGGCAAGGCGTCCACACCGCCCGACCGCGAGCGTCAGCCGCTCGGCCAGCCGGGCAGCGCCGAAAAGACCATCCTCATCGCCGCGATTCAGGGAAAGCTGACCGCTCCGGACCTGGCGCGTCTTCGCGAGGAGTACTTCGAGGGGGCGGGCAAAACGCTTTTTTCCATCATGAAAGACGACCTGATGTCGGGCGCGCCTATTGATTTTCAGAACGTTGCGACCCACCTTAGGGGCGAGGCCGAGCTCAATCTCCTCTCGGAGCTCTCATTGAGCGAGGATATCGACGATCAAACCCTCCAACGCATCGACGAAAACCTTCGGCCGATGGAACGTGCGTATCTCGAACGCCGGAATCTGGAAATTCAACGGGACATCGCGGACGCGCAGCGCCAGGGCGACGGGGAGAGGGCAGAAGAGCTTGTCGGCGAGAAGATGCGCATCTCCCGTATGTTGAACGAAGCGAAATAATTATCGGCCCCCTCCGATTACGCAGGTGTCCTCTGCGGACGATGGTTCTGAGGAGCGAAAGAACGACATGACGACACGCCTGCGGAGCGCGAATCTCGAACAGGAAGCCAATTTTGACGAGGGGGTCGGCGAGTTGAGTGTCGAAGAAAAATACGCGGAAGTAAAGCAGCTCATCGTAATCGGTAAAGAAAAGGGCTTCCTGCTTTACGACGAGATCTACGAGACCCTCCCCGAGGAAATCACCTCGCTGCCGGAGGAGCTCGATGAGATCTATATCCGCTTCGCAGACCTCGGCATCGACGTCGTCGAGGATTCCGAGAAGCCGCTTCCCACCACCTCTTCCAAAGCCATCGTCACCATTGACGGCACCATCGAAGAGAAGGAGATGGACCAGCGCGAAGAGGTCCAGCAGGACATCATCGCGGCCAACAGTGGCATCGTCGACAAGACCAACGATCCCGTGCGCATGTACCTGCGCGAGATGGGAACGGTCAAGCTCCTCGACCGCCAGGGCGAAGTCGATATCGCCAAGCGCATCGAAAAAGGGGAGCGCCGCGTCTACAAAGCGCTCTCGCAGAATCGGATCATCCTCGAAGAGATCCTGAAGATCTACGAGAGCGCCAAGAAGGATCCGCGCGTCATCAAAGAGATGATCGATCTGGCGATGCCGGAAGATGAAACGATCCACGTGGCCACCGACGACAACGGTGAGCCGAAGCTCCCGCTCGCCGCCGTCAACAAGATCGCCGACATCATGGTCATCTTCGAGAAGGTCGCGAAGCACGACAAGAAAATCAAAGACGCGAAAACCAAGCTGCTCGATCCGAAGAAGCTGTCGGAGCGCACGCTCAAACAGACGGAGCGCGCCGTCGAGAAACTGACCATCGAGCTCGCCACCGAATTGCGCCAGGTCGACTTCACGCCCCAGACGCGCAACCGGATGATCAACAAGCTGAAGGACATCGACAACGAGCTGGCGCAGACGGCGTCGATGGTCCGCAAGGACGATGCGGCGCTCAAGCGCGAGAAGGACAAGACGCGCCGCGATTTCTACCGCCGCCGTCTGCAGAAGTACGTCGACAAGCTGCAGGAACTGGAGACGTTCTACGGCACGCAGCACGATGACCTTCGCCGCACGATTCGCGAGATTCGCGCCGGCGAAGAGGAAGCCGATCAGGCCAAGCAGGAGCTGATCGTCGCCAACCTTCGTCTGGTCGTCTCGATCGCCAAGAAGTACACGAACCGCGGCCTGCAGTTCCTCGACCTCATTCAGGAAGGCAACATCGGCCTGATGAAGGCGGTCGAGAAATTCGAATACCGTCGCGGCTACAAGTTCTCCACGTACGCCACGTGGTGGATTCGTCAGGCCATCACCCGCGCCATCGCCGATCAGGCCCGCACCATCCGCATCCCGGTGCACATGATCGAGACGATCAACAAGCTCACGCGCACCTCGCGCGCGCTCGTGCAGGAGCTCGGCCGGGAACCACAAGCCGAGGAGATCGCGGACCGGATGGATATGCCGGTCGCCAAAGTTCGCAAGATCATGAAGATCGCGCAGGAGCCGATCTCCCTCGAAACGCCCATCGGCGAAGAGGAAGATTCGCATCTCGGCGATTTCATCGAAGACCGTGGCGTGATCTCTCCGATCGATCACGTGATCGTCGCGAACCTGAAGGAGCAGACGAACAAGGTCCTGCGCACGCTCACCCCGCGCGAGGAGCAGGTCCTCAAGATGCGCTTCGGCGTCGGCGACGGCTCCGAGCACACGCTCGAAGAAGTCGGTCGCTCGTTCAACGTGACGCGTGAACGCATCCGCCAGATCGAGTCGAAAGCGCTCCGCAAGTTGCGCCACCCGTCGCGCTCGAAGAAGCTGCGCCCCTTCCTCGATTCGACGTTCTAAGTTTCGCCTCCGTATGAATGCAGGGCGGCTGATTCACAGCCGCCCTTTTTCATTTCCGGACCGAACGTTTATCCGCAGTCGCAGATGAACGCAGATACGATGAAGACCTGTGAAAGCTGATATGGCTTGGGACGATCCGATCGTCGCGGAAACTCGCGCGCTACGCGAGCAGTTGCTGGACGAAGTTGGAAATGATCTTGGAGCGCTCGTAACGTATTTACAAGAGCGCGAACTCGAACATCCAGAGCGTCTCGTGTCTCTGCCGCCGCGCCGACCAAGTGCGACATCTCAGAAGAAGACTCCCAAACCGTAGGCCGAGCGAAGCATCCGCGTTCATCTGCGACATCTGCGGATGAAGCCTTACCGGGTCAACGCCCGATACCGCGTCAGATGCCGCACGGCGCCCGCTTTGTCGCCGCTGCGTTCGAGGATGCCGGCGAGGTTGTAGTGGGCGTCGGCGGTTTCGGGATCGAGATCGATGGCGCGGCGATAGGCTTCGGCGGCGGCGGCGAGATGCCCGAGATCGTCGAGGGCCACGCCGAGGTTGAAGGCGGCGACGGGATGTTCGGGATCGATGTTGAGCGCGGCGCGGTAGTGCTTCGCCGCAGCGTCGAGTGCGCCTTCGTCGTGAAAAAGACGTCCGAGGTTTACGTGGGCATCGACATGCGACTCATCGAGCGCGATCGCTTTCTCGTACGCCGCGCGCGCCTCGGCCGGATCGCTCAGCTCGAGATCGGCGGCCAGCTCGTACCAGGCGTCAGCGTCGAGGTCGTCCTCCTGCTTCGCCTTCGCTTCGCGCACTGCCGCCAGCGCGATCGGCTTCGTTTTCTCGGCGATCTCGTCGACTGAAAAATCGAACAGTGACTGGCCTGACTCCGGATTCCATACCGCCGTTCCGTCGCGAACGACCACGCGTTCTCCGTCCGCGGCGATGCGCACTCCGGCAATCGAACGCCCTTCCGGCAGCTGCTCGCGGACGCTTTCCAGCACGCGTCGGATCTTGCGTGTCGGGATGTGCACGGCGGTCAGCTCGCCGGCGGTGCGAAGGATGACCAGGTCCTGAAAGCCGAAGCGGAGATCGCCATTGCCGTCGCGCTCGGGCGTGAGAAACCCTCTGGCCGCCCAGGAACGAATCTGTGCAGCCGAAAGCCCGAGCATCGCCGAGACTTCCCGCACCGAGTAGGACATGTCAGCGCGATCGCGATCCTGACTTGGCCACCCTTTGCGCTGATACCCGAGGAGCGGCCTTCTTCGCCTCCGCCTTTTCCGGGATGCGGCGTGGTCCGCTCGTCTTCGTAGATGCCGGCGCGGATTTGCCGCTCGGCTTCGCCAGGCTCCTCTTCAACGCCTCCATCAAATCGATAACCTGCGCTTTCGGCTCTTCCACGAAGTTCGACGTGATCTCTTCGCCTTCGATCTTCCGCTGGATCAGCGCGCGTGTGCGCTCGGCGACTTCGTCGCGATAGTTCTCGGGATGGAACTCTTCCGCCGCGCCCATCTCGGCGAGCTGCACGGCCATCTTCAGCTCGTTGTCTTTGACGATCGCATCGCCGAGGTCGAGCTCCTCCATCGAGCGGATCTCGTTCGGGTAGAAGAGTTGCTGCATCACCATCCCGTTGCCGAGCGGGCGGAGGATCACCAGGTACTGCTTGCCGCGCGCCGCGTACTTTGCCAGTGCCCAGCGTCCGGTCTGTTCGAGAGCCTTCGTCAGCAGCGAGTAGGCGCGTTCGCCGCCCTTGTCTGGCGCGATGTAGTTCGCCTTCGCGAAGTAGATCGGATCGATCGCTTCCTTCGGCAGGAACTCGCTGATCTCGATCGATTGCGTCGACTTCTCCTCGATCATCTTCAACTCTTCTTCGTTGAAGAGGACGTATTGTCCGCGCTGGAACTCGTAGCCCTTCACGACTTCATCGCGCGAGATGGTGCGGTCGTCTTTGGCGCAGAAGAGCTGCTGTTGGACGCGGTTGCCGCAATCCTTATGCAACATGTTGAAGCTGATCTTCTCGCTGGCCTCGGTGGCCGAGAAGAGTTTCACCGGGATCGAAACTAGGCCGAAGGCAATCTGTGCTGAAGCAGTCGGGCGAGGCATGGTGACTCCTTTTTATGTGACCAAAGAGTTGGGCATCTTAACACTGCCGTAGACTCTCGCCGTGCCGCTTTCCAACGCCGATAGTTACAAACGCATCTATGCGACCGTAAACCGCATCCCGCGCGGACGCGTCGCGACGTACGGCCAGATTGCCACGCTGGCGGGACTGGATGGACACGCGCGGCAGGTCGGCTACGCGCTTCACTCGCTGCCCGATCGCAGTGACATCCCGTGGCATCGCGTGATTAATGCGAAGGGAGAGGTTTCGCCGCGTAGCGCGAGCGATTCACACGAGTTGCAGCGGATGTTGCTGGAGGAGGAAGGGGTCGTCTTCTCGCTCGACGGTCGCGTTGATCTGAAGACGTTTCGGTGGGACAAGTGAAAGGGGACGGTTCACGCGGAGCACGCGGAGAGGCGGAGAAAACCAGCTCCGCGCTCTCCGCCTCTTCGCGTACTCCGCGTGATCAAAACGTCTTCATCCACTCGAACACCTGGTAATGCTCCCCATTCATCCCCAGCCGCGTGTACACCTCTTGTGCGCGCACATTGCGGCGATCGACGTAGAGCCGGATCCCGCGCAGCGAGTCG
>DASYJY010000101.1:0-10861 GCA_035995985.1 Thermoanaerobaculia bacterium | reverse complement strand
AGATCTTTTTTCACCAGAGACATCCGAGGCCTTCAGCAATTCGGACCGAACAATTTCTGGTTTTCGTCCGCGCCAACGCAACGCGGCGTTGCGCGTGAAAGCTGGCGATAAGCTTCTATGTTACGTCACTAAGCTCTCACGCTGGCTCGGTGTTCTCACGGTATTGGAAGGCCCATTTATCGACGACACGCCGATCTTCTACGCGGAGGACGACCCGTTCGTCGTACGGTTCCGCGTCAATCCGACTGTTTGGTTGCCCGTGGAGAAAGCGATTCCTATTTACGCTGATCACGTCTGGGATCGCCTTTCCTTCACGAAGGAGTACGTTCGCGGCCTGTCGACGTGGACGGGAAAGATTCGCGCAAGTCTTGCGCCGCTTAGCGAGGAAGACGGTACCTTTCTTGAGCAGCTATTGCGTGCGCAGAGCGACGGGGGGCAGGAGTACCCGATACACAAGGAAGAATACGGAAAACTGCTCGTGCACCGAATTAGGAGGGCGGACAAAGATGTATCAGTCACTGTGCCCGACGATTCGCATATCGAAGACCACGCGGCGGAGGTTGCCCCAGTAGTCAGAGAATCCACCAAAGTTCAAGCGCTGCTAGCCGAGATTGGCTCGCGAATGGGCATGCAAATCTGGCTTCCGCGAGGTGATCGGACCGCTGTACTTGAGGAATGGAATGGCGACCACCCGCCTCCTCTCGAACGTCTGCCGCTGAACTACGACGAAACTACGCTTCGTACAATTGAGCAAATCGATGTGCTTTGGTTGCGCGGCCGCTCAATCAGGCGCGCATTCGAAGTAGAGCATACGACGTCGATTTATTCTGGCATTCTTCGTATGGCCGATTTGCTTGCGCTGCAGCCAAATATGGATATCAGACTTCATATCGTCGCTCCGATTGTTCGACGCGACAAAGTCTTTCAAGAGCTTCGGAGACCCGTATTCTCGCTCTTGGAGCGTGGACCACTATCTGAGAGCTGTACTTATTTGTCCTACGACAGCGTCAGTGAACTCGCTGGTCAACCACACTTGGCGCATCTATCCGATTCAGTTCTTGATGAGTACGAGGAAGAAGCGGACTAGGAGGCGGGTAGCTCCCTAACGGGCGTGACTAGCTGTAGACGCCGTGTTCCAGGAAGATCGCGGCGTTTAGATGATTCGTCAATTGCCCTCAGCGTCGCGCTCTCTCACGCCGTCAGCTTTTCCCAATCGGTATCGGGTGCATCCAGCGCCAGCGCCAGGCCGCCGTCGGAGCCGACGAAGACGGGGTCCTGCATGTGCGTGACTTTGCCGCCGCCGACTTGCTTGAGCGCGGTCTCCAGGGTCTGTGACAGATTGCGGATCAGGCCTCCGCCGCCGGAGAGGATGATGTTGTTGCGGACGCGTTCCTGGAACTCCGGTTCGACGCGGGAGAGGAGGTCAAGCATCGTCTCTACGGTCGGCGGGACGAGCGTCTCGCAGGCGGCGCGCATTTCGTTGGTGATGTCAAGCTCCGTCGGGACGCCTTTGACGGGGGCGGTGACGAGCACGCGTTTCGGCGCCTCGCCAACGAAGCTGTGTTTTTCTTTCCACTCGCGAACCATGTAGACGGTCACGTTTGCCTGCGGATAGCGCTCTTCGATCAGCTTGAGGAGTTGTGCGTCGAGCGAATCGCCGGCGACGGTGAGCGTGCGCTGGTCTTCCTCGCCGGGATAGCGTCCCTTCATCACGCAAAAGTCGGTGGTGCCGGCGCCGATATCGATGATCATCGTGTGCAGCAGCGCGTTGAGGCCGTACGCGACCGCGAACGGCTCGCTGACGATCATCAGGCTATCGACGATGCCCTTCATCGAGTTGCGCAGGTACTGTTTGTTCGTCCGCAGCGCCGCCGCCGGGACGCCGACGACCGCGCGCACATTCGACGCGTCCGTCCTGCCGTTCGAGCTGACGCCGACCAGGCGCAGCAGATGCTTGAGAAGCTCGCGGACCGCTTCCACGTCCTTCTCCGAACCTTCCTTCAGCAGGCCGCGCTCGAGCGGGCGGTGGAGATCGAGCATGGTCCGGTTCGCGACCGCTTCGTGGCCGATGAGGACGTCGCGTTTGAGCACCTTTTTCGCGACCATGTCGGCGGGCCAGCCGACGAAACTGTCGACGACGAAGCGCTCGCCGTTGGAGGCGGAGATCGCGCTGCGAGAAGTGCCGAGGTCGATCCCGACGTGGAGGATCTCGGATTCGTTGGACATCAGGTTCCTTTCTTCTGCGGCGCGTCGTTAGCGCTTGCGTATGCGTGGATTCCGTGGAAAAGCGCCTGCGCGATCTGCTGCCGGTAGGTGCCGCTACGCAGCATCTCCGCTTCGCGTTCGTTCGAGAGACAGCCGACTTCCGCGAGGATGGCCGGCATCTCGGTGGCCACGAGCACGATGAACGGCGCGCGCTTGACGCCCCAGTTTTCGAGACCGGGATCGACGCCGCGCAATCCGCTGAAGAGCTGATGCTGGACCGCTGTGGCGAGGCGTTGAGATTCATCGCGGCGGACGTCCGCGTAGACGCCGTCGAGCAATTTGCGGAGATCGGCCAGCGCGTACCCGGAGGTGCCGTTTTCCGCCGCCGCGAGTTTCGTCAGCGTCGGATCGTTCGTCGGTCCGAGGTAGTAGGTTTCGACGCCGTGATTGACGGGATGCGGGATCGAGTTGACGTGAATCGATACGAAGATGTCCGAGTGCGAGCCGTTGGCGAGTCGGGCGCGTTCGCGAAGCGGGATCAGGCGATCGTTTTCGCGGGTGGAGATGACTTCGAATCCGTTCTGGCGCAGGAGCGTGCCGAGGCGTCTTTCGATATCGAGCGTGATCTCTTTCTCGCTGACGTTCGAGATCGACGACGCGCCGGGATCCGTTCCGCCGTGGCCGGCGTCGAGGACGACGCGTCGCACCGAGAGCGGAAAGGCCGAGGCGCTTACCGGCTCGAGCGTGTCGGTCATCAGCATCGGCATGACAGAGGCTTCGACGTGGCGTGCCGCCGGCGGATGAACAACCACCGCCGGTGTTCGCGTGCTCGTGATCCCGGTGTTGCTCAGGAAGGCGAAGCTGGCCAGCATCAGAGGGATGATCACCAGCGGCGCGCGGCGGAAGAAAAGGTGACCGATACGCCGCGAGGACCGCAACGAACGCGGCGGCAGCCCCCGAATCGTGTCGAGGTTATCCGTCACCGCCTCACGCAGCAATTGGCGCTTCACCCGGTCGATCTGCCCACCCATTACTTTCATTCTACGGGATTTGCGCGCAGGGGAGTGGGGTGTTGGGTGTGGGGAGTGGTAGGGAGAATTGCTTCCGATCGATCTCCCACCCCCCACTCCCTACACCCAACCCCCTCACTTCGGTGCTTCGAACAGCTTCTCGTCGACAGCTTTCCCGAAGTCGATGGCCGTGTACTTGCGCGTGGCGTTCTGGCCGCCGTTGACGCTCGACACCTTCACGGTGAAGGGAACCTTGACGCCGTTGACGTCGCGGTAGTCGTCGAAATCGGTCTGCGTCGGAATGCGTCCGACGGGGGAGTCGACGGTGATGAGGCGCCGCACGGCGAGGCCGGTGGTTGCATCGAACCAAACGCGCTGACGCGTGTGGTCATCGATCGCAGCAGACACAGACCACGTCTCGTGACCGTCAATCGTTTCCTTGCCGCCGACGCGCGCATTTTCGGGAAGCGTCGTCACCGGCTGATAGGCGCGCGCGAACAGGTAGCTCGTGGCGGCATCGGCGCCCGTCATCGTGCGCACACCCTGGCGGCCCTGCATCCAGGCGCTATCGGCAGAGACCATCTGCGACGCCACCGGACCGTCTGCAGGCGTGGACCGGACGAACGTCTTGCCGCCGGCGCTGAAGACTTCAATCGGGGTCGACCGGCCGGAGAGGTCAGTGCGGGTCCCGGTCGCAGTCATCGACGCCGTGGCCAGCTTCTTCGCTGCAGCCTCGCCGCCGATCGCGGTGATGTACTTCGCCACCACATCCTTCGCCCCTGGATACGCCTTCCGTTCCGCCTCCTCGGCTTCATGTGTCTTTGTCGGAGCCGACGCCGGCATAGGAAGCGCGACGATCGTCGAAGGGTGCTCCTTGCCCATGTGGCAGGTGTAGCAGCCGACGATCGGACGGCCCTTGAAATTCTTCTCGTTGAGATCGAGGACGAGCTTGATCATCTCGCGTCCGGTCTTCTTCTCGTCCTTCGCGTCGCTGGCGAAGTCGAGGCTCTTCGTCTGCTCGTTGAAGACGTGGCAGAAGTCGCAGTGGACGCCGAGCGACGCGCTCATGTTGTTCATGGCCAGGCCGAGCTGCGCGTCGGAGAGGTTGGTCAGCAACTGCACGTTCTTTTGCTCGGCGTAGAGCGACGCCGTGGCAAGGACTGCGATTGCAAGAATCAGTTTGCGCATGGTTTCTCCTTCAGGATTGCGCGGCGGAGGATAGCGCAACGTTTCGTACGGCGGCGGGCGTTGTGCATTACGTAACAGCCGTGGCCGAGCCCGTCGACCTCCGCATCCCGTTTACGACGCTGTTGAAAGTCGCACTCACGCTGCTGCTGTGCGTCTGCGTCGCCGAGCTCTGGCCGGTGATCCTGATGATCGTCGTGGCCGTCCTGCTCGCGGTGATGCTCGATCCGCTGGTCGTGTTCATGGAGCGGCACCGCGTACGTCGCGGAGTGGGTGTCATCGCCATCGCGATCGTGCTGTTCGGCGTCATCGTGCTTTTCCTGGCCGTGCTCGTGCCGCATATGACCAGCGAGATCGGCGACATCACCAAACAGCTGCCGATGCTCGAGCAGACGATCGCGAACCGCTTTCCGATCACGGGACCGTATTTGAAAACACTGCATGGAGGACCGCCGCCGGAGTTGAAGACATGGCTGTCGCGCGGGTTGGTTTTCAGCAAGTACGCGATCGAGGGGATCACGGCCGCGATTTTCGTCCTCGTTCTCGCGCTCTATCTGTTGATCGAGGGGCGGACGGCATTCGAATGGCTGATCGACCTCGCGCCGAAGAACAAGCGGCCGCGATGGCGGACGACGGCCATCGAGATGAGCGGCGTCGTGCTCGCGTACATGCGGGGGCAGGTCATCACCTGTTTCATTTGTGCGGGATGGGCGTACCTCGTCCTGATTCTTCTGCACATTCCGGCCGCGCTGCCTCTGGCGCTGATCGCATTCATCGCCGACCTGTTGCCGGTGGTCGGGACGATCGCGATGACGGTGCCGGCGGTCCTGCTCGCGCTCACCGTCAGTCCCGTCAAAGCGCTGCTCGTGCTCGCCGGCTACATGCTTTATCACTTTGTCGAGAGCTACTTCGTCGTCCCGCGCGTCTACGGAAAACAGATGCGCCTCTCAACGCTGACGGTGCTGCTGGCGATCATGATCGGCGGCTCGCTGCAGGGCGCAGCCGGCGCGATTCTCATCCTGCCGTTCGTCGCCGCGTACCCGATCGTCGAGCGGCTATGGCTTCGCGATCAATTGCCGGACGACACGATTGAAAGACACGAAGAACTAGCGGACTAGCGGCGAGGTGCCACTGCAGTGCGTTGTACGTGTTACCTTTCCCCGCGATGAAACGCCTCGCCCTTTTTCTTCTGCCGATGCTCGCCTCGTGCGGCTACGGTCTGGTCGGTAACGCCAACAACCTGCTCGCGCCGACGGTGCATACGATCGAAGTGCCCGCGTTCGTGAATCGCACCACGCGCGTGGAGCTCGAACAGCGGGTCACGCAGGCGGTGGCGGCGGAGTTCGTGTCGCGCGGACGGTTGAAACTAGTCAACTCGGCGCCGGCCGCGGACGTGATCCTGCGCGGCTCGATCGACTCCTTCGGCATCTTCCCGGTCGCGTTCAATCAGCAGGGACGCGCGACGCAGTATCAGATTTCGATCACCGCCAAAATCGAGCTGCTCGATCATCGCGCCGAGGACAAAGTGCTCTGGAAAAACGATCAGTACCGTTTCACGGAGAACTACCAGGTCAACACCGAGTCGACGGATGCCTTCGATCAGGAGACGCGCGCGATCAACGAGATCGCCGTGCGGTTTGCGGAGTCGCTGGTTACGAATCTGCTCGAAGGGTTCTAAAAGCGTTTCACCACAGAGACACAGAGGGCACAGCGAGATACCTCTGTGTTCTCTGTGTCTCTGTGGTGGAAATCATTTCCCTTTTAATTTGGCCCTCTCCTCGTCTGCCCGATCGCGCAGGAACGTCGTCACGATCAGGTACAAGCCTGCAGCCGCCGCGAGCAGGTAGCCGATCATCGCCATCGTGGGGTAGCCGAAGAGCTGCACGCGCGTCGGGACGCGCATCATCATCGAGGACGCGATCAACAGCGCCGCGATCACCACGCCAACGGTGATGCGATTCGCGATCTTGTGCATGCCGGCAAGGAACTGCTCCGCCTGCATCAGCTTCAGACTGAATGACAGTTTGCCGGCGGCGGTCTGGTCGATGATCTCGCGCGTGCGGTGCGGGAGGTCGAGCACGAGCTGATTCAGGTCGAGCAGCGCCGGGTAGAAATTGCGCGGCGCGAACTTCTGCGCGAGCTTCTGGCCCATCAGCCGTTCCGCGTAATCGCGGATCACGGTGTGCGGGTCGTACTCCGGATCGAGCCGCCGCGTGACGCCGTCGAGGTGCAGCAGCGTCTTGGCGAGCATGGCCAGCTCCGCCGGCGCCTTCAGCTCGTTGTTGTTGGCGATGGAGATGACGTTGAAAATCAGTTGGCCGACGTTGATCTGCCGCACGTCGACGTCGTGGAATGTGGCGACGATCGTGGAGATCTCACGGACGAACTTCGGCGCGTCGAATCCCTCCTGAACCTCGGACATCCTGACGCACGCGTCCGCGACCTCGGCGCCGCGATTCGACGACATCCCCAGCAGCATCTTGATGATCTCGTCCTGAGACTCGCGGCTGATCCGGCTCACCATCCCGAAGTCGAGCAGCACCACCTCGGCCTGGTTGTCTTCGAGATCGCGCACGAAGACGTTGCCGGGATGCGGATCGGAGTGCCAGATGCCGTCGACGCAGATCTGCTTCAGGTAGGCCCGCGTCAGCGTCGCGGCAAGCTCGGCGTAGTCGTGATCGATGATCTGCAGCGGCGTCAGCTTCGACACTTTTCGGCCTCGCACGAACTCCGTGGTCAGCACGCGCGAGGTGGTCATGTCGTCGATGACGGTCGGGATCGAGATCTGCGGGAACTCGGCGAGATTGCGACGAAGGATCTCCGTGTTGCGCGCTTCCTGTTCGTAATTCAGCTCGTTGAGCAGCGTGACGCGGGCCTGATCGATCGCTCCGGTCAGGTTCATCTTGCGGCCGATGTCGCTGTGCTGCTCGATCGTTGAGGCGATCTCGGCGAAGACTTCGAGGTCGTGGCGAACCTGCTCGCGCACATTCGGCCGCTGCACTTTGACGACGACCTCGCGGCCGTCGCGCAGCACGGCGCGATGAACCTGTCCGAGGGATGCGGCGGCGAGCGGCGTCGACTCGAAAATTTCGAAGGCTTTGGAAATGCGAACCTTCAGCTCCTCCTCGACGATCTTCTCGACTTCGGCGAACGAGAATGGCTCGACGTCGTCCTGCAGCGATTCGAGCGCGGCGATGTATTCGGGCGGCACGATATCGGGACGCGTCGAAAGGACCTGCCCGAACTTGACGTAGGTCGGGCCCATGCCTTTCAGCGCATTCGCAAACGCCTGGGCGCGCCTGGCGACGTCCGGCTCCATCTCCGCCGAGGAGTCGTCGGCGGCGATGACAGTCTCCGGATCGAGCGAGAGGCGGAAGTCTTTCCGGCCGTATTTCGTAAACAGAACCAGCAGATCCCGGTACGCGCCGATGTTGCGTGTCTTCAGCATTCTGTGGATGAGTTTGCACGCAGCTTGCCGAGTTCCACGGACAGGAGTGTCTGTGCCACACCATGTTAGGATTCGCCGATTCCAATCAGGAGCTTTTAACGATGTCAATCCATAGAACTCTCTTTACCTCGGAGTCCGTCACTGAGGGGCATCCGGATAAGGTTGCCGACCAGATTTCGGATGCCATTCTCGACGCGGTGCTTGCTGCCGATCCGATCGGCCGCGTGGCGTGCGAAACGCTCGTCACCACCGGTCTTGCCATGATCTCCGGCGAGATCACCACCAAGACGTACGTCGATTTTCCGTCGATCGTGCGCAGCACCATCAAGGAGATCGGCTACACGCGCGCCAAGTACGGCTTCGACAGCGAGACGTGCGCGGTGGTGTCGTCGATCGATCCGCAGTCGCCCGACATAGCGCAGGGCGTCGACACCGGCGGCGCGGGCGATCAGGGACTGATGTTCGGCTTCGCCTGCCGCGAAACGCCGGAGCTGATGCCGCTGCCGATCATGCTCGCGCACAAGCTGGCGCGCCGCCTCGCGGAAGTGCGCAAGGCGAATGATCTCGACTTTCTCCGCCCCGACGGCAAATCGCAGGTGACGATCGAGTATGAGGGGAAGCGTCCGATTCGCGCCGCGGCCATCGTCATCTCGACACAGCATTCGCCAAGCGTGAGCCACGGCGATCTGAGCGACGCGATCATCGAGAAGATCATCAAGCCGGTCGTTCCGGCCGAGCTGCTCGATTCCAATACGAAGTTCCACATCAATCCGACCGGCCGCTTCGTCACCGGCGGACCGCAGGGCGATACCGGCCTGACCGGACGCAAGATCATCGTCGACACGTACGGTGGCCGCGGTCGTCACGGCGGCGGCGCGTTCTCGGGCAAAGACCCCACAAAGGTCGATCGCTCGGCGTGCTACATGGCCCGCTACATCGCCAAGAACATCGTGGCGTCGGGACTCGCGGACGAAGTTGAAGTGCAGCTGGCGTACGCGATCGGCGTGGCGGATCCAGTGTCGGTGTACGTCGACACGTTCGGCACGGAGCGCATCTCGCAGGAACGGATCGTCGATCTCGTCCGCGAGAACTTCATGATGACGCCGCGCGGCATCATCGACTCGCTCAAATTGCGCCGTCCGATTTTCAAGAAGACCGCGGCGTACGGCCACTTCGGCCGCACCGAACCGGAGTTCACGTGGGAAGCAACCGACAAAGCCGAAACCCTGCGCAGCGCCGCGGGCGTGGGAGCGGAGGCGGTTACGGTTTAGCAGCTCACGATCGATTCATTCGAAAGGCACAGGCTTCGGTCTGTGCCTTTTTTGTTTTGAGATAACTCCAAAAACACGAAGCGCGCCGACCCCCTTGGGGATTATCGGCGCGCCTCAATTTCGCCAGCGTCTCCCGGATGCTCTCGGGCCGATCGGGTTAATAGCTCAAGTCGTGCCAGCTACTCCCACGACCCCATGTACTTCAGCAACTGATCGATCGACAACATCCGTTCGTCTCCGCGTTCGTCGCGGAAGATGGAGTGATACCAACCCTTCACTTTCACCGGCGTGAGAACGTCTTTGCCGATGCGGAGTGGACGGCCTTCGCCAAGTTTGAGGAAGACCTTTTCGTATGCGGAGCGGGTCAGCCGTTGCGACGGCGCGGATGGCGGTGAACCGCGTCGCTCGGTCGAGCGGCGCGAACGTCCGCGGCGTTCCGGCTTTTCGCCTGACCACGGCGGCGCGAGCTTCTCATCGACGTCCGCGCTGCGCCGCCTCGGACTGGACGTAACGGCATCGTCGTCGTGCATCAGCGCGGCGAAATTCTCCAGCTCCGGCAGCACCGAGCCCCAGCGCGTCGAGCGGCCGACGTCGTCGTACGCAGCGGGGCGATCGTCGAGATCGAGCAGCGACGGCGTTTCGCCGCGCATCACCGACAGCAGCAAGCGATAGCTGAACGGATCGGAGACGCGGCGGATGGCATCGCGGAAAGCCATCACCGTCTCGTACGCGATCTGCCGCAGCGACCGCAACGCCCGGTCGGATGTCGTCCACACTTCGTCGTCGATATCCGCAAGAAACGGACTTCGCGGAAAGTGAAAGTCGCGCAGGATCCAACCGTTGCGCGTCGGATGTTTTCCCGGCGTCACACCGGTCAAAGCCGGGATGCCGTGTTCGCGCAGCACCTCCACGCGATACGACGGCCAGCTGATCGCCTCGCGCGTGATGCCGACGATCAGCGCGACCATGGCCGCCATCAGTCCCGGATCGGGCGTGAAGTCCATCGTCAGCTCGATTCGCTCGCGCCGCGGGCGGACGCCGATGCCGGTCGACTTGCGATTCGCACCGGCCACGATGATCGGGACCGGCAGCAGATTGATCAGCAGCATGGCCAGCTTCTGAACATTCCGATGATGACTTCGCTCCTCGCGCGCCAGCTCGAACGAAATATTGACGTGAAGGCTGAACGCCTGCAGCCGGACGCGCTTGCCGTTCTTCGCCTCCCACTTGTCGAGCTGATCGCGGACGAATCCGATTTGCTCCCACAGGCTGCGCACGACGCGGGCCGTGCACTGCGGCGCGATCTCGATCACCGGCGTCACCACCTCGATCACGCCGCCGTCGAAGTAGAGCGCGCCGCCGGTCGGGAGTTGCAGCGACTTATTCGTGCGCCGCACGAGCGGCCGGTCGATGAATGCCGACGGCGTCCGCCACACCTCTTCGGGGGCACGCTCCTCGTCATCGATGAAGACCTTGAACTCGGCCTCCAGCCCGATGACCGGCATCGCCAACTCGCTGGTGTAAGGGAACCTCTCGTCGTACGTCGCCATGCCGCGGTCTGCGGCAAGCAAGAGCAATTGAGGTGCCGCGCTGGGATCGCGGGCATCTTGCCCGCCGTCTTCTTGAAGCGGGCGGGACGCCCGCGTTCCCAGGGCTACCGCACGACGTACTGGAAATTCACTTCGACTTCGTGAACGACCTCGACCGGCTTGCCGTTCATCATCATCGGCCGGTAGCGCCAG
>DASYJY010000100.1:0-3293 GCA_035995985.1 Thermoanaerobaculia bacterium | reverse complement strand
CACTCCTGCGCTCTACCTCTGAGCTACCTGTGCGTGCGGTCACCGACCCTTCGTTAGAACCCGTACACGGAACGCAGTCACAACAGTGTGTGGTGCGCCGCCGGCCCGGATTGGTTATCGCCAGAAACAAAAAGCCCCTTCAGTCTCGCGACCGAAGGGGCTCTGATCGAAATTCGATCTATTTGAGCACTCTACGATCGCGCGAATTCTCCCATTGCGCGGTAAAGCCACGCGGGGTCGCCGAATTGATTTTTTCTCAACGTGATCATGGGGAGGCGGAGATTAGAGGAATGGCTTCGCGGTGTCAATCTTTTTCTTATGACTCGTTTCGGAGGCTGTGGTTACACGGTTTAGGATTGGCACTTAGGGCACCAATACGTTCCCCGCACATCGAGGCCCTGTTTGCGATAACGGATTGGTGTGCCGCATCTTCGACACGGATCGCCGCCGCGGCTGTAGACGGAGAACTCCGAACGTCCGCCGGCGCTGCGGCGGAGGAGTTTGTGCGCGCAGTCGACGATCCGTTCGAGTTGCGCGTCATCGAGCTCGGCGACTTTGTGAAACGGATCGACTCCCGCGCAGAAGAGCGACTCCGATTTCCAGATGTTGCCGATGCCTGCCAGTACGCGTTGATTGAGGAGCACGTTCGCGATCTCTTCGTCCGGACGCGCACGAATCCGCCGCAGCGCTTCGTCGCGATCGAAGGTTGCGCCGAGGAGGTCGGGACCCATGCTGCGGAGATCGACGTCGCGCGCGAGACTGCGGCTGGTGTGGAACTCGGCCACGGGAACGGTGAACGCGACGGCGACGAATTCGTCGGTGCCGATCACGATGCGCATGTCGCGCCGCGGACGCTTCCACCGCTCGCCGGGTCGGTAGATGTGCCAGCTGCCGTTCATCTTCATGTGCGTGTGGAGATGAAGATCGCCGGAGAATTCGATGATCAGGTTCTTGCCGGCCGAGGTCACGCGCTCGATCGTGCGTCCCGTCACCGGCGCGTCTTCATCGATGCGCGCGAGTTTCGGCAGCACGGTCTCGAACGACGTCACCATCTTTCCGGCCAGCGCGCGATGCAGCGCCTGCGCCGCGCGATAGATGCTGTCGCCTTCGGGCATGCTCGTGATGATAGTGAATGGCCCAAAATCCGCACCGCGAGAACGCCATGACCGACGACGATCTGCGCTCCGATGAAGCCCGCGAGAACTTCGCGTACTTTTCGAACGAGTACGCGCAGGCGCTCCAGGCGTTCAAGACGATCGAGGCGCAGGCGTCGACGCTGCTGCTGATGGGCGTCAGCGATGAGCTCCGAGGCTTCATCGCGCAATTCATCACCATGGCCTCGGGGACGAAAGCGCTGGCCGAGGAGCGCGGCGAAACGCACTTCGCGGAATGGTTCGGCGAGCTGATTCGCAAAGCCGAAGCGCTGCGCGGCGAGATCGTCCCGCAGTAGCGGGCATCTACAATGCGCGGCATGCGCCTGTTCGCAATCCTCGCTCTGGAGGTCCTCATGTCCGCAACGCTCGACGCCGCAACCACGCTCGATCAACGCATCGACGACGCCGCGAAAAAGGTTGAATCGAAAGTCATCGCCTGCCGCCGCGACATTCACGAACATCCGGAGCTCGGCAACCGCGAAACGCGCACGTCCAAGATCGTGGCCGACCGTCTGCGCGAGCTCGGCATCGAGGTGAAGACGCCCGTCGCGCACACCGGCGTCGTCGGACTCCTTCGCGGCGGCAAACCGGGACACGTGGTCGCACTTCGCGCGGACATGGACGCGCTGCCGGTCGTCGAGCAGGTCGACCTTCCCTTCAAATCGACCGTGCGCACGACCTTCAACGGACACGAAGTCGGCGTCATGCACGCCTGCGGGCACGACGCGCACGTGGCCATCCTCCTCGGCGTAGCCGAAGTCCTGGCCGGCATGCGCGACGAGATCCCCGGCACGGTCAAGTTCCTCTTTCAACCCGCCGAGGAGGGCGCGCCGGAGGGGGAGGAAGGCGGCGCGATGCTGATGGTGAAGGAAGGCGCGCTCGACAATCCGAAGGTCGACGCGGTCTTCGGCCTGCACGTGACGTCGCGCTATCCCGTCGGCGAGATCGCCTACCGTCCCGGCTCGATGATGGCCGCCGTCGATTCGTTCAAGATCATCGTGCACGGCAAGCAGACCCACGGCGCCTACCCTTGGCTCGGCGTCGATCCGATCGTCGTCGCTTCTCAGATCGTACTAGGCCTGCAGACCATCCCCAGCCGCCAAGTCGACTCCTCGCTCGCACCGTCGATCGTCACCGTCGGCGCCATCCACGGCGGCGTCCGCAACAACATCATCCCCGACGACGTGGAGATGATCGGCACGATCCGCTCGCTCGACGCAAAGATGCGCGATGACATCCACGCCCGAATCAAACGCACCGCCGAGGACATCGCCCGCAGCGGCGGCGCCACCGCGACCGTAACGATCACCGAGGGCTACCCGATCACCTACAACGACCCCGCCATCACCGAACGGATGGCCCCCACCCTCCGCCGCACCGCCGGCGCCGCGAACGTCCAAGTCGTCAACGCCGTCCTCGGCGCCGAGGACTTTTCCTTCTTCCAGCAAAAAGTCCCCGGCCTCTTCTTCTGGCTCGGCACTCGTCCGAAGGACAAGACGGCCGAGGAAGCGGCGTCAAATCACTCGCCGCTGTTTTATGTGGATGAAAGCGGGTTGGAGCTAGGGGTTCGCGCGATGGCGCATGTGGCCGTCGACTATCTGAGAGGGCCGTGAGCGTTCTCGATCGGTATCCTTTCAATCGCGATGAGGTACCGGCCGGCATCGGCGCGGTATTACATTGGTGGGAATCGCGCCGCCTCGCCTACAACATCGCCGTCGGCATTACAGGCATCATCACCGTCAGTCTGCTCGTCGCCAACTCACTCATCCGCGGCGACGACTGCGGCATCCCCGACCCGCCGCTTTTCGCCTTGCTGCTCATCATCGGATACGGCGTCATGGCAACGTCTGCTACACCCTCGGCGCATCCGGCGAGATCGTCGCGCGTGTGCCGATGGGAAAGGAGAGCGCGAGCCAAACTCGGACGGACGTCATTCGTCGTCCGTCTCGCGCTGTCGTTAATCTTGACGGTTGCGCCCGCCGTGCTGATCCCGCTGCTTTGCCTCGGGCACTATCGTCCCGTAGGGGTCCGCCATCTACTGGTTAGACATCCCTCGCAGGCAAGCACCGTGCAAAGTGGGACAGAGTAAAGATTTGCTACTGCTGAAGCTTCAGTTCTGCGGCGACACCCCGTGCACGC
>DASYJY010000099.1:0-17383 GCA_035995985.1 Thermoanaerobaculia bacterium | reverse complement strand
TACCTCATCATCCACGGCGACATGATCAACGACCGCGACATCCCGTACCGTTTCTGGCGCTTCGCGTCGAAAAACGCGCTGTCGAAGTTCGCGCTGAAGTTCATCCCGAAGAAGATCGCGCGCAACTTCGTCGACAGCATCGAGCACCGGCTCTCCGACTCGAATTTCAAACACAAGTCGCGGCTCCCGATCGAGCGGATGCAGTCGTTTGGTCGCTCGCGTACCGACTTCACGCACGTAGTCTTTGGACATTTTCACGAGAAGCTGGTGCTCGATGGTCCGCCTATCGTGACGGTGCTTCCGCCGTGGTACGAAACGGGGGAGGCGATGATGATTGATCCAACTTCCGGTTCCTTCAAGTGGGTTACGGTGTAACTCCGCGATCCCCGCGTCTCCGCGTGAAAAGCTTTTATGCGAATCACTTTCCTGGGCAGCGGAACATCGACCGGCGTCCCCGTCGTCGGATGCTCGTGCAACGTCTGCACGTCGAATGACGCCCGCAACAAACGCCTGCGCCAGTCGGTGAAGATCGAGCACACCGGCAAGCATTTCCTCATCGACACCAGTCCCGACCTTCGCCTCCAGCTTCTCAAGTTCCCAGTCCCACGGCTCGACTTCGTCCTCTTCACGCACTCGCACTCCGATCACCTCATGGGCCTCGACGACATCCGCCCGTTCAACTTCCGGCAGCGCGTAGCCATCCAGGCGTTCGCGAATCCGATGACGGCCGCGGCCATCCGCCGCGCCTTCAGCTACATCTGGTCCGACTCGCAGATCGGAGGCGGCAAGCCGCAGCTCGATCTCATCGAGATCGACGGTCCATTCATCCATGAAGGCATCGCCATCACTCCGCTCCCCGTCACCCACGGCGACTGGACCATCCTCGGGTTCCGCATCGGCAACTTCGCCTACATCACCGACACGAACGGCATCCCCGACACGACGATGGAGCTTCTCCAAGGCGTCGAAATCCTCGCACTCGACGGCCTGCGCATCGCGCCGCGTCATCCGACGCATTTCGTGATCGACGAAGCCGTCGCAGTTGCGCAGCAGATCGGCGCACGCGAAACGTGGCTGATTCACCTCACGCACGAAGTCGATCACACAACGGTAGAAGCGACGCTGCCGGATGGGATTCGCCTCGCGTACGACGGTCTGGTTCTGGAGGTCGATTGAGATCCATCCCGAAGACCGGCCCGCTCAACGCCACCGTCACCGCTCCTCCTTCCAAGTCCTACTCCGTCCGCGCGCTGCTCCTCGGCGCCATGGCCGAGGGGACGACGACGATTACGAACTGCCTCGATGCGGACGACACACGCTACGCACTCGAAGCGTTGCGCACGATCGGATTTCAGATCGACGGCACGTTCAAAACCGGCGTCACCATCGGACCGCGCGTCAGCATGTCGGCGAATGACGTTCACGTCTTCGTCGGCAACGCCGGGACTGCAATGCGATTCCTTACCGGCTGGCTCGCCTTCACGCCGGGACGATTCGTTCTCGAAGGCGAGGCGCGGATGCACGAGCGGCCGATCGGCGATCTCGTCGAGGTGCTGCTTTCGATCGGCGCGGAGGTAGAGTACGTCGGTCGCGACGGCTACCCCCCGTTGCGGATTCGCGGAAAAAAGATGCGCGGCGGATTCGACGTCGCCATCGCCGCCGACACGTCGAGCCAGTTCGCGTCGTCGCTGATGATGGCCGGCGCCACGCTGCCCGACGGCATCACGCTGCGCCTTACGTCGCTCGCCTCGGCGTCGTACCTCGACGTCACCGCCTCGATCCTGACCGCGTTCGGCGCCAATGTTCAGCGCGACGGCAACGTGGTTCACGTGCGAGCGTCGAAACTTCACCGCGACGATTACCGCGTCGAAGGCGACTACTCCTCCGCGTCGTACTGGTTCGCGGCCGCCGCGGCCACGTGCGGCACGGTGCGCATGCGCGGGCTCGCGCATCCGAGCGCGCAGGGCGATGTCGCGTTTCTCGACATCCTTGAGTCGATGGGATGCGCGGTTATTTTCGATGACGATGCGATCACCATCACCGGCACGTCCGAATTGCGCGGTGGACGCTTCGACTGCAACTCCTCGCCCGATATCGTCCCCACGTTGGCCGCGATCGCGCCGCTGGCGTCGTCGCCGGTCGAGATCGTGAACGTGGCCAACCTGCGGGTCAAAGAATCCGATCGGCTGGCTACGATCACTTCCGAGCTCCGCCGCCTCGGAGCCACAGTCGACGAGCGACCCGACTCGCTGCTGATTCAACCCGGCTGGTCATCCGATCCGGTCACGATCGAAACGCATAACGACCACCGCATCGCCATGTCCTTCGCCATCGCCGGCCTCGCGCGCGGCAACGTGACGATTGCGAATGAGCAGGTCGTCTCGAAGTCGTATCCGCGATTCTGGCGGACGTTGGATGAGACGGTTGCGCCGCAGCCTGAATAGCAGCCCGTCTCAAAAACCTACAGCCCGGCGGCCCAGAGGATCAGGTACTTCGTGATCTCGATGTTTTTCGCGCTCGGGGTCACTACGATTTCTTCGATCTCGCGCGCTTTCGACTGGACGTCTTCGCGGATCACCTGCAGCTCTTTTTCCCAGGAGCGCTGGATCTGGCGGATGCGGGAGAGGTAGTCGTCTTCGCGCACCGAGTGCGACGATTCGACCACGCCTGCGGGCTTGCCGCTGGTGATGTTGTAGAGGGCCTGACCCCAGGCGACGTTGACGTCCTGGCCGCGTTCCATCGGCTGGGTGTCGTCGTTGTCGAGCTCGCGGGTGTCGCGTTCGGAGCGCTCTTTGACCTGATCGATGCGGCGGCGGAACGAGCCTTCGAGGCGCTCCTGCTCGTTCTCGATGCGGCGCTTCGCTTCTTCGTTGCAGCGCGTGAGGAAGTCCTTGCGCGACTCCCCCTGCTGCGAATACATGGCGAACTCGGGATTGTGAAAGACGGTCAGCCGCGCCGTGCCGGCCACGTATTGGCGGAAGGCGTCCTCTGATTGCAGCGCGCCCTGCATCAGCATCTCGGGCTTCAGCGAGTCGTCGACGTCGTGATTCGGATCGGGGACGGCGCGGATGTCGAGCGTCTCCGGCTCGATCGGGCGCGCCTCGTTCCATGGCACGGTGCCGTCGCCGGAGCGGATCGGCGCGACGAAGGCCTTTACGGCCGCGGTGTGCACGCCGCTGCGCGGTTCGATCTGCGTCACGATGGCCTCGGCCAGCAGATGCGGGCGATAGGCGCCGCTGCCGCCGAAGACGTAGAGCTGTTCGAGTGAGGGGGAGCTGCGCATCGTGAATCGCGGACGCCGCGTGGACGGCGCGTCGTCGGTGCGTTCGACGGTCAGGCCGTGCGCGACTGGCTCTGCGTCGATCACTTCGCCGGGAACGTTGCCGAGGGCGGCGCGGACGGCGTTGCGGCGATCGAGCGGCATCAGGAAGACGATGCATCCGCCGCCGCCGGCGCCGCAGACTTTTCCGGCCCAGGCGCCGGCGGCGATCGCGGCTGAAATCGCCGACTCGATCTCCGGCGTGGAGATGCCGTCGATGAGCGCCTTGCGGTTCTGCCATTCGTGATCGAGCGCGACACCGGCCGCTTCCATGTCGCCGCTTTCGAGCGCCTTCTCCATCTCGATGGCGCTCTCGGCGATCTTGTCGAGCCCCTTGTGGACCTTCTTCTTTCCGTCGATTTGGCGTTTGTAGATGTCCCAGTTGTTCGTGCCGGAGAAATGCGCCACGCCGGTGTAGTGAAGGAGCATGTGATCGGCGAGGCGATCGACCGGCAGCGCGATCGGGTGGCGGACGACTGCGCCGGCATTGAGATGGATGGCCATCAGGCCGCCGTAGACGGGCGGGTAGTAATCCTGGATGCCGGCGGGGACTCGGATGAGACGCGTCTCGAGGTCGCGCACGAGAGCGATGAGAGCGTCACCCTGCACCGGCTCGCCCGCGATTTCGGACAGTGCACGCACGAGCGTGATGGTCAGGGCCGAGGAGCCGCCGAGGCCGGAGCCGCGCGGAGCGTCGGTGCGGGTGGTGATGCGGATGCCGGAAAGATGAAAGTGCTCGAGCGCGCGGTGGATCAACGCTGCTTTCGGATCGGCGGCTAGTTCGTGAATTGACGCGTAGCGATGCTCGTACTGCTGGTCTGTGAGATTGATGGTGATCGCGTCGTCGCCGGTTTCCGCCACTTCGGATTCGGCGTGGTAGGAAATCGCGACGTTGACCGTGCGCGAGCCGGGATGGAAGAGGTAAAGCGGCCAGAGGTCGAGAGTACCGCCAGCGAGATCGGCGCGCACCGGCGCGCGGACAGTGACCTTTTTCATATCGGGTTGGGCTGCCTCAGCCTGGACGCCTGACTGCTAGAAGAGTGCCCGCCGTTTTGCAGCGAAGGCGGCCAGTTGCTGCGCCGGCGCGGCCAGTTTCGGGGCGAAGCCGGACACGCTGTTGCGGAACGCCGCCAGCGAGTCGCCGCGAAGCGGATCGGGCGTGATCGATTTCAGTTTCAGCGGATCGAGCCACGTGCCGTTGTCGGAGACGCGGTAGTCGAGGTGCGGCCCGGTAGCCAGGCCGGTCATCCCGACGTAGCCGATGACTTCCCCCTGCGTCACGCGCTTGCCGGGCTTGATTCCTTTGGCGTAGCGCGAGAGGTGGAGGTAGGAGGTTTCGATCCGTGACGTGTGCCGGATACGGATGAAGTTTCCTTCGCCTCGGTTGTACGTCGCGGCCGCGACCACACCGTCGGCAGTGGTCATCACCGGCGTTCCGACCGGCGCGCCGTAATCGACGCCGTGGTGCGGACGGAAGTAGTGCAACAGCGGATGGAAACGGCTCACGGAAAACTTCGAGGTGATGCGGCTGAACTGCAGCGGCGCGCGCAGGAACTGTTTGCGCAGCGGGCTGCCGTTGCGGGCGTAGTAACCCGCGTGGCCGTCGGTGTCGCAGCGATAGGCTTCGAAGGTCTGTCCGTTGTGCGTGAAGCGCGCCGCGACGATCGGACCGTAGCCGGTGACGTCGGCACCCGCGAATTTTTTCTTCACGACGAGGCTGAAGGCATCGCCCTTCTGCAGCGCGAAGAAGTCGATGTCCCACTGGAAGACGTCGACGAGCTCCTGCACGAGCTGCGGCGTTTCGCCGGCTCCGCGGAGTGCTTCGTACAGCGAGGAATCGATCTCGGCGGAGACAGTCGTATCGATTTCGGTCTGCAGCGCCGGGCGCGGCGTGATCGCGAACGTGGCACCGTCGCGGACGGCGTCGATCTCGCCCCATCCATTCACCTTCATCTCGACGCTGTCGACAGCGCCGGTAGCGTCGTGGTGGAAGCGGAGAAGGTGGCCGGGGCGGAGGCGGCGCAGATCGACCGTCTTGCCGAACTCGTTGTTGAGGGTGGCGGCGTCGGAGCGCCCGAGGCCGCCGGCGGTAAGGACGGAGTCGAGAGTATCGCCGTCTTCGAGGGTGAGGACGACGGAGTGTTCCGGCAGCGACGCGTCCGCGGGGGCGGTCAGCTCAGCGTAGCGGAGCGGCGGGACGAACATGGCCGCGCGCGAAACGACGGCCGTCAGCGGCTGTGAAACCGCAGCGTTATTCGTGACGGATGCGAGGACGAACGGGATCGCCAGCGGAAGAGCGACAGCGACATACAGCCGCGGCCGCCGGGCCAGACGTCGCAGAAATCCCTCGCGTGCGAACTGTCTTCTCATCGATTTGGAACCGGTACTGCGGACGAATCGACCCGATCGTACCATGTGCGCCGCCCCCCTCCCGCCCTCGTGGATTAATAGATTAGTGGATCAGTAGATCAGGAAGGTCCCATCGGATCCGCTATCCCCCTGATCGACTAATCGACTAATCCACTGATCTACTGCTTCTCCGCCGGTTCCATCGACAGCACCTGCACCGGCGCCTTCTGCGTGTCGTCGTGGACCGGACCGGCTTTGTGGTACGTCAGCGGGACCGAGAACGTGGCCACGTTGACCGTGGCGGTCGGCTGGATCGACGTCACCAGCAGCTCGCTGGTCTGGGTCACGGTCCGGCTCATGTGCAGTTGCGAGGAGGTGTTCTGCGCGGCGTGCGTGTTGACCGTGGTCACGTTCACGATCTGCTTGAGCGGAAAGCCTTTGATGTTCGTGTTCTCGGCCGACATCAGCTCGTCGAGGTCGGGGTTGCCGGTGTGCAGCGCGCCGCTGGCGAGGAAGGTGTCGCCGACGTCGCCGAAGGCGTTGGTGGTCCACTTGTCGATGGTCGTCTTCACCGTCTGCGTCAGCGGCATGTTGCCGAAGGCGACGGTGATGTCGTAGCTCATGATCATCCGGTAATGCTCGGTGGGAAAGCCGGCGATGCTGATCTGGTCCGCCATCTTCGTGACGTCGATCTTCTTGTTGGCGATGGTGATCTTCCGGGCGCCGATCGAGCCGGTGACGCTGGCGGCGTTGATTTCGACGAACGTTTTCTTCGACGGATCGATGAAGGTCATCGTCCGCGAGCCGTTGGTGGCGATGACATACGTTCCCGGCGGGTAGGCGTTGCCGGTGAGGAACTCCACGCGGGAGCGGTCGCCGTCGATGATGGCACGGCCGGCGCAATCGGTGGAGGGGATCGATTCGAGGTCGGAAGAGGTCGTCTGGCGGAATTCGTACTGGATCGCGGCGGACGCGGATGAGGCGGTTACGACGAGCAGAAGTAGTGCGAGCACCGGCAAGTTCTTTTTCATCAATAACCTCAGTTTTCACAGAGTATAACCCGCCACCTCGGAAATACGATTTTCGGGGGAGGCGTTGGGGCAGCCCATGTCGATCAGGAAGTTTTTTGTAGTAGCACTCGGCGTGACCGCGCTGGCGTTGCCGGCCGCCGCCGCCCGCGCGCCGAAGGCCGATTCGCTCGACGACGTAATCCACAAGGTGCAGCTGGCCCAGGCGAAGACGAATACCCTCCAGGCCGACTTCCGGCAGGAGAAGTCGCTTGCGCTCATGGCCAAACCGGAAGTCTCGACCGGCCGCTTCATCTACTCCAAGCCGAACAACGTCCTCTGGACCTATGACGCCCCCAAGCGGGTCACGATGCTCATCGCCGATGGGATGCTGACCACCTATTACCCCGACCTCAAGAAGGCCGAGCGGATCGAGGTGAAGCGCTACCAGGACCGCATCTTCAAATACATGGGAGCCAGCGGCGCAATCGACGAGCTCGGAGCGTGGTTCAACTTCACCTTCACGAACACGTCCGACAAGTCGTACTACGCCCTCGATCTCGATCCGAAGAGCAAAACGATCGCGAAGCGCGTCCGCCACATCCGCATCTACATCGACAAGATCTCGTACCTGACCACACAGTTCGAGTACACGGAAGGCGACGGCGACAAGACCCGCTACGAGTTCACTAACGTCAAGGTCAACGCCCCGGTCGAGCAGGGCCGCTTCACGTTGCAGCTGCCGAGCAGTGTCCGCATCGAGCAGATGAAGCTGCAATAGACTGCGCGCCTCGCGCGCATGAGCCGACTTTCTTTCAGCATTCTCGCCAGCGATGGCGCCGCGCGGCGCGGCGAAATCGTCACGCGGCACGGCACGATCCAGACTCCCGTCTTCATGCCGGTCGGGACGCTGGCCTCGGTCAAATCGCTGACGACCGATCAGCTGCAGCAGCTCGGTCCCGAGATCATCCTCAATAACACCTACCACCTGATGTTGCGGCCGGGCGTCGACCTGCTCGAGGAACTTGGCGGCGTGCACAAGTTCATGAACTGGGATCGAGCAGTCCTCTCCGACTCGGGCGGGTTCCAGGTCTTCTCGCTGTCGTCGATTCGCAAGGTTCGCGAGGAGGGCGTCGAGTTCCGAAGCCATATCGACGGTTCTGCGCATTTCCTCTCGCCGGAAACCTCCATCGATATCCAGCAGCGGATGGGCGTCGACATCGCCATGGCTTTCGATGAATGCCCGGCGTATGGGATTGAACATGCCGAGGTTGAGAGATCGATGGAGTTGACACACCGGTGGGCGCGACGGTCGCTCGCGGCGCGCACTGGCGAATCGGCGTTGTTCGGGATCGTGCAGGGCGGGATTCATCATGACCTGCGCAAGCGAAGCGCCGAGGAGATCGGATCGATCGATTTCGACGGGGTTGCGATCGGAGGGGTGTCGGTCGGCGAACCGAAAGAGGAAATGCTCGACGTCACGCGGTTCACGGCGCCGCTGCTGCCTGCGGACAAACCTCGTTACCTGATGGGCGTCGGGACGCCCGAGGATCTGCTGGACGGCGTCGCGGCGGGGATCGACATGTTCGACTGCGTGATGCCCACCCGCAACGCGCGGAACGGCTCGCTTTTCACCAGCCTCGGCAAGGTGGCGATCAAGAACGCGCGCTTCGCAAACGACCAGCGCCCGCTCGATCCGAATTGCACGTGCGTCACCTGCCGTACCGTCTCACGCGCGTATCTGCGTCACCTGTACGTGACCGGCGAGATCGCGGCCATGGTCTACAACACGATCCACAACGTCTCGTTTTACCTTGACTTGATGAGGGGGATTCGGCAATCTATCGCGTCCAACTCTTTGCAGGCTTTTCGCGATGCGTTCCTCTCGCGGGTCGTGAGCGGCGAAGTTGATGCCTGAACGACAAACAAAGAGCTCCCGAAAGCGAACCGAGAAAACGATATGACAGCGATTGCTCTGCTCCAGACTGCCGGCGGCACGTCCGCCTTCCTCATCAACATCCTGCCGATTGCGGCCATCTTCCTCGTCTTTTACTTCCTCGTGATCGCGCCCGCGAACAAGCAGCGGCGCAAAACGGCGGAAATGCTCAGCACGCTGAAAAAGGGCGATCGCGTCCTCACTTCAGGCGGGATTTACGGGACGGTGCAGGGTGTTGAGGCCGAAGTTGTCTACCTGAAGATCGCCGAGAATGTGAAGGTCAAGGTTGCACGTTCAGCGATCACCGGAATCACCACGGGCGATGCGGCGGAGTAACCCGCTCCCGTTTTCCTGGAGGAAACTTGACTAGAGGTTTGCTGTGGAAAGTCATCATTATTCTGGCTGTTCTCGTCGGCTTCGCCGCCGCGATGATTCCGACCAACGACAACCCTGAGCCGATCCGCCGCGGCCTCGACCTGAAGGGCGGTACGCATCTGGTCATGCGCGTGAACGTCGGCGACGCCGTCCGCCTCGAGACCGACCAGGGCTCGGAGATGCTGAAGGCGCAGGCGAAAAAGGCCAATCTTCCGATTCCGACCACGCGCCGCGTGAACGACAACACGTTCACCGCCACGCTGGCCGCGGACACGCCGACCACCGAGTACGAGCGGATCGCCAAGGATTACCTCGGCTCGTTCGACATGAGCCGTACGCCGGACGGCGCGATGCAGTTCAAGATGAAGACGGCGCTGCAGACCGCTCTCGAGCGCGACACGATCACGCACACCGTCGAGACGATCGACAACCGCGTGAACGCCCTCGGCGTCACCGAGCCGTACATCGCCACCGAAGGCGCCAACCGCCTCGTCATCGAGCTTCCCGGCGTCGACGACCCGGCCCGCGTGAAAGACATCATCAAGACCACCGCCCAGCTCCAGTTCCGCCTCGTCGAAGGCGAGCCGGGCTCGACCCCCGAGGCGGCGATGACGAACGTTCCGGCGAACATGAAGTCGGAAGTCGACATCCTGCCCGGCACGAAGGAAGACGCGCTCGGCCGCTCCACAGGCGTCGAGTACTACGCGATCCGCAAGACGGTTCCGGTCACCGGCACCGACCTGAAGAACGCGAAAGCGTCGAAGAGCCAGATGGGCCAGCCGAACGTCGCCTTCTCGCTGACGCCGGACGGCGCGCGCAAATTCGGCGACCTGACGGGACAGAACATCAAACGCCGCCTGGCCATCGTCCTCGACAACAAGGTCATCTCCGCGCCGGTCATCAACAGCCAGATCAATGAATCCGGCGTGATCGAAGGAACCTTCACGCCGCAGCAGGTGGCCGACCTTTCGCTGCAACTGCGCAGCGGCTCGCTGCCGGCATCGCTGACGACGCTGGAAGAACGCACGGTCGGTCCGTCGCTCGGACGCGACTCGATCCGTCAGGGCGTCTTGGCCTCCCTCATCGGCTTCATCGCCCTCATCCTGGCCGTGCTGCTCTTCTACAAGGGCGCCGGCGTGAATGCGGTGCTGGCGCTGCTGCTGAACCTCGTCATCCTGCTCGGCATGATGGCGCTCTTCCACGCCACGCTGACGCTGCCCGGCATCGCCGGCATCATCCTCACGCTGGGCATGGCCATCGACTCGAACGTCCTTGTCTTCGAGCGCATCCGCGAGGAGCTGCGCGACGGCAAGATGGTCCGCGCGGCCATCGAGAACGGCTTCTCCCGCGCCTTCGGAACCATCATCGACACGCACATGACCACGATCATCTCGGCGCTCTTCCTCTTCCAGTTTGGAACGGGCCCGATCAAGGGATTCGCCGTCACGCTGCTGATCGGTCTCTTCGCGTCGGTCTTCACCGCGTTCTTCGTCTCGCGCGTGATCTTCGACGTCATGTACAAATCGCAGAATCGCCCGACCGAGATGAGCATCTAAGGAAACAGTCATGCAGATTTTCGTCAACTCAAAATACGATTTCGTGAAATGGCGTTTTTACGCCGTTTCCTTCTCCGTCCTCTTCATGCTTCTCGGCCTGGCGATGTTCCTCAAGCACGGTGTGAACTGGGGCATCGACTTCGCCGGTGGCGCTACGATCACGCTGCGGTTCAAGGATCCCGTTCCGATGGACCGCCTCCGCGCCGATCTGACCAGCGCGTCCATTCAGCAGTACGGCAAAGCGGAGGACCACGCGGTCCTGATCCGCCTTCCGGAGCTGAACAAGGAAGTCGACTACGCCGGCCAGGTCGTGGCCAAGCTGAATGCCGACCTCAACCCGCAGACGACCACGAAGCTCGATTTGAACTTCCACGGCCGCGATCGTCTGACCGAGCTGCTGGCATCCTCCGATCCCGAGGCAAAGGGATCGAGTCCGGCGGCACGCGACTACTACAAGAGCGTCGCCCAGAACATCGTCACCCGCCGCTCGGAGCTCGGCATCTTCACGAACATGAGCCAGCTGACTTCGGCCCCAGGCGTGACGACCCGCATCGCCGGCTTCCTGAACGATAAGTGCTTCCTCGGCGCGTTCAACGTGCTCGATCAAGAAACGGTCGGACCGCAGGTCGGCCACGATCTGCAGCAGAAAGCCATCCTGGCCGTCGTGCTCTCGACGCTGGCCATGGGTCTCTACCTCTGGATTCGTTTCGACCTGATGTTCGGCGCCTCGGCCATCGTCTGCATCGTCCACGACGTGCTGATGTCGCTGGCGTTCCTGATGATCATCAACGGCGAGTTCTCACTGAACATCGTGGCCGCGCTGCTGCTCATCGTCGGCTTCTCGATCAATGACACGGTCGTCATGTACGACCGCGTCCGCGAGAACCGGCGCAAGCTGAAGGCGCGCATGAACCTCGAAGAGCAGCTCAACCTGGCCATGAACCAGACGCTGTCGCGGACGATCCTGACCTCAGGCTCGGTCGTCATCGTCCTCGTGGCCCTGATCCTCTTCGGCGGCAAAGTGATCCACGAATTCGCCTGGATCCTCCTCATCGGCGTCCTGGCCGGCACGTACTCGACGGTCACGATCGTCCCCGCCGTCGCCATCGCCTGGAACAACATGACCGGCCGCAAACACGACCTCGCCGGTCCCGCCAACCGCCCGACCCGCGTCGAGGCGAAGCAAGACGTCCCGCCCGCGCAGCGCAAACGCAGAGCGGGCTAAACACCAACCAAACCTCCACGAAAAACGCCGCCGATCTCCGGCGGCGTTTTTGTTTTCGGGCGGATGGCTCCTCGTAACGCTCTCGCGCCGCATCACGCGAACCCGCCGCCGGATGGCGACTCGTACGGTAGCCGGTGGTCGCGTGCGAAGCACGAGACCACCGGGCACGTGAGCGCGATGGAAATCGACTCCGGCAGGAGTCGCGTATCGAATACCAGCCGGCGTGAATCCTCTCCGCGACCGCTGCCGCGGTAGGAAAATCGGGCGCGTCGTGGTTCCGGTGGTCTCGCGCTTCGCACGCGACCACCGGCTACCATCGGACGCCATCCGGCGTCAAAACCGAACGCCTAATCCCGCGGGAAACTTGGCGAATACAGCACAGCATTCAGGAACAACGGCAGGGTGCCGCGCCAGAAGAGGCGGAAGTGCGGTTCGTCGGCGAAGGTGATGACCTGGCCGCGTCCGTATGGCTCGCTGACGAGGTAGATCGAGCCTTTCAGGCGATCGATCGATTCGTTCCAGGCCACGCCGGCGACGAGCGGTTTATCCTTGGTGATCGTGACGATGTTGTCGACCGCGTGACTCACCGGCAGGAACGCGGCCGAACCTTCGATGAGCACGTTCGGGCTACGCGGAACGCCGAATGTCAGATACGAACGATCGTTCATCGCGGTGCGGAACGTGGCGCCGGGGACGCGGTAGTCGTTGTACAGCTCCGGCACAGACGGCGATTTGTCCTTGTCGTCGTCCTTCTTCTTCGGCGCCTCCCACGGCTTGAGTTTCGAGATTTCGACATCCTTCTCGCGCAGGAAACCGCTGGCGCCTTTGATTACGACGAGTGTTCCGCCGGCATTGAGCCACGACTTCAGCTTCTCGGCGTTCTTGCCGAAGCGGTCGCCGTAGTCGCCGTCGGGGAGGACGATCACGCCGTATTTGGAGAGGTCCGTGTTGCGCAGCGACTCGACGGAAAGATTCGTGTGCGGCAGCGGCGTATCGACGTCCAGCGTGTGCCAGAGCATCCCGTACGACGTGGCGTTGACGCGCGGTCCGCCGACGAGGGCAATGCGCGGATCTTTGATGAAGTGAATCTTCGACGAACCGAAGCTGGTCGCGCCGGTCCAGCCGGAATCGATCGGTGTGATGGCGGCGCCGGTGTCGCGAATGACGCGCTCCAGCGACGCGTCGAGATCGGCCTTGTTGTTGCCCTTGAGCACGACGACCGAGCCGCGCGCGAAGTTGTGATCGTTCACGTTGATCACGTCTTCACTGACGTTGAAGCGGATGGCGTCGCGCAGCATGCGTCCGGCGGCGCGGTACACATTGGGATCGCTGCCGTCGATGACATAGCCGTAACGCGCGGCGCGGAACGCAGGTTGGGAGGCCGCCGCGTACGGATGCAGTTCGGCGGTGATCGGCGCCGTGGTCACGTACGTGTCGACGTTCATCGCCAGCGGCAGCGACCAGGAGGTGAGGTCGTAGAACTCGTCCGGCTCGTCGGCGTGGGCGCGTTTCTGTTGCTCTTCGACGTATCCCTTCGTGAAGACCGGCGAACGTTCGAGCAGCGTCTGCGCGAGCCCGCCGAGCGGCTGCCGGGTGTTGATGACGACCGTGCCGGCCGGGAAGAAATGCGTGTCGGAAGTATCGCTGTCGATGCGCGCCGCTTTGATCGTCAGGGGCGCGCCGAGTTGCGACATGGCGATCGACTGGCGCTGCAGCATCTCGATCAGCGGCCGGAAATTCGGCGAGTCGGGTTGGAGCAGGTAGACGTTCGATCCCGAGGCTACCTGCTTGCGCATCATCTCGTAGGTGTATTGCAGCAGTCCTTCGCGATTTTCCGATGCCGTGCGCAGCGTGGCCATCGCGGTCGTGTAGTGACGGGCGATGCGGTCCGCCAGCGTGTAGACCGTGGTGTCGTCGCGCGTAATGGCCGATCCGGCGCGGCTGTGGCCGGCCACTTCGTACGTCATCCCGATCGCGCCGTGCAGCGATGGCCAGGAGTCACCGTAGCCGGGATAGAAGAGATCGAACTCTTCGCCGGTGAAGAACGTCCATCCCTTTTTCGTGAACGCCTCGGCGTCGGTGCGGCCGAATTTCTCCAGCCACGTATCGACGTCCTTCGGCAGATTGGCGTTGACCGGCCGCGCGTCGGGCGGGAAAAAGTACGACGACTGGTAACCCATCTCGTGGAAATCGACGAAGACCTGCGGATTCCACTTGCGGTACTCGGCCACGCGCGCGCGCACCTCGCGCTGCGACGACCAGGCCCAGTCGCGGTTCATGTCGATCAGGTAGTGATTGAACCGTCCGCCCGGCCACGGCTCGTTGTGTTCGAAGGCGTCGGGATTCGGATCGGCCTCCTCGCCGCGCGTGCGGATGAACCACTGAATGTAGCGCTCGCGGCCGTCGGGATTCAGCAGCGGATCGATGAGGACGACCAGGTTGTCGAGCAGCGGCGCCGAATTCGGATCGGTCAGCAGCGTGTGCGCGACTTCCATCGACACTTCCGCGGACGACGACTCGTTGCCATGTACGCCGAAGGCGAGCCAGGCGATGGCGGGCGTGTTCTTCGCGATCTCGTTCGCGCGCGTTTGCGTGGTCGCGTTCGGATCGGTGAGCGCAGCCACGTTCGCGCGGATCGAGTCGAGCGCGGCGCGGTTCTTCGGCGACGTGATCACGGCCAGCATCAGCGGCCGATGCTCGTACGTTTCGCCGAACTGCTGCATCGTGATCAGATTCGACCGCGTCGTCAGCAGGTGGAAGTAGTCGAGGATGCGCGCGTGCGGCGTGAAGCGGTCGCCGAGCGTGTAGCCGAGAAATTCGTCAGGCGTGGGGATGGCAGTCTGGGCCTGCGAAGCGATTGCGAAGAACAGAACGAATACGCAGAGAGAGAGTCTTCTCATCATGATCTTTCAAGTTGTGCAAATGATTGGAGCGATTTTGATTCTGTACGCATTCGGCGCGCAGCAGTTCCAGCACCTCGAAGCGGAGACGAAAACGTATCAGATGTTGAATCTGATCGGCGGATTCTGTTTGGCAACGGCTGCCGTGGCCGCGCGGCAGTACGGGTTCATCATGCTGGAGGGAAGCTGGACGGTGGTGAGCGCGTGGGGAGTGTGGCGGGTTTCGCGAATGTCATCCTGAGCCGCCGGAGGCGTCGTAGCCGAAGGCGAAGCGCCGGAGGACGGTCGAAGAACCCCCGCGTGCTTGCATCGTGACGCGCCGCCCGCCCTCCCGCGGCTAAAACGGAGGAGGTCCTTCGACCGTCCTGCGCGACTCCGGCTTCGCCTACGTCGCTCCGGCGGCTCAGGATGACAGTCGATACACTCCCGCTCGTGCGACCCATCGTCATCGCCGGACCGACCGGCAGCGGCAAGTCCGAGCTGGCGCTTCGGATCGCGGAGGCGATCGGCGGCGAGATCGTCAACTACGACTCGATCCAGATTTACCGCGGCTTCGACATCGGCAGCGCGAAACCGTCCGCCGAGGTGCGGCGGCGCGTTCCGCATCATCTGTTCGATGAAATCGATGCGGATGCGGAGTTCAACGCCGCGGATTACGCGCGGCTCGCGCGGACGACCCTCGCCAGCATCGAACGCCCCATCCTCGTTGGTGGCACCTTCTTCTATCTGCGCGCGCTGCTGCACGGACTTCCCGCGATGCCGGGACGCGATGAAGGCATTCGTGCGCGCCTGCGCCGCATCGCGGAACGGCCGCGCGGAGGCGTCTGGCTGCATCGCTGGTTATCGAAAATCGATCCGCAAAGTGGTAGAAGAATCGCCGCCGCGGACCGGCAGCGCGTCGAACGCGCGCTCGAAGTCTGGCTGGTCAGCGGAAGGCCGATCTCGGAATGGGAACCTCCGGCGGCGAGTAGCGCGAACGAGATGGCGGCGATCAAAATCGGACTGATGATGGAGCGGCGGCGGCTGGTGGAACGGATTGATGCGCGCGTCGACTCGATGTACGTGGCCGGCCTGATCGCCGAAACACGCGATTTGCTGGCGCGTTATCCGCGCACCTCGCGGCCGTTCGGCGCGATCGGATATGCCGAGGCGGCGGCAGTCGTCATGGGCGAAATGGACGCTGCCGCCGCGGCCGCGGAAACGAAGCGCCGCACGCGCGCGTACGCCAAGCGGCAGATGACGTGGCTGCGGTCGGAGCGCAACGTGCAATGGATCGATGTCACCACGGGCACATTCGAATCCGCGATGCGCGTGGTAAAGGAAGCGAAGTGAAAACGACACCAATCCTCATCATTGCGGCGCTTGCGATTTTCCTTGCGAGCTGCTCTTCCGCTCCGCCGCCCGTCGCCGCGCCCGCTGCACCGCAAGGCAACGAGCGTTTCATCATCGATCCGCGCACGGGATACGACGCGCAGCCAACGCCGGCGAATGCGAAACGCTTCGACGATGCCTGGCGCGCCGTCCTCGCCGGCGACTACACCACCGCGCGCAAGAAGCTGGACGACATTCGCGCGAAGGATCCGAGCTACGGCCCGATGCAACTCGCCGAGGCGGCCATCGATCTGCGGCAGGGGAAGACCGATGCAGCGCGGCCGATCGTCGAGCGAGCGTTGGAAAAACGTCCGCGCTATACGGCCGCCGAGGTGTATGCGGCGGAGATCGCCATCGCGGAGAAGCGGACGCGCGAGGCGTATGACATCTATCGCGAGGTCGCATCGCGTCCCGGCCCGCCCGACTTCGTCACCGAACGGATCGGCGAGTTGCGCGCGACGCTCTTCGACCAGCTGTACAACGCGGCCGTCGCCGCGCCCGGCGAGGAATCCGTGCGGCTGCTTCGCGAAGCGTTGACGATCAACCCGGCCGCGAATCCGGCGCGCATCCTCCTCGCGCAGAAGCTGGTCGCCCAGCACAAGTACGACGAAGCGCGCGCGGAGCTCGATCCCATCCTTGCCACGGGCGACGTCGATCGTTCCGAGGTGCAGGAAGCGCTGGCGGAAATCGACATCAGCCGCGGACGCTACGAGGCCGCGATCGCACGCTACGAACGGATCGCGAAACGCGACCGACGTTTCGCGGCGCGCCTCGACGAGATCAAGCAGCAGTACGCGGAGGCGAACATGCCGCCGCAATTTCGCCGCGCGATCGAAAGCGAGTCGATCACCCGCGGCGACCTTGCGGTCCTGATGTACTGGAAAGTGGCCTCGGTGCGCTTCGCGTCGAACATCGCCGCGCCGCCAATCGCGATCGACATCGGCGAAACCCCCGGCCGCGACGAGATCGTCCGCGCCATGGCCCTCGGCATCTACCAGGTCGACCCCGTCACGCGACGTGTCGGTCCGTATTCTCCCGTCAACGCCGGCGCGCTATCCCGAATCGCCGCCCGCGTGCTGACGCTGCGCGGCGCAGCGTGCGCACGCGGTGCCGGCAACGTTCTCGCCGCCTGCGCGATCGTCGATCCCGCGTTGGGCGCCGGCGCCGAAGCGCCGGTACCAGGGCGGGTGGCGGCGGGGGTGATGGAGCAAGTGGATCGGGCGTCGTCGCGGTAAAGGTGCAACGCTGTCATCCTGAGCCGCCGGAGCCGAGGAGCGCGAAGCGCGGACCGGCGGAGGACGGTCGAAGGCCTTCGACCGTCCTCCGGCGTTCCGCGCTTCGCGCT